>JAJRTR010000020.1 GCA_024278215.1 bacterium
ATGACCATTACCGTTCACTTCGCAATGTGATGCTCGATATCTTTGAGACCCTTGGTATCGCTGCTTGATTTTCGCGACAATGCGTTGTCGCGAGATTCCCCTTAAGGGCCTATATGCAACGACACAGTCGTTGCACTCCAACCCCCCCCATGCCAAAACATTCCCATGTATGTAATGTGAACAATTACCACTGACTTTTGAGCATCAATATTGCTTGTCTGACCGATATTGAGTTCAGCACAGGTGATGTGTCATAATACGCGACCGTTTTCGCAGGAGTATTTATGTGAAATATCGTGAATTTACGGATGTCGATAGTTTTGATTTTCTAGCATCTCATTGACATGACGGTCTTCATTCTCTATTTTATTATAGTCGGATTGAGAGAATGAAAGGACTATTAACAGATAAAATCAATTTGAATAAAGAAGTATTCACGAGCTTTTATTCGATGGGACAAGAAGAGGCCCGGCAGGGCATATCCCCGGTGCTCCGACCTTGAGTTTTACAATTCAATATTTGCAGGGATAACTGATATGAAAAAGATCAGCATAACCGCGTTTTGTTGCTGCAATGCACTTTATACAGGTCTGAAAAAGGAAGACCTCGAACGTGCGTATGCGGAAGGCGTCAACATTATCGAGACTCCGTGTTCGGGCAAAGTTGACGCGATTTACATGATGAAGGCATTCGAAAAGGATGCAGATTGTGTTGTGGTGCTGGCTTGCGACCCACGCCAGTGCGTTACCGCCACAGGCAGCAAACGCGCCGCGAAAAGAGTGGACTATACGAAGAAACTTCTCGATGAGGCCGGCTACGAGCCTGAAAGGTTGTTTTACCTGACGGCGAAGCGCCCCGCGCTGAAGGTTCTGGACGGCATTTTTGATTTTGTGCGAGATGAATACAAAAGGCTCGGCCTTAAATCGGTTAAATGACGCCGGGCATGTAACAGGATTCAAAAAGATACTATGCGAATAGATGCAGAGCGAATAATGGAGGTACCGCATGATAGTCGGTGAAAGAAAACCTTATGAAGAAATAAAATCCATGCTCGAGGGCAGCCGCAAGATACTGCTTGCCGGCTGCGGCACATGTGTGAAAGTGTGCTTCACGGGTGGCGACAAGGAAGTGGCCCTGCTGGCGTCGCAACTGCGGCTTTCGGCGAAGAAGGATAAAAGAAATATTCATATCATGGAGATGACGGTCGAGCGCCAGTGCGAGAACGAGTTTATCGAGGAGATCGCCCCGTATGTCGACGCCTATGATGTGATAATGTCCATGGCCTGCGGCGCGGGTGTGCAGATGCTCGCGCAACGGTTCCCGGAGAAGATTGTTCTCCCGGCTGTGAACACAACATTCCTTGGGCTGCTGGAGAAGACCGGTTTTTTTGTCGAGAACTGCCAGGGCTGCGGCAACTGCGTGCTTGGCGATTACGGCGGGGTCTGCCCTGTCACCCGGTGCGCCAAGAGTATTTTTAACGGCCCGTGCGGTGGTTCTCAGAACGGCATGTGCGAGGTCGACCCGCAGACACCCTGTGCGTGGGAACTGATCATCAGTCGTCTCAGGGCGCTTGGGCAGCTCGAACGTCTCAGCAAGACGACGCCCCCCAAAGACTGGTCGTCCGCTCGCGACGGCGGTCAGCGGAAACTCACTCGGGAGGAACAAATCCTGTCATGAATACACAGAGCAATCTTGAAAGAGTACTCGAATCCGGCGCGTTCGCCGTTACCTCCGAATGCGGTCCCCCGAGAAGCGCCGCGGGCGATGTCATCCTGCGTAAGGGACTCATGCTGAAACACTGCACCGACGCTGTCAATGTTACCGACAACCAGACAGCAATCGTGCGCATGAGCAGCCTCGCGTCGTGTGTACTGCTGAAGTCGATAGGTATCGACCCTGTACTTCAGATGGTGTGCCGCGACCGCAACCGCATCGCGCTCCAGAGCGACATACTTGGCGCGGCGGCTCTGGGCATCGACAACCTGCTTTGTCTAAGCGGCGATCACCAGTCGTTCGGCAACCAGCCGGGCGCGAAAAATGTCTATGACATCGACTCGATGCAACTGCTGGCCTGTGCGCGCGATATGTGTGAAAACGGTCGCTTCATTAGCGATCTCGGCGAATACGAGATGGATACTCCGCCTTCGATGTTCATAGGCGCAGCTGCGAATCCGTTCGCCGATCCGTCCGACTATCGTGTTCTGCGGCTCGCCAAGAAAGTGAACAGCGGCGCGCGTTTTATCCAGACGCAGTGCATTTTCAACCTGAAGAAATTCGGGCGATGGATGAAGGATGTACGCGCGATGGGGCTTCACGAGCAGGTGTATATCCTCGGCGGTGTCACGCCGCTCAAGTCTGCCGGTATGGCGAGATATATGCGCGATAAGGTTGCTGGGATGGACGTACCGGACAGTGTCATCAGGCGGATGGAAGGACTAAAAGGCGAGGCGGCTCGCGAGATGGGCATAAAAATATGCGTCGAGACTATAAAGAAACTTAAGAAGATGGAAGGCGTGTCGGGTGTCCATATCATGGCGATTGAATGGGAAGACGCAGTGCCGCAGATTGTCGAAATGGCCGAGCTTCTGCCCAGGCCGTAATGTGTGTGTGTTGTAACGTATTGAATAATGAAAGCTCCTGCTTTCATGAATTTTTGAGCGACGGCATGTTGTCGTAAGTCGCGGAGCAGGAACCCTGAGATAATGTAAGGACGCTGGGCGCGGTCGGTGACCGTTGTCCTGATTTCTAATGAACAATATATAAAACCGGCTTATCCGAAATAGGGGGAGTCATGCCGAAAAAGTATCACATAAACACCGAACACATACCGCCGCGTTTTACGCCCGTCGGCAAGTTCGGGATCGTTGATTTCAACGAAGACTGCGCCGGCGCGTGCCACCACTGCGTAAAGAAAGAGTGCATCTACGAAATATATAAGAAGGAAGGCATCTTCACGCGCGAGATGGAAGGGCCGGTTCATTACCTTTACAGTTGCATGAACTGCCTGCGCTGTGTGCAGAACTGCACACGGGCGGCGATCACGCGTGTAGTGAATCCGGAGTTCCGGTGGCTCGGCGACGATTACTGGAAACCGGATATTATCCTTACACTCTGGTACCAGTCGGAAACGGGAAAGATACCCGTGTCCGGTGCCGGTTACCGGGGCAAGTTCTCGGGTCCGGGCTTCGACTCGATGTGGACCGACATGTCCGAGATCGTGCGCCCGACACGCGACGGGATTCACGGTCGCGAGTATATCAGTACTTCGGTGGATGTGGGCCGCAAGGTGCCGATTCTCGCGTTCGACGACAAGCGCCGCACGGCTGTCGATATTCCGCCGCTTATGGAACTGCCCGTGCCGTTCGTGCTGAGCAAGCCGCCGTTCGGCGATTATTCGCCGAAGATGTACGAAGCTTTCGCGCGTGCCGCCGCAGTGTTGGAAACGCAATTCGTGCTGGATGCGGCCGACATTACAAAGAACCTTGCGAAATATAAAAAACACATCGCGCCGCTGGTCAGGGGCGCTGAGATCAGCAAATACAAAAAACTGATCAGGTCCGCCGCTTTCGTTGAACTTATATATGACGGAAAGATGGCGGCGAACATCAAAGCCATAAAAAAGATCAATACTAATGCAGTTGTCAGTGTAAAGATTCCGCTGGATGTAAACTCGCACAGGACGGCGGAAAAGCTGACGGACGCGGGTGTCGAAGTGATTCATTTCACAGCCGACATGCACGGAAACATCGGCAAGGGTGAGCATCCTGAGTTTATCAAGGACAACTTCCGCCGCATTCACACACACCTTGTCGACAGAGGTATCCGCGATTGTGTGACACTGATCGCCGAGGGCGGCATAGCGCTGCCCGAGCACATGGCGAAGATGATTATATGCGGTGCGGATGTTGTCGCGCTCGGTATTCCGTTTCTGGTCGCTATCGAGTGCCGCATGTGTATGAACTGTACGAGGGGACGCGCATGTCCGGTGGATATCAGCGGTGTGCCGCCCGAATCGGGATCGAAGCGAATCCTCAATCTTGCGGCCGCATGGCGCAACCAGCTTCTCGAGGTGCTCGGCGCGATGGGTATACGTGAAGTGCGCCGCTTGCGTGGCGAGTTCGGAAGAGCGATGTTCTATGAAGACCTCGAGCGCGACACTTTCCGTAAGATTTTCAGCAAAGATAAGAAAGAGAAGGCGAAGCTATGAGCATAGCCGTGAAAAAAAAGAAAAAATCGAAAACTGCACCTGCACCGAAGCAGGCTGCACAGGAGATCACACGTGAACCACAACATACGCCCAGCCGTTTCCGGCACGCCATCGGCAAGTACCGCGTGCTGCGAAGCGATGCATGTATCGGTTGCGGCAAGTGCGCCGAGTTGTGCCCGCACGGTGTGCATGTGAAATATGAGGGCGCACAGAAAACTTCGCGACCGAAAGACTACCTCTGCCGCGGTTTTCACTGCAAGCAGAACTGCGATTACTACTGCATCGACAAGTGTCCCGTCGGCGCGCTCACGCTCCGTATCAATCCGGTGGTGGAAACAATCGGCGATCCGCGCTGGACGCCTGAAATGATCCTAAGTACCTGGGATATGGCCGAACACGGTCGGGTGACGAACGACACATTGAACGGCGAACTCGGCGACACGGACGGCGGTTTCGACAAGCTGCGCCTGAACTTTCCGAAGAAACCGAAAAAGAAACTGAAACCGAAAGATATAGATACATCAATTGTATTGAACAGGCGCGGCGAGGGCGGCACGCAGATAAAGATCGACGTGCCATGGTACGGCGGCGGCATGTCATACGGTTCCGTCAGCCCGGCGACTATGGTCGGTAAAGCACATGCCGCTCAGATATGGAACACTTTCAGTTGCACGGGCGAGGGCGGCTTTCCTCCGCATCTCGACCCCTACGACTACAACATGATCACGCAGGTCGCCACCGGTCTGTTCGGTGTGAGGGAAGAAACGATACAGCGAGTGCGTATCGTCGAATTCAGATACGCGCAGGGCGCGAAACCCGGCCTCGGCGGCCACCTGCTGGGCGATAAAAACACACCTGCCGTCGCCAAAATGCGCGAGGCGGTCGCAGGCATGTCCCTGTTCTCGCCGTTCCCGTTCCACAGCGTATATTCAATCGAAGACCACAAGAAACACGTCGACTGGATTCTGGCTATGAACCCCGCGGCGCTGGTGTCGGCCAAGGTGTCGACGCCTACCGATGTGGACATGGTCGCTGTAGGCAGCTACTACGCCGGAGCGCATATAGTACACATCGACGGCAGCTACGGCGGCACAGGCGCGGCGCCCGACATCGCGAAAAAGAACATCGCCATGCCTATCGAATACGCTATCCCGAAAGTCCACGAGTTCCTGACCAATGAAGGCATCCGCGACAAGATCACTCTCATCGCCAGCGGTGGCATCAGGAACGCTTATGATATCGTCAAAGCGATTTGCCTCGGCGCGGACGGTGTCGTGGTCGGCACAGGCGAACTCGTCGCTCTCGAATGTATACGCTGCGGTAATTGCGAAAGCGGGCGCGGCTGCGCGCGCGGCATCGCCTCGACCGACCCGGAACTCAGCAACATGTACGACGAGAACTGGAGCACGCGCCGCATCTCCAATCTATACAACGGCTGGCGCGAGCAGATAATCGAAATAATGATCAGGTATGGAGTGAAGACGATTCCTGAAATGCGCGGACGCTACGACCTGCTCAGGCACGTCGACTACTCGGATTGACCCGGAGGGAACAGTTTTGGAAAAAGATATACTCGATATCACAAGGCGCATCATCGATTCGCGCGCCGCTATGCATAAAGGGCTCCCGCCGCTTGACCCCAAAAAGAAGGAAGAAGAAGGCGGCTGCGGCGTCACCGGTTTCTGCTGCACGCTTCCTGTCGCGGGCCGGCATATCTTCGAGCCGTCCGTGCAGATGCACAATCGCGGCAACGGCAAGGGCGGCGGCATCGCGGCCGTAGGCTTCGATCCCGACCAGCTCGGCATCTCCCGCGACGTGCTCGAAAACCACTACTGCTTCCAGGTGGCTGTCCTCGATCCCAAATGTATAAAGAACCTCGAAAAGAAACACATCTTCAGGAACTTCGACGTCGACACGTACGGCAAGCTCGATACTGTGAAAAACTGGCGCGACCTCGAGAGTCTCGAAGTGAAACCGCCGGACATTTACCGCTATTTCGTCCGCGTTAAGGATGCTGTTCTCGATAAATGGATAAAGAAGAACAGACTCGAAAAGATGCCGCGCGGCGAGGCGGAGGACGAATTCATACACCAGGCCGCAGGCGCGATAAATAACGAATACTATGCTTCACTCGGCGAACAACAGGCGTTCGTTATCTCGAAGGGCCGCAACATGCAGGTTCTCAAGATTGTCGGATACGCCGAGGATGTTGTGCGCTACTACAAGATGGACGATTTCAGGGCGCACGTGTGGATCGCCCACCAGCGCTACCCCACAAAGGGGCGTGTGTGGCACCCCGGCGGCGCGCACCCGTTCGCCGGACTCGACGACGCCCTCGTCCACAACGGCGACTTCGCAAACTACTATTCTGTCGCCGAATACCTGCGGCAGCACGGCTATGTGCCCATGTTTCTGACAGACACGGAAGTCGCCATCCTTGTTTTCGACCTCCTCAGCCGCATCCATCACTACCCGCTCGAGTACATCATCGAGGCCCTCGCGCCGACGACCGAGATGGACTTCGACCTGCTCCCGCTCCGACGCCAGAAACTCTACAGGCAGATACAGGTGGCGCATATACACGGTTCACCCGATGGCCCGTGGTTCTTCATCATCGCGCGCAACTGTTTTTACGAAAAGAAGTTTCAATTGCTCGGCATCACCGACACGGCTATGTTGCGCCCACAGGTTTTCGCCGTCCAGAACGGCGAGATACAGACCGGGCTCGTGTGCTCCGAAAAACAGGCTATCGACGCCACGCTCCTCAGCCTCGCCAAAGAGGATAAACGCTTCTGTCCCATCGCCGACAAGTACTGGAACGCGCGCGGCGGCAGCCACAGGAACGGCGGGACGTACATTTTCACTATCGAGGACGACGCCTCGTCACCTACAGGCAAAAAGATGGTCTGCGCAGACAAATTCGGCCGACCCGTCGAGACGCCGCCCGAACAGTCCCTGTGCGATATTACAGCCGAAATCGGCGCTGCAACTAAAAACGATATCGCGAAAAAAGTTATTGAAAAGCATCTCAAAGCGGGCACCGCTAAAAAACTTGCCGTTGCCGCCGTCAAGAAAATGAAAGGCTGGGATTACGGCGCTCTGCGCAGGTTCTGCAATGCCGTATCCGAACTGGCGCAGCAAAAAGACGCCTTCATGCACCCCGCGATCGAAACGCTCACGCACCTTGTTGATATGCGATACCACACAGGCGCGAAAAAACGGGCGTCCGTGCTTCAGATACTCCACATCGCACTCCACGAGATATTCCTTTCCGCGCCTGAAATACAATCGAAAAAAACCGGCGCGTATAAACTCATCGGCTGGAAAAACCGCGACAGACTCCGCGCGCCCCGCAAAAGCGAAACGACCCTGATTATAAACGCGAAAGGGTTCCAGCCCGAACTCAACGACCGCGACTCGAAGCTCATTGTCGACGGTTTCAAACTGGGCTGGAAAAACTTCATCACATTCGGACTCGTCGGGCAGCGCTTCCACGGTGTCGGACTCGGACCCGAAACGGACGGTGTGCGCATCGATATATACGACAGCTCGGGCGACTATCTCGCGTCGGGCATAGACGGCCTGCATATCTACGTGCACGGCAACGGTCAGGACCAGATCGGCCAGATTACTAAACGCGGCAAACTCGTCGTTTACGGCGATGTGGGCCAGACATTCATGTACGGCGCGAAAGGCGGCGAGGCATATATCCTCGGCCATGCCGCGGGCCGTCCGCTCATCAACGGCGTCGGCAAGCCCCGCGTCATAATCAACGGCACCTGTCTCGATTACCTTGCCGAATCGTTCATGGCAGGCGATCCGCTCGACGGCGGCGGCTTCGTCGTCATAAACGGTCTCGAATGCGACGACTACGGAAACTTCGCGCTGAGGCCGCGCCCCTATCCAGGCAGCAATCTCTTCTCGATGGCGTCAGGCGGCGCTATCTACCTGCTCGATCCCTACCGGAAAACTGTCGAGGAACAACTCAACGGTGGACAGTTCATGCCCATGACCGATGCCGACTGGCAACTCATCAAACCTTATCTCGAAGAAAACGAACGGCTTTTCGGTATTAAGATTGACGACCTTCTCACCGTCGACGGCAAAAAGATGAAGCCGACGGACGCATACATAAAAGTAGGCGCGGTCAAGCTCGGCGTGCTATCGGGAACAGCCGACGACGACGTCAACCTCGGCTCGTAAGACACTATCGTGCACACTGAAAAGAATTAAGAGATTATATGGAATCGTAATCGGAAATATATCCGGGACAATTCATTGCAGGAAAACATTTATCCTGGCCTGTCTCCGAATGTCAGTACATCCATCGGGCATAATGCTATACATTCGCCACATGCTATGCAGGGTGTGTTTTTCACTGAAAATGATTCCTGCCGCAGGGCGAAACCTTTGATGTCGATTCCCATTTCGCAGTACCTGTTGCACTGTCCGCAGTCTATACAACGGTCATTGGAGGAGATTTTATATTTTGACAACACAGCGCCCAGAAGATTCATATAGGCGGCGAGTGGACAAAGGTATCTGCACCAGATTCGAGCGCCGAAGAACGGGTACATTCCGACTCCGATAATGCCCGAAAATATCAGGTAGACTATGATATTGTACCAGTACTGTACGCTGTTCACTGCCGGGGCGCTCACGGCAGTATTCTTCAGCACAATCATACCTGTCATCAGAACTGAAGCCGTAAGAACGACATATATTATCCGCTCTCTCCTGCGGCTGATATAGCCCTTTGGAGCCAGCCGTCTGAACGGTTCGCCGAATGTTTCCGCGAGTGCGCCGCACCCGCATATCCATGAGCAGCATCTCTTGCCGTGGAAGTAGACAAAAACCGGCATGGCGATAAACGCAAGGAACACAGTGAAAAACGTATAAAAAACAAGTTCAGGATTCGAGTTGCCCATCACAAAAAAACTGTTTGCCCACGATGCGGGTGCGAGTGTGAGCGGCCACACTGTAATCAGAGTTGCAGCTTTCGCACCGAGATATTTCACCGGCATCAGGGTCAGGCCGAAAAGGAAAACTGTCTGAAAAAATATACATGAAATGGTTTTCCATCTTATATAATCATGAAGCCTGTAATGCCGCTTCCGCTTTCCGTTCAATATCCATAATCCGAATCCGCCGACAAGAAGTGTGTATAGCACACCATACCACTTTGCAGCCAGAAAACTCAGCACAGGATTTGATATTTCCGCCGCACTTTTCAGTCCATAATGCCCAAGCAGCGCTTTCATTCCGAATGACTTGAAAAGATACATGCTGATAATGAAAGCAATAAAGATTGCAAAAAAGATATAGCGCCGGGAATTCCAGGTATCAGCAATTTTGACACCGACTTTGCCGAGAAAATCATAAGGGGCTCTCGATCCGGCGTTTATTATTGTCCTGTCGTTAGGAATTTCTCTGAGCCCGTCCGGTGTCTTAAGAGTAACAGAATTTTCATTGATACTTGTGACGGTCGTATCGTAAAGGATAACGATTTCACCGCGAACCTGTTTTGATTTTAATATTGAAATATTTCGCGTGCGCGGCCTGCTGAGTTCCGGGCCTCTGACCGCCATAGTAACCCTGTTGTTTTCACTAAGAGCAATGACGGACTCGGCGGCCTGGTCGCCCGCGCCCACCACCAGCACATCAAAATCCCTGTATTTCGACGGATCGTAAAGTTTATATGTAACCTTATCGAGTTCTTCTCGTGACGCCGAGTTTGCGCGGATCGCCCTGTTTGCCGACCGCGAGTATAACCCGCATCGCCCTGAAGGTCGTGCCGCCTGTTGTCGTGATCACGAATATGCCGTCGCTGCCCTTCTTTATATCGGCAACTTTTTCTCCGGTTTTGATATTAAGTTCTGCTTCAGAAAGGTCTGTGTCCCAGCGCTCAAGAAGCTTTTCCCTTGTGCATTCCTCGAACCAGAGGTCTCCTTTCAACTGAAGGGAAAGAGGTTCGGCGAAAAGTTTTTTACCGATGTGGAAGTTCCTGACGGTATTGGCGGTTCTTTCGCCCTCGAGGACAACGTAATTCAAGTTGCGCCCGCAGGCGGCGAACGCAGCCGATAATCCAGCGGCCCCGGCACCTACTATGGCAAGCTGATAAACATCTTCCGAAGGTGACGGCGGGACCCCTTCGGCAGCAATTCGTTCGACAAGATCGTGTGCCTGATTTATTGATATTTTAAGAAGTGGGTAACCTGTGATATCGCCGCATAGGTACATTCCCTCTACCGCTGTCTGCAAATCGTTGTCAATATCAGGAAACGTAAGTATGGACGGGTCGGACACAGGTTTCTTTTCAAAAAACCCCCACATAATAATCTCTCCCCAAAAAAACTTTCACTTTACTTCGCCGGAAAAAGACAAGTGCCATACCACAGAATAAAATATTGCTTAACGGCAAACTGCCATTGTATTCGTTGTTACATCGGACAAATTACCTCGCCCAGTTTTTCGTTCAACTTTATATTTTGTGAATAATCAACGTTAATAATAATTATTGTGGGAAGCTCCCTGTCATTGAAAGCAATGTCAAGCGCGTCAGGGAATTCGCTTGCCTTTTCGATACTGATGCCCCGGCAGCCGTATGCTCCGGCAAGTTTTACAAAATCCGGATTGAGAAGTTCCGTATGCGATGTTCGGCAATATCGCAGTTGCTGCTTCCAGGAAATCAGCCCGTATCCGTTATCGTTCCAGATAATCACAGTGACGGGAATCCTGTACTTTACAGCGGTAATCAGGCCCTGAACATTCATCATGAAACCGCCGTCGCCGCAGAGCGCGACAACTTTTTTGTCTGGAAAAACCTTCTGGGCGGCAATCGCGCCGGGCAGCGCGAATCCCATAGAACAAAATCCGTTTGTGATGATACATGTTCCGGGTTGATAAGTAGGGTAATGTCTGGCGACCCACATTTTATGCGCGCCGACATCGGAGATAAGTATGTCTTTATTACCCATAGCCAGCCGCAAGTCATAAAGTATCTTCTGAGGTTTCATCGGCATTTCCGTGTCGTCTTTAAACTCAAGAAGTTCATCCGTCATTCTTTTCCTGAGGCTGTCGTAATACGGTTCCGTCTTACGATGACATTCCTCTATGTTTTCGATAATAACACGCAGGGTTTCGCCGATCTCACCGACCATATCCACATCGACAACATAATCCTCGTCGACCTCCGCCGGTTGTGTGTCTATATGAATTATCTTCTTCGGCGCTCCCTTGTTCCACCTGTCCGGGGGCCATTCCACAAGATCATATCCGATGCAGATTACAAGATCGGACTTCTCGAAAGCCTCCATGACAAGGTCCCTGACACCAAGGCCCACGCAGTAGAGATTCCTGCTGTGCCGCGCCGAGAGCGCGCCTTTTCCCATGAACGAGTTGGCAGCATAAATGCCTGTTTTATCAATAAATTCGGAGATCAGCCCGGATTTCCTGGCCCTGACGGCACCGTTGCCGAAGAGTATTACAGGCTGTCTGGAGTCGCGGATCAGGCTGAGTATTTTCTGCACATGATGAAGCTCAACCCCTCCATGCTGCCTGTCAATTACATAAGGTATTGGTCTGCCGTCAACGATTTCCTTTGCAATATCTTCAGGCAGTTCAATCACAGTCGCGCCGGGTTTTTCTTTCCAGGCTACTTTAAAAGCCTTCCTTATCACTTCGGGAATGCTTGCGGGATCACGGACCGTTCCGGCCCATTTTGTTACCGGCTCGAACATCCGAATGGAATCCATGTTCTGGTGTGATTCTTTGTGAAGCCGCTTTGTCGAAGCCTGTCCGACAATCGCGACAAGCGGCGAGTAGTCAAGGGTGGCGCTCGCGACACCGGTAATAAGATTCGTCGCGCCCGGCCCGAGTGTTCCAAGGCATACTCCGGGCCTCCCGGTCACTCTCCCGTATACATCAGCCATAAAGGCGGCGGCCTGTTCGTGTCGGCATGTTATAAATTCCATGGTCGAGTCGAGCAGGGAAATCATGATGTCAGCGTTCTCTTCTCCAGGGACTCCGAATATTGTGTCCACACCCTCTGCTTCAAGGCACCTTATGAAAAGGTCTGATGCTTTCATTTGTTTCCTCGATCAGTGATTTTCTGATTATGTTATTTTATACTGTTGTCATCAACTATAAACAATATTGTGGCAATAAAAGGTTCCATTTTGTTCGAAATTGTATTTTGATGTTCAGCGATATTGTATAGAATATCCGCAATCATGTTTTTAACAAACATATATCCGCCGTCAATTATTTTGATTGCTTCTTTCGGAGCGATTGCGCTGTTTCCGGGTGTGAAAGCTCATGCCGCAATATATATTGCGGCGTGGGCGGCGGCATCATGCGCGTATCTATATTGTATATATCTCGAAAAAGGATTGCGGTAACAGAAAATACCTGACCGCTACGATCGTACTTGCACTTGCCGTCAGGACCGTCGCATGGTTTTGTCCACCGGAGTTTACAACTGATTTCTACAGGTACGTCTGGGACGGCAAAATCGCATCGGAAGGCATAAATCCTTACAGGTATCCGCCGGTTGCCGAAGAAATAAAACAATACAGGACACCAGGAATATATAATAAAATAAATCACAAAAAAGTGTCGACCGGATACGGGCCCGCGGCGCAATACATTTTCAGGGGGCTTTATTTTGTTTTCGGCGAAACAATTGCAGGGTGGCGGCTGTTTTTCTTTATCAGGGATTATCACAGATAGAAAAAGACCCTAATTCATGGTTGAAAGCGTCGTAAAACCCTAATGATTTAAGGCATTCAGAGACAAGTTGCTGGAATTGGCAATCATATTTTAGGGTGATATACCTGAATGCGAAAGCACATAAAACCGGTCAAATTCAAGATAAAATAAAGAAAAGCTCGTTATATCTGCAAAATACAATTTCTTTAACACATTCTATATCATTTATAGTACTGTTATAAGACCCTAATTATTTGGAATTATC
>JAJRTR010000021.1 GCA_024278215.1 bacterium
CGCATCCATAAGAACATTTCCCAGAACCGTTGTATATGCGGCGTAATGAAACAGGATGTTAGCAGGCTGCGTATACACGTCTGAAAATAGAAACCCCGGATTCTTACTACAGTTGTATTTGAATCCTGCGCCTTCCGGCACGAACAGTGGCGCGAAACCGCAATCCGAATAGGGACGACCGAATTCGATATAATCATTCAGAGGATAAAAACCCAGCATAACGACATCCGGTCGAATCAGGTTGAAGAACCTGTCGAGCATGACTTTCGCGAAATCCGTCGAGGTGCTTCCCACAGCCAGTACGTACTGTGGCACCCCCACAGTCTCCTCGAGCAGATGCGGAAATCTTTTTTCCCATGGAACCTGTGCCGCTTCGGTCATCGAGTCACCCAGCCACACTATCCGTCTTTCACCGTCCGGCTTTTCCGGAGATGGTATAACGTGCCGGTCTGCCAGTGAGAATGTCTCCATCATAATTATATTGTTCTTATTAAGGCGGCTGAGTTCCTGTGTGTCCGGTATCGGCTTGTGCAGCATAATATCTACGTCATCATAATTGACGCGTTCATATTTCCTGCCGATCCTGTTCTCGCTCAGTTTGTCGATGTAGAAGCCTCGCAGAAGCAACTCGCATACGAACAGCGATAAGGAAGTGAAGACAAGAACAGCAATTATACCGAAATATAATCTGCGCGAATCAACCTTACTTGTCACCCACAAAAACAGCAGGGACGCCGCAACAAACAGATCGAGCAGCAGCATATCCTCGAACCAGAACGGCGCGTAAGCGCCGACCTTCATAACGCTGACAACAGTCAGATACGCGCATAGCCCCAGAGTCGCGAGAACCGATAACAGCGCATATACAGCGGAGCGCCTTTTTCCCTGTTGCGATTCACGGATAAAATCGCCGCAAACGTATACCAGAAATATCGGGATAATAACTGCGTAATAGCTGTTCATGTCTTTGTTATAATAGTTTCTCCGGGAGAATTCCATTCCGGCAATGATGGTATCACACTATATAGTGCAGCCGGCGGCGGAGCGATTCAGTGTCTGAAAGACGCGGCGTTCATGATGCGCTGGGTCAGGGCGACAGTTCCTTCGTAGCCGAGGCAGGGGGCCGGGTAGATCATGTGTTTGTAGTATGAGGGAGAGCCGAGTTCCACGATGTTCAGTTCGAATATCAGTTGTTTTTTCATTTCGATAGTCGGAGATATTATAATGGCGGGCAGGCGTTTATTTTTGTCTTCGTGAAATTCCGGCAGGCCGGCTACTTTATCCCAGGAAGGATTTTCGAGGATATTGAGGTCGTCGGGGCTGTTTTCTGCGGTAAGGCGAGAGAGCGCGCGGAGGAACTCGTCCGCGCCGCCGAGTGAGGAATCGAGAAGAACGATATTTTTCAGGTCCATGCCAAGCTCGAGGGCAAGTGCGGCGCAGCCCGCGGCAAGTGGTGTCGGCTGAATTATACATGCTGTGCTTTCACCCAGAAATCTCTTTGCAATGTCCAGCAGAATCCTGACCCGCGCTGTTTCGTTTTTTATGAAAGTCCCGGTTTTGTCCGGGTCGGCGCCTGCGGCGGCGGCGATGTTATTCAGCCATTTTGTCGTTCCGGCTATGCCCATCGGGAGGTCTCCGGCGAGTGCAGGTCTGCCGCTTGTTTCCTCCAGTTCTTTTCTGTATTTGTTGAAATAAGGAAGAACAGAGTTGACGGCGCCTTTATGCGCGGACAGCAGTTGGCCCGCTCTCTGCCCCGATAAGAACCACGCGCCGGGGTGCAGGCCTATCGCTTCGACAAGCCTCTTAAGTTCCCTGATATTTGCTCCGTGGTCCATTTCATATCTTTCGAACGGGTATCCGAAGATGTTGACGGTTCCCGGTTCCGGCTCGAGTGTCCAGTCTACGAATCCCGCCAGCGCCCTGGTGAAATCCGCTAAACCATCGTACATGTCGCCCTCGTAGCCGGAAGTGGGCACAAAGACAAGGGGACAGCCAACTTTCGGCTGCAACAGTTCGACGCTTTCGCGCATATCAAAGCCGGTCAGTTCTATCACACTGGAAGTTGCAAGGGCAATAAGGCCGGGGCGGCGTCTTTCGTAGTTTGTCAGCACCGTGTCTTCTATCATCGCATGGCTGTCGGTCAGGATGTCCACACCCGAAACTTCCGTCCAGCAGATCTGGCTGAAACTTTCATGAAAAAGGTCGGAGATGTGTGTGCTGCCTTTCATTTTGCAGCCTGTGCCTTTGTGGAGTACAAGTATCGAATCCGGTATCGAGTGGCTCGCCATGAAAACGCCGAAGTAGCGGGCATGGTTCATCATGGGAATTCGGAATTCACGCAGCCTGTCTTCGGTTCTTTCGCTCAAGTTTCCCTCCGGGGTATTCATTCGCGCCGGTCGGCAAGTGCGTTTTCTATCAGTGCAAGGTTCCGCAGGCAGCCCCTGTAACCTGTCAGAAGGCTGCCCAGCGCTATCATGGGGACTTTTGCCGGACTCACCATTTCAGCCATTGCACCGACACAGTACACCAGATCGTATGCCTTTTTTCTCAGGGCGGGGGTCATCGAGACATTGTCCACGAAGATGTCGAAATCGGCGGTGATTTTCATTTCATCCAGGAGTCTCGATATGAAAAGAACCCGGTCCGCCTCCGGGCTGCCCTGTATGAGAAGTGTGACATCGAACCCGAGTTCCCTGAATGAATTGACCTCACAAAGCCCGTTCTTTGCTGTTATATAAGGAACATAGTTTCTCTCGGTGCCGATATTATAAGCAAGCTTCAGGCCCTTCCAGTCCGCAGCTTTTGCGGAAAGCGCGTCAGCCGCTTCTTTTCTGTTTTCGTCGATTACCGCCTTCATTTCAGAGCGTCGTTTGAAGTGTCCGGCGATCTTCATAAAAAAACTGTCTGTCCCGGCCACACCCGTTGGGATCGGAACTTCCATAAACGGTGTACCGACTTCCTTTTTTATTTTTTCCATAAGATTCGAGTACAGGTCTTTATCAATGACGACATTCAACGCGCCCGCGGGCAGTCGACACCAGTCGGACAATGGCGATTTTTCGTTAAGGTGAACATTCACGCCGATTCCCGCCCCGGCAAGAATTTCTTCTATCTCTCCATCGTCCCACGCGAGCCCGATCAGGTTGACCGTCAGCGGTTGCGGATCGGGTTTGTTTTGTGCGGCACAGTACATCAGCTCAGCGTGCCTGTCGATAACCCGCTTCTGCGAAGTGTCGTCCAGTCCGGATGACGTCACTGCAATTACCGGGGTAGAGAGACTGCCTGCCGCGGCGGCTGCAACGCTCTCGATGTCGTCGCCTATCAACTCCGAAAGGCAGCTTCCGAACACATAGATAGCAACCGGATTTTCCACTTCCGCCACAAGTTTGATACACTCGGACAGCCGGTCGGTCGTTGTGCCGGCCATCACATCGCTCTCGCGCAGGTTTGTACAGAAGAAACGGCCGGGAAGCTGCCCGGGGATGCCTCTGGGCAATACATTGGCACAGTCGGGATAGGAGTGAATTATCACGGCGAAGTCGCCGCCGGTTCTCATAAGACAGATGCAGAGCCCTTCGAGAAGACAGGCGCTCTGGGATAGTTTCGCGTGGTCGTATTTTCTTCTCATAAATAATATAAAGACAGGTCGGATTGCGGATGAGAGACGCCCCTGATATAAGCAGCGCCGCGAAGAGCCGGTCTCTCTCGATTCATATCCGGGCGACGCATGGGAATTCTAACCCCGTCGCACCCGGCGGTCAAGGACGGGCATGTCTCCGCTGAGTGCGCCGGTAGCCGGCTTATCCCGATTCCGGCCCGCGCTGGTGAAATATGCGGGCTGGCCGGCGACAGCCTGGTTTGATAGACTCCGCTCACGCGGTTATAATTGATTAACAGTCATACCAATGCCGCAAATTGAAAGAACATAAGAAAGTCGATTGCTAATGAGAAAGATAGCGTTTTACGGCAAAGGCGGCGCCGGCAAATCCACTATAGTATCGAACCTGAGCGTGGTCGCCGCCGAAGCGGGAAAAAAAGTTTTGCAGGTAGGCTGTGATCCGAAACACGACTCGACCCGCAGTCTGCTCGGCGGGGCGCGCCCGGCGACGGCTGTCGAACTGTTCCAGAAAAAACGTCCCGAAAAGATATGCGCCGACGAGCTTGTATTCAAGGGTGTGCTGGGCATAGATTGCATCGAGGTGGGCGGCCCCGAGCCGGGCGCGGGCTGCGCGGGTCTCGGTATTATCAAAACCATGGAACTCATGAAATCGCTCGGGCTGATGAGCCGGAATTACGATTTCATCTTTTTCGATGTTCTGGGCGATGTCGTATGCGGGGGGTTTGCCACACCCATGCGTCTTAAGTTCGCCGACGAAGTCTATGTCGTCATTTCCGGGGAAATGATGTCTCTTTACGCGGCAAACAACATCTGTCGCGGTATTCTAAGATATGCGAAGATGGGCAAAGTGCGGCTCGGAGGTTTCATCGGCAACCAGAGAAGTCCCGGCGCGCCGACGGAAATACTCACGGCTTTCGCCGACAGGATCGGTGCCCCTCTGGTATTCCTTATGCCCTGGAGCAGCGACCTGCCGGAAGCCGAGCGAGCGAGGAAAACCGCCGTCGAGTTCGCTCCCGATTCGGAAACTGCGCGCAGATTCCGCCGGCTTGCAGAAAAAATCGATAACAACACCGGTCAATGTATCCCGGAACCGATGACCGACGAGGAATTCGAATCGTTTTTCGCACGAAACTCGCAAGCCGGAAGCAACTGCTGAACAGACTTTGCAAGTGGCGCAAACCTTAACGAGGACTCCATGAGTGATATAACGCGAAACGCGCCGAGAGGTCCGATGGCTCTGATCCGGCTGGGATATGCCTGCAACAACAACTGCATCTTCTGCCATAGCAGCGACCACCGCGGCGCGGGCCACGAACAGGATATCGACCGGATAAAGAGAAAGATACGGCTGGCCTCGGAACACGGAGCCGGCACAGTTGTTTTTTCGGGTGGTGAACCGACTATAAGAAAAGATATCCTTGATATATTTGAATACACGCATGAGCTGAACCTGGGTGTGGGTCTCATAACAAACGGACGGATGTTCTGCTACCCGGATTTTACCCGCCGCGTCGCAGACATCGGACTTGAATATATACTTGTATCAATCCATGGTCCGGATGCGAAAACGCACAACATGCACACCGGCGTCGATTCTTTCCGGCAGTCGCTTGGCGGCCTCGCGGCCATATCCGGTTCGGCTGCCCGCGTGGTTGTGAACACGGTTCTGACACGCCGCAATGCCGCCGGTCTCGCACAGACCGCCCGGTTGCTGGAAAGATTCGCGCCCATCCATTTCAAGATTTCGCTGCCCGAGCCCAGGGGGGCGGTTCTCAATCACTTCGACATTGTTCTGTCTACTCATGCCGCGGCCGGGGCGGTCGAGAACTTCCTGATGGAATATGAGCCCGGAAACGGGCTGACTGCGGGTATCGACGGCCTGACGCCATGCCTGCTGGCCGATTATTCATCACTGAACGACGACTTTTTCACTCACGGGTTCTACCTCGTGAGCGAACCCGGCGAGGACGACTTCTTCCCGCCTTCGCACGGGCTCAGGGGATTCGACCGCAACTGCATGTTCTGCTCGATGCGTCACCTGTGCCCCGGTATCTATGTCAAGTACTTCGAAATGTTTCCCGGCATCTCTTTGACACCGCTCAAGCGGGAAGTATCGAACGCCGTGCGCTTCGACATCGAAGAAGTGAGGCAGGGAAGAGATATGGGGAATTGCGAATGGGAGACCCTCCGCTGTGCCGACCCGGCGCGCCGTCTGGCGGTCAGAAAAAAAGACCGGCTCGATATATTCGTCACACGTGAGATCCAGACGGCAACCCCGGAACTGATGACACTGAAATACGATATCGAGCAGGTTTATAAAACAAAGAAAGAAGTGGAGATAAAGCGGGGCTTTCCGGCCCATCTGCGGAAATTGCAACTGACGGAAAAGTGCCGGGCGTGCGGCAGGTTAAGACTCTGTCCGGGCGTATACACAATAGCGCGGAAACAGCCTTTCGCCACGTTGAAAAAGCGGGTATATGAGCTGCTGGACACACTCGCGGGCCGGGTCTTCGAGGTCGGCTGCGGCTCCGAACCATACGCCGCGACCATGAAAAAGTCGATAAGTTCGGGCCGCATTTCTTACTATCTCGGGATAGACCCGGCACTGCCGCTGGAAATAAAAACAGAAATGCAGGGCCGTTATGTTCTGAAGAAAGGACTGTTCGAGGAATTTCGCGCGGAAGGTGAAAAGTTCGATTCTGTAATCATGTTCCGCTCATACAATCACCTTGCGGACCTCAGGCGTGCCGGCTCCGTCCTGTCTGGAATAACAACTGCGGGATCGAAAATCATCATTATAGAAGATTGCAAGTGTATCGAATTGAAAAAGGAAGAACCCGTTGCCGGCGGGCAACCCGCCCACAGGTTCGAACACATGCGCAACCATACGGCACAGAACGCCGCGGAATTCCTGCGGCGGACCGGGTTCGAGCCGGAGGTCCTCT
Source organism: bacterium (assembly GCA_024278215.1). GTDB lineage: Bacteria > UBP15 > UBA6099 > UBA6099 > JAJRTR01 > JAJRTR01. The sequence goes on from JAJRTR010000021.1 coordinate 6,565, forward strand.
GGGAACCGGACATGAGCAGCGCCGGTTGCTGGGCTGTTGCGGCGCAGAGATAAGAATAGTGAAGCATCTCGTTCCCAAAAACATACAAGTAATCGTCCTTATGTCTATACAAAAACGCACACCTGGCAAAACCTCGCTCCGCTCGTGGCCCGGCATCCTGTGGTTTGTTGTCGTCATGCTGATCGCCTCTCCATGCCTCGGGTATCCCAGGATGGGACCGGCTATGGACCGTGACATTGCAAGGCTTGTCTATACGAACAGTACCTCTTATCCGCTTCCCGAGGGCTGGGAGATACAGAGCCGGAGCTTTACCGATACGGACATTACGGTAACTCTCAAATCGGAGACCGGCGACGAAGCCGTTGTCCGGCTTTCTTATCCCTGGCTTCCGGTTCGCGGGGAAATCGTGGGGAGAACACTCAGTTTCAGGCTGGAAATACTGACCGCTGAAGGCGCGGAAGCCCGAACAGCCGCCCTGGATTTCTGCAACAGAATAAGAAAAAACGACAGGGTATATTTTTTCGCATCGAAAAATATGCTCAAGCGTGAACTCTGGACTCAATATCTGTTCAGGCGATTCATCTTTACTCCCATTATTGATTACAAACTATTATTTGTGATATGCCCGCTCCTGGGATTATATATGATGAAATCTTCCATAGTAAGAAAATATTTCCTGCCGGAGGGAGCTTACGGTCGTCTCGCGCTTCTGGCGGTTTTCGTTCTTGGATTGACCCTGAGGCTGTACGTTTCGCCTTCGGTGCCGATACACTGCAACTCACACGGAATCGGTGAAGTCAGATTGTATCTCTCACTCATGCAGGACGAAACGCTGGAGACAGCATACGGGAGAGCTTTTCCATCTATAATGAGATGGATTCTGGGATTTATCGGGCCGGTGGAAAAGAACATTTTTCTGATAAATAAAATTCTGGGCGCGCTCGCCATTCCGGCAATATTTTTGTTTGCGAAAGGGCTTACGGGGTCCGACGCGGCTGGGATTTTTTCCGCGTTTTTCCTCAGCTTGTCCCCGGCGCAGGTATGGATGGCAGGCACTGAATCGCAAATTCCGATGTACATGCTCATCGGCCTCACCGGTCTCGGGCTACTGTGCCTGTCGGCTCGAACGAGGAGTATCTCCATTCTGTGGCTCGCGGCTATCATGATCTCTTATGCGTCTTCTTTAAGGATACTGACGGTGCTGATAGTTCCCGTCGCAGTCGCCACAGGGCTATACCTGGGGGTTCATAAAAAAAAGGATATTCATGACACATACTTGAAACATGTCATAGTGTGCCTGGCGGTGGCTGCGATATGGATGACCTTTCATTATCTCTCTATTTCGGCAATGACGGGCAAGGGATGGTCGGAATCGAATCCGCTGAAGGTTCTGTGTATTTTCTTCTTTCACGATGGACTGTCTTTTAAAAATACTATTCTCGACCCGACTCTGACACCTTTTATCGTACCATTCGCTGCCGCCGCCGCTTATGTTTATGCCTGGAAAAGGGACAGGCGATTCGCGCTTTTTGCTACGGTTGTTTTCCTGATCGCGGTTCCGATGACGTTTTCGGTGCTGGACTGCCGGACATCGGCCGTAAGATATCAGACTCAGGCACACTGGGTATATTTCATACTTGCGGCATCTCTTTTCACCAGTATTGCGCCCGAATATCTTCGCCGTAAGCGGAAAACCCTGGCAGTGCTCGTGATTATTCTTACTGTTGTGGGTTCCGTTCCGGGACTCGCCATGCTCTACAGAGGCGACGAAGAAATGAATGAATACCGGTTCATGCGGGAAACCGCGCATAAGATTCCGGCGGGTACGGTGATAAGGCTACCTGTCGAAAACGCGGGCAACGGCAAATTAATAACCGATTTCCCCGATTATATCAATAGCCATATTGTCGTGAAAGACAGGGAGAAAGCCCCTGACGGATACAGAGAACTCATCTACGACGGCCTGGACTGCTATAGATTCACAACAGTAGAAGAAAGGGCAACCGACTTTCTCCCTGACGGCAAAAACAAACAGTGTGTAGAGATATGTGACGGGCGACTCGTACCGCTTTATGAGAAAAAACTCGATGCCGGAGTTCCGTTCATCGGATACCATAAGCGATTCTATAAATTAAGTACTAAAAAACCAGTAGTCGGTTTCTATGAGTGTCTTCCTGATGGAAAATAAGCCCGCCGACCGGCACACCCGACAGGTGTGGTACGAGAAGCGAAGCGCATTATCCTGCAAACACGCGGTTGCCGTTCTCTTCGCGTTCCTTTTTCTTTTTACCTGTTCTCATCGTGTATTTTCACTTCCGATAATGGGCCCGGAAACCGGGCCGCGAATAGAGAGCCTCATAAGCCGAAGCGCCGATCGTTTCCCGCTTCCCGACGGTTGGGACATCGCCGGGTATCATTACACTGATTTCGACGTTTTTGTCCGCCTCGAAAAACCGACCGGCGCACAAGCTGTTTTCCGTCTTGCCTGCACTTCGCTTCCGTCGAAAAACACACTTGTCGGCGAATCCCGCAATTTCAGGATGGAACTCTCCGACTTCTCCGGCGTGAGCGCGCCAGAAACGCTCCGGGTCGGCGACTCGCTTCTGGAAAGAATAAAACATAATGATCAGCCATTGTTCTTCGATCAGCCCGACATGCAGAACAGAGAAGGCATATATGAATTCCTGTTTAGGAAATATTTGTTTATACCTTTGATTTTTGCAGGTTTTGCAGCCGGTGTTTTGCTCCTGCTTGTCGGCTTCCCGCTTATCCGGAAGCACCTGCTGCCTGGAAATGTAGTATGCGCCGTGATCCTGGCGTTCCTGCTGATTGCAGGCGCGGCGTTAAGGTTTGGCGTCGGCCCCGGAGCACCTGTCCACAACAACGGGCATGGAGTCCGCGAGCTGAGATCGATCCTTTACACAGAGTCGCCCGAGCAGAAAGAGATGCTGTACGGCAGCGTATATACAACCCTGATGAAGAGTCTGGCCGGTGTCGCGGGGAACACCGACAGTGCGGTCTTTAACATCAACAGGATTTTGGGAACACTCGCCGTTCTTGGAATGTTCATGTTGGCGCGTGCACTGCTCTTTTCCGAAACCGCCGCACTCACAGCCGCTGCCGCATTCAGTTTCAACCCCGGTCTGGTGTGGCTTTCCGGCTCGGAGTCCCCGGCGTCCATGTATCTGTTTTTTGCCCTGTCGGGATTCGCTTTTACGGTCGTTTCCGCGAAAACCCGAAGTTGGCGTCTACTGTGGCTGTCGTTGATTTTTATATGTGCGGCTTCCACTATGAGGTTGCTTACGATGGCTGCCGCTCCGGTCGCTATACTGCTGTTCGTCTACTCTTCATATCAACCTGCAAGTCCCGGCAACGATGCCGGAGACAAGAACAGTTTCAAACAACACGCATTACTTTGTTTCGGGATATTGATTGTCTGGTTGTGCTTCCATTGTCTCACTCTTGACCCCGACAATGCGGCAAACGGGATCGCGCGCATTTCCGCGTCAATGTACCTGCACAACATGCGAATATACAATATACTGTTCGACCCGACATTGACACCTGCCTGCCTGCCGTTTTTCGCGGCGACCGGATTCCTTCTGTTGCTGTGGAAGCGCCCGGTGCTTGCCGCTTTGCTGGCGGTTGTTTTCGTTCTCATAGTGCCGGTGAGTTTCACTACCATGGCCGACCGCACCGACTTCCTGCGCTATCAACCCCAGACACACTGGCTATACTTCCTCCTTACGGCTTCGCTCGTGGATTTCATCGCGAAAAGTTCTTTGTCACGTCGAATCGCGGATGTCGTCGCCCTGTCTGTCCCGGCGGCAGTTGTGATGTTTTCAATAGCCGGCCTCACATTCCTTGCTGCCGGAAACGAGGAAATAGCGGAGTATCGTTTCATCAGCAACATGTCCGCATCGTTGCCCCCCGGGACCGGTATCGCACTTCCCGTGCGCCCGGATGCCGATGAACGAATGATCTCCGATTTTCCGGATTATCAGGGAAGATTCAAGTTGAATAAAACAGGAATCATCGGGAGAAAAACCGACGAACTGATATACACAGGGCTCGACTGTTACCGCTACAACGACATGAAAGAAATGAGTCGGAAAGCAGAGGCCGGAGGCATGAGACCGGAATGCGCGTCGATCTGCGGCGGGCACCCGATTCCTGTCAGAGAGAAAAAACTGAAAGTCGAAATTCCCGACAGTGTTCTGCACAGGAGATATTTCATGCTTGGAACCGACCGGCCAGTCATCGGATTCTACAAATGTCCGGAACACGTGGACAATAAACGCGAGGGTAATTGACGACAGTCGTCTTGATGCTGAATAACCCGCATATTTCACAAATACGGGCTATGGACAATAGCAGCCGACCGCCGCCGAATCAGAATTCTGCAATTGGCTCTTTAGTAAAATCAGGGGCAGGTTCTGTGCGCCTTTCGTACACTTCTTCCGCAGAAGTACGGTGTGGGGTCTATGGCGACGCCGTTTTTCCTGATCTCGAAGTGGAGGTGGCTCCCTGTAGAATAGCCGCTGCTGTCCGCTTTCATTATCACCTGTCCTTTTCTCACTCTGTCGCCCTTTCTGACGAGCAGTTTCAGTCCGTGAGCGTAGACAGTGGCATAGCCGGAACCGTGCCTTATAACGATGTGTCTTCCATAGCCGCGTCCATTCGATGCGCTGAAAACCACACCGTCCGCGGCAGCGCAGATGTCCGATCCGTAGCGCGCACGCAGGTCGACACCCTTATGGTTGGTCGAAGCGCGCCGTGTAGGACTCTTGCGCGGACCAAACGGAGAAGTGATATAAAAACTCCGCCCGCAAACCGGAGATGAAAACCTTCCGGTGAATGACGGAACAACAGGCTGCTGGCCGTGCGCCCGGCGCAACTGATTCTCTATTGCCTGATTCTCTTTTTCAAGCTGCGCATATTCCTCCTCCAGCAGTCGACGCTCCTTTTGTATGCTTAGCAGAGCCTTCCTTTTTATACTTTCCAGCTTCGCATTGTTAGCTTTCTTCTCCGCAAGTATTCTTTTCTTTGTTTCCATCTCACGAGCGTTTCTGTCCACCACCGCGCGTTTCGACACTACATCTTCGTGCAACACCTTTAGTTTTTTCATCACATCGAGATCATGCTGAGTCAGAAGTTGCAAATAGTAGACACGTGTTATCAGATCGCTGAAACTCGATGAGTTGAACAATACTTCAAGATAACCGGCCCGCCCATTTTTATAATACGCTACGAGTCGCTCCTCGTACCTTTTTCGGTAGGTCTCGAATTTATCTTTCGAAATCTTCAGTTGCTTCTCGAGATATGAACTCTGTGCCTCTGTCTTTTTCAGATCCCGTGTTGTTCTGTTCAGGTCTCTCTGCGTCCGGTAAAGTTCATTCTGCACTTTATCAAGCTGTGTACTGACACCTTTTTCTTCCATCATTTTCTTGCTCAGCTCTTCCATTAGCCGCTTCTGCCTTTTTTCATTAACTTTTCGGACCTTTGCCAACTCCGACTCGTTATACGTATCTGCAGATCTGATTTGAAGTGAAAGGGGAGACAAACATACAAGGCAAAAAGTGAAAAATATCATTAAGAAACAGTTTATGCGAAAGTCGTCTTTTATATGTGTAGATTTCACCAACAATACCCAATTGTACCTTTTCGTTATCATTATCATAATTTATCAAATGAATTTTTCCTATGAATGCCGTTAAAAAGTTTTTACTACACCGAACACCGTCAATTGCTATCCCCCAATAAGAACATCCATCTGTAAAATCCCGTAACTCAGAAATTTTACACATCAATTGACAGCTATACATATTTACACTATACTAGTTTACAGTTATACGGTTCAGATCGTCAACTTGCTGTGACGGATAAATTGTTGCAGTTGTTACGTGACAACCGACAATGATCGGCCATAACGAACGTGCGTTCAGCATTTTAAAGCATCTTGACCGACTTTGACAAAAATATCGTTTTTAAAAATGACTTGTTACGCACGAATCAATAATGAGATTGCCGGAAGCTGGAGCTTCCGGTTCCAGACGTTCACGGGATAGACCCCGGGAACAATAAAAATCTTTGTGCCGTGCCCGAACCGCATTTGTTTGGGTACGAAAATGCGACTTTTTCGGTGCTGACTACGCCGGGTTAGGGGGAAAAAGATGTCACCTAAGGAACTGACGAAAAGACAACAGCAGATTCTTGATTACATTTACGACTATGCGAGGGAGGCCGGATACCCGCCGACTATCAGACAGATCGGAGCATTCTTTGGAATCAAGTCGCCAAACGGTGTCGCGGACCACCTGAAGGCCCTCGAAAAGAAAGGCGAAATACGGCTGCATAAAAACACAGCGCGCGGCATCGAACTCCTGAAATCACCAAAGAAGGGGATACCTCTTGTCGGGCGCATCGCAGCAGGCGCACCGCTTCTTGCAGCCGAAAATATCGAAGATTTCATCACTATCGAACGCATGTTCCCATTCGACGGCAGATGCTTCGCCCTGCGCGTGAAGGGCGACAGCATGAAAGACAGCGGTATACTCGACGGCGATATCGTTGTCGTGAAATCACAGAGCGTTGCAGCAAATGGCGACATCGTTGTCGCTATCATCGACGACGAGGCCACCGTAAAATATTTTTACAGAGAGAAGAAAAGCATTCGTCTTCAGCCTGCCAACGATAGCTTCGCACCGATATTTACAAAGAAAGTCGAGATCCGCGGCATCGTAATTGGAGTTATCCGTTCCATGAATTAATCGATGGGCACATACGTAACCATTTGCAATTAGCTTTAAAGGAGATAGCCCGCATATTTCACCAATGCAGGCCAAAAACAGGTAAAAACAGTGTCGAAAACCTGTAAACCCTTCAGTTACGCCTCAGAATGACGCAATTCCGTTACCGGTATATGTTGATTTTATCTAAGAAATAGAATAACCTAGTGCCGAGCAAATCATCGAATGTTTATGCAGGAGGTTTTACATGGAAGAAGGATCCGAGAAAAGATATTGCCCGATACTTAAAAGGGCATGCCTCAGAGAACAATGCGAATGGTGGACAGGCAGAGGAGAATATGCGAAATGTGCCGTGAGAGTGCTGGACGACAACAGCTTTAAATTGTACAAGATATTGCAGGCGCTCCAGGGCGGCGGCGCACCAACGGGTGGCGGCGGGTTCGGTAAGGAACCGGACGAATTTTGATACTATATCAGGCGGTTTTGCACGCGCGGTCATAAAATATATAACCATCCTCGTTCACAGAGGCCACTGCGGGAATACAATAACGTAAGTCTTCAGCTTTCACCATAATATTTCCAGCGGCAACATGTTTCGTGTGAGACGTGCAAAGGGCATATATGGCTAAAAAAGAAGAGCATGACAAGAAAACAAAATTCGAGGAAGACAACTATTACATATTCACCGATGGCGCATGCAGCGGGAACCCCGGTCCCGGCGGCTGGAGCGCTGTAATTGTCGGCGGTGGAAGATACATTGAAACCGGCGGCGGCGACTCGAAAACAACGAACAACCGGATGGAAATGACTGCTGTCGTCGAATCGTTGAAAGCTGTGCCACGCGGAGAAACGGTTTTCATCTTTACAGACAGTTCATACACAATAAACGGCATCACAAAATGGATTCGAGGCTGGAAAACGAAGGGCTGGCGCAAGAAAGACGGGCTGCCTGTGCTGAATGACGATCTGTGGAAGGCGCTCGACCGGCAGAATGGGCCGAATGTGACATGGCGACACGTGCGCGGCCACAGGGGCAACTACCTGAACGAACGGTGTGACCGCATCGCTGTAGCTTTCTCCACAGGAAAAGAAATCGACCTCCGCGCAGGGCTACTGTCTGAAATGGACGACTGCGCCGAAGTAATCAGAGCGATAGAAACAGCTTTGTCCTCTCGGGCAGGCGGGGGCAACCGGAAGAAAAAAACCGTAAAAAAGCGCGTTGCGAATAATCATTGTGGAAAAGTATACCTTTTCGCGTACAGGGGGAAGCTGTACCGTTTTCGCAACTGGCCCGCCTGCCGGGCGTTTTCGAGCGGGAAACCGGGTTACACAAAGTCGTGCCGGTCGCGAGCCGAAGAGATCGAATATGCCAAAAAAGTGGGCCTTCCCGCGGATGCCGTCGATAATGCTGTCGAGAACCCCTGACCGGGGTGAAGAAGATGCGCCTCGCCTGGATTCCAGGACCGCACAAGAGAATAAAAGCCTCTTCGCTATTTGGTGTGTATAGAAAAATGTAGTGTGCCGGAGGATAACCAAATATTTGCAAAGACCTATGAGTTTTCCGTGCATACCGAAGTTCTTTATGGTGAACGTGGAGATTTCAGGCCCTGCGTTCCGGGTCGGAGTTCCGGAACGTTGAAAAAACACTTTCTCGTCCAGCCAATAGCTGAAATCCTGCTTCGGCTGAAAACGCACAAGTTCAGTAAAACTACGAGCCAATTGCAAAATTATGTTCGTAGCGAGGTCGAGCGAAATTGTACAGAGCAAGGCGGATGTGTAAAATCCTATCAGGCGTACTTGTAAAGTACGTCGAAGACGATTTCGCGCCGACAACGCAGCTATGGACAATAGCAGCCGACCGCGGCAGAATCAGAATTTTTCAATTGGCTCCTACAAATATCCTTTTGTTATCAGACCAATAACTTACCGGCAATCGTTTCAGCCGCCGCGCCGATACTCATCGTTTCACTCCTGCGGGTGTCGAGTTCGCGAACCTCGGCATTATCCGGGTCGCCCGCCCTGAGAATGACACCGAACGCCGCGCTCCGTTTTTGCGCCAGTTGCATTGTTTTTCCGACAGTTCCGCCAGTCAGGGCAACGTCGACTTTTAGTTTTTTCGCCCTTAATGTTTCGCCGGCGGCGATTAGAGCACGTCCGCTCACGCCCGTTCCATCGGCACAAACGACGACATCGATTCCCGATTGGTTTTCGGGCAACATTCCACGCTCTTTCATCAGCACAAGTATGCGCTCGAAGCCGATGCTGAAGCCAGTTGCCGGAATATCCCTGTTGCCGCAGAACATGCCGACAAGCCTGTCGTAGCGTCCGCCGCCCGCAAGTGAGAATCCCACATCGGGATGCGTGATCTCGAATATCGGGCCGGTGTAATAGTCCATGCCGCGCACGAGAAATGGATCGAAAACTATGTCTATCTCCGCAACGCCCTCGCACAAATCGAGTATCTCCTCGATGCGGCCGATCAGCGCGTCCGCATCTTCGCCGCTGACTGCTTCGCGCATGGCCGCTATGCGCCCCTCACTGTTCGCGGCTTCTGTCGACTTGTAGAACGCGCTCAGATTCTGCGCGGTTTCGCCGGACGCGCCTGTCTTTTGTAATTCTTCGCACACGCCGCCGATGCCGAGCTTATCGAGCTTGTCGACCAATCTGCAACCTTCGCCAAGCAGGTTTTCAGGCAGGCCCATTGCGCCGAGCAGCAGAGGCGCGAGCGGCCTGTTGTTTATTCTCAGCGTGAGCCCTTCACCGAATCCGATTCTTTTCAGGCATGTAGCTGTAGCGCAAATAACATCAGCTTCCGCCATCATCGAATCCGAACCGATGACATCCACATCGCACTGCACGAATTCCCTGAAACGACCGAACTGAGGCCGGTCGGCGCGCCACACAGGCGCAATGTGGTATCTTTTGAACACAGGCGGCAGTTCGTTCAGATGCGCCGCCACAAAGCGGGCGAAAGGTACCGTAAGGTCGAAGCGCAGTCCCATATCGGCAAGCCTTGCCCAATCCTGCGCTCCGATAGCCTTCGACAGCTTATTGCCGCGTTTGAGCACTTTAAACATCAGCTTTTCGTTTTCGCCGCCGCCCTTGCCCTCGAGCACGTCCACATTCTCTACAACCGGCGTGTCGATGGGTTGATAGCCGTACTGCTCATAAGTCTCCGATATAATGCGCTTCAGGTACTCGCGTGCCTTAAAATCGTCAGGCATCAGGTCCCTGAATCCCTTTGGTGGTTGTATCCTGCTCACTATGATAACCTGCTTCTGTGGTATTAGTTTACAACATTCCACTTCCGTATTGTGCTTGTACCGTCAGACACAGCAACATCCGCGTGCCGTGCATAAACCCGCATATTTCACAAATGCGGGTTAAATTATTTTTGTTCCGGCGCTAATATCCTGTAGCCGGCCGGCAACGCAACATAAAACATCAACCGTGAAAAATCGGTCTCTTGCTGACAAGTCGCGGCATGGGAATCCGCCGGAACGGCATCCCCTTGGACTCCGTGTGTATGCGATCGACCAGTTCGTCGAATGTCATTTTCTGTTGTTTGCCCGTCTCGCGTATGCGCACCATCAGTTCGCCCGAATCAATCTCCTTCTGCCCGATTACAAGCACGTAAGGTATCCACTCGCGCTCGGAGTTGCGTATCTTTTTACTTACTGTGTCGGGCCTGTCGTCGAGGTCGCAGCGTATATTCGCCCTGTTGAACCTGTCGCATAGTCCGGTGGCGTATTCGAGGAATTCGTCTTTCACGGGGCAGAGCCGCACCTGCGTTGGTGCAAGCCATACCGGGAACATTGCCGGTTTTCCCTGGTTTATATCTATTGCGATATTCTCGAGGATCGTGCATAGAGTGCGCTCGATACTGCCGAAACTCGACGCGTGCAGAATCACCGGCACAGGGTGCTTTTTTCCGTCGTCGTCAACATAGCCGATGTCGAAGCGCTCGCCGTCTTTAACATCCCACTGCACCGTGGACACCTGTATATTGCTTTCGTCCTCGGTGATGCTCTGGAATTCGTTTTTGATCGCGTAATAATGCGTCATCTCCGGCATAAGTTTGAAGAAAGACGGAACCTTCATTGTTTTACATATACCGAGCAGCCACTCCTTGTTGTCCTCGTAGAAGTCGATCGTGCCCTCCCAGCCCAGCACCCAGCGACCCCGCGCGATGATGTCGTCCATCAGGCGCTGGAAAAGATAGCAGAGATCTTCGAATTCTTTTTTCGCCTCATCTGTTGTCGCGCAGGCCGCGTGCATGTCCGTCATCATGAAGTTGCGCACACGCTTGAGACCGCTCACCTCGCCCTCCTGCTCGTTGCGGAAGCACGTGGCCTCCTCGTAGACCTTCAGGGGCGACTGCTTATGCGAGAAGCGGACCTTCTGCATGAATGGAAAGCCGAGCGGGTCGGAAGCGTAGCGCAGATAGCAGACGCCGCGCCCGCCGTCGACTTTGTAGTCGCGCTCGTGGAACTCGCCCATCAGCTCGCCTACTATATTATTGTCGCCTCGAATAATCAGCGGGTTCTTCATCTCCATCGCGCCCCATTCATGTGCCAGCATCCCGGCATATTCCAGGATAAGTTTCTGGATGAAGAGCCCCTTCGGATACCATTTATAATGTCCCTTTTCCGACGCGTCGCAGTAGTCGACAAGCTCGAGACGCTGCATGAATTCGATATGTTTAGGCGCGCGCGTCGTGTCCACGCCTTTGCCGAATTCGTTCGAAACAAATCGTTTGAGAAGTTTGTACACCGGCTTTTTTTTCTTGAAAATCGCGTTCTTTTTGAATTTGTCCGGCGTTACTTCATATTCGTTGCCTTCGATGTCCACGCAGATAAATTTTGTAAACTTGTCGCCCCTGACCTCATCTTCGGACTTCTCCGCCTTTGCTTCTTCCTCATCAATAGAAAAGAAACCGCTCCATTCGGACAGAGGATGTCCCTTTGCGGAAACTTCGAATGCCTTGTACCAGCCGAACGGCGCACGCACCACCTCCAGTTTTTCCGCAAGCATCTTCTTAGCGTTTTTCAGCACAGAAAGCGCGGTGCGCGGCGACGAAGGGTCCTGTGTCAGGTGCACATAAGGATAAACAATAACCTTTTTAACCTTTAGTGTCTCCGCTCTCTTGAGTGTGTCGTCAATAAGCTTCCGCGTTACGACAAGAGGCGCGGCCTCGTCTGCTTTTTCAACGCCCACATAAACTACAATACAATCTTCTTCGAGACTGAATTCCGTCTGCGAAATCGATTCCGCCCCTTTCATGGCTTTTTCTGTCGCCTTGAATCGAAAATAATTTGTGTGTATACCAAGTGTCCTCATGTTGAATCTCCCCGCGCCGGCCGCATCGCGCCCACCGATAATTAAAACAGTGAAGAATTATACAACTTTTGTTTTGTATCCTCAAACAAACGCGGGGGCCGCCGCAACGCAGTGGAATGGGCATTCTTCCGGTTTTCCGGATTTCTTTGTGAGAAATCCGGTCTAAACTCAATACCGGTCACTTAAAGCGATAAAGAATCATAATATCATGATAAACACTGACTTTTGAGCATCTATATTACTTGAGTGACTGGTATTGGGTCTAAACTCTTAAACCCCGTGTGCCGTGCTCAAACCGCATTTGTTTGGGCACGAAAATGCGACCTTTTTGGTTCCGGCTACGCCGTGTTGGGTTTAAATCTTTGTTCTTACTATCTTTTTTTTCTCTGTGTCAATTCGGAATATACATTTTCTTACTGTTGATTCTATTCGCTCGGAATAGCCGCCGACTTTTATAAAGACTCCGGGATTTACCTTGTCGTAGGCTGCGACCCTGAACGGCAACGACATTTTCTCGACAGCTTCACGTGCTTTCTTGACTTTCGCGCCGCGAAGTTTTGTTTTTTCCGACAGTACATCGAAAGCCATAATCAGTTTTTTGTACATAAGGGCTTCCTCGCGCGATATCTTCGACACTTTCGCCCTGCTCCTGAGCGCGGCAATCTGTTTTGTGATTGCCGCGTGGCTGTTCACCAGATGGACAAATTCCTGCGCCGAGTGTTCGAAACGCACCCTGACTGCAAATGGAACACCCGCCTCGATGCTTGTCCGAGCAGGCGGCATCGAACCGAATATCTGCAATTCGACATCACCGGCAGCCACCACTCGACCGCCGGCAATAAAGCATTTGTTGCCATTCATCGACATGACATTCGCCCCGGATATCAATTGTACCTGGCTGGCGCCGTCATGCAGATAAATGCTTCCGCCCGCAAGCAATCTCGACTTTTCAACTCCCCCCAGGTACATGTCTCCGCCGGACTGTACTTTGCTTTTCACGCAATTCCTGACATATCCGTCGACCCGCAACTTGCCGCCTGCGATGACTTCCGCGCTCTGGATGTCGCCGTCTACCAGAATATGATGCCCGGCTACAATTGCGCTTCCGGCGGCGACATTGCCCCTGACATGCACAATGCCCGGATAGTCTATCTTTCTGCCCGGCACTGTCTTTTTCTCTATCTCCATACATTCGACAACACAGTAGGCGTCCTTCATTCTGCTGACATAGCCGTCGATTGTTGAAAACAGTTTCAGTCCGTCGTCGCTGAGCCGTGTGTTATCTCCCGCAACGAGTTCGATGTCGCTTCCTTCGGGCGCGGGTACCGGCTCATCCAGTACGTTTCTACCCCTGACACCTTTTCCCGGCGGTGTTTTTTCCACGATAAGCTGGTCCCTGGCTACTTTGAACAGTATCTGATTTTCCTGTGCGCCGTCTTTGAAAAGTTCCTTGATTTTCGCGGAGGGCCCGGTCAACGGTGGTTCGCCCGACGCGATTTTTATTACGGTTGTGTTGAAGATTCTGCTCGGAACACGCCTGTGCAGCATCGGCTCGATCCCGAACTGGATGCCGTGCTGAGCAAGCAGGCCGTGGAAAAAAGCTTCGTCGTGATCGGGCTGCTTGCGTATGCCCGGAATGATGGCCAGAGCGGCTTCCATGTTGTTTTTCCTGAATTTGACTTCATAGCGCCATTCGTCGTAGTCGTGGTCACGCACTTCGACAACCCCGTTCGATAGTCCCGCCAGTCCGGGCATGGCGGATATTAAAGACAATCCGTCTTCAGAGATCCGCAGGTTGTTTCCGTACTCGAACTGCAAGTCCGCGCCGGCTTTGGGCTTTATGCGGCGGCCACGAACCGTGTAGCCCGGCACTCCGGGTGTCGCAGGTTTTTTCTCAAGCACAGGCTGGTCGAGGTCGACTTCAACACCTGTCACGATTCTCTGGCCGGGAAAGTTTTTCGCCATCTCAGGTGTCATGAATTCTTCCAGTTCCACAAGTGGCGTTATCTCGGCATCCGTCCCGTCCTCGGGTGCGAAACCCTCGGCTATCAGTATTTTTTCATTTATTCTCCTGTTTTCGACGATGTCCGTTATCTGGTCATAAAATATGTTGATGCGTACACCTTTTTTAAAGATTTTACTTATGATGTCGAACTCCGTGATGCCGCATTCCCTGTCGACAGCGATTACTTTAACATACGCTTCCATTGCGCCGCGTGCCACCTCGCATTGCACGCTGAATGTTTTCTTTTTCGACTCGACAGGTAGTGTGTCGACCCTGAAGAGAGCTTCCTGTTGTTTTTTTATCAACTCTTTTTTCAGCATTTCGTCCTCCGGCTCGAGTTTGCGAACCAGTGTTTCCCCCAATCACCTGAACATTTCCTGATATGGCAACTCTAAAAATCGCTTAACCGCATTGGTGAAATATGCGGGCTAAATACAATACTGTTTACTTAAGGTCATGCCCGGCCACAGGCGGGACGCCTGTGCTACTGTATCTCACAGCATCGCGGCAGTACGACAGGCGTCTCGCCTGTCGTAAAAAGCATTAAGTAAACGGTACTGGGGCTGCTAAATATCATCGACCACACCGACAGCCATCCTGTCGGGTTCGTCCAGAAGGTTCACAACTATTTCCTTCGAGTACACCTTGCCGTTTCTGTCCAGAACGAGTTTTACTTCGGGAAGAAACAGGTTTTCAGGATTGCTGCGCACAACGACACCGACCTCGCCCGAGTTGAGCATAAGCAGTGTGCTAATGGGATAGATGCCTACAACGCTGATGAAGTTCTCGAACGCGCCGGGATGGTACATGTGCCTCTGAGCCATGATCATCTTTACAGCTTCGTGCATGTGAAACGAACGCCGGTAGGGACGATCAGCCGTCATCGCTTCGAAGTGATCTATCAGCGTCGCGAGATGAACAAGCGGCGGCAGCGAATCGATGCGGATGTCGGACGGATAACCTGTTCCGTCCGCATAAACGTGATGCCCGATCGCAACAAGCAGCGCGAGCGGGTCGATACCCGGAACCTGTTTCAGGGCGTCCCATCCCTGTTGCGGGTGGTTCCTGATGGTCGATACTTCCTTCTCGCTGAGTTTTCCGCCTATTTTCAAATATTCTTCCGGCACCATCAGGAGTCCGGTATCGTGCAGGAGCATAGCCGTCGAGAAAGCTGTAATTTCGTGTGCGGGATAATTAAGGTTTGTCGCGATGAAAGAAGCTATGACGCTGCATTCGACCGAATGCAGATAGACATACGAAGCATGTTTTTTCATTTGCGAGAGCTTGAGTGGGACATCGGGATTGTCGGAAGTTCCTTCGACCATCTCGGAGATTGTCTGCTCGATTGAGCCGAAGTTCTTATCTTCAGCCCTGGAGCCTATTCTCTCAAAAAATTCTGTGCAGCCTTTGTCCAGTTCCTCTTTTGTTTTCTGTGACACGATTTCATCGAATTCGAGCTTTTTAATAATTTCATCCCTGAAAGCTTTCTTGACTTTCCTGGGTTTCTTCTTTATGCCGTCCGTCAGACGGGGTTCTTCTTCGACGATCCATGCTGAAAGTTTATCGATGAGTTCCCGAGTGACCATTGTCCCCTTGCGACACAAAATGATCGAACCGTCCATCGAGGTAATGTCTTCGCTCAGAGGTTCGTCGACCACGACCGAAACTTTTTTCTGTTTTTTCGCCATCAGCTTTTCTTTTTCTTTGTCAGCACGGTTATGTCGAAGAACTTCGAATCTCCTTTGACCCTGCAACCCGTGTCCCTGATTTTCAAGACTTCCGCAAGCATTCTATTCAGTCTTCCTGCTGTGAAAAAACATTCGAGAAAACATATTGGGCCGAAAGACTCCATGTGATTGGCTTCCGCCGGCGGCACTTCATCCACGAGCAGTACAACCCGTGTCGTTCCTTTCTTCTTCAGGTCGGAAACCCTGCCCAGCAGTTCATAGCGTGTGCTTTCCGCTCCCGTACTGGCATCAATAATATAAATGTCGTGAGTGCCGTTCTTCACATTTTGCATGAAATCTGTTGTGTTGCGGCATTGTTCGAGGTCGAAATGTCGCTTTGAGATTGAGGTGTCAAGCATTATCCGGGTGGACATTTCACGAGTGAAAGCAAGCACCTTCAATTGCTGTGACACCGTCTTGCCCTGTTTTTGATTGAGTCCGTCATTGGCTGCGATTGCCATGCTACACCCTCGAATAATCTTTCGAGCCGATTGCAAAATTCTGATTCTGCCGCGGCTGCAATCGGCTTCCTTGAATAATCTTAATAACTCTAATAGCAGCAAGTCCGGGATTGTTCCCGCCGCCGCCTAATTTTCAATAAGCCGCGACACTGCGGATGCGATATCCGACGGGTCGAGCGCATCCATGCAGTTCGGTGAAATATCGCATCTACTGCGGTAGCATGGCGAACAATCAAGCGGCGTGATGATCTTGCAGCCAGTGTCATACAGATCAATTTCCTGGCTGCACGTCGGGCCGAACAGCGCGACGACTTCGCGCTCCAGGGCTGTCGCTATATGAAGCGCAAGCGTGTCGCCGCACAGGATTACATCCAGTTCCCCGACATAAGCGGCAAACATTCTGACATCTTCAGTGATAACGTACGGCAGATCATGTGATATTTCCGATAGCGACTCGACTTTCCGCCCGTCCGCCGGGCCGCCCATCAGCAACAGTGTCGTTTCCGGCCCGCATTTCTTGTTTATCGCTTCTATGATCTCTTCCCATTTAGCCGCGGACGGCGCTTTGTTTGCGAATGTCGCACCGGCGGCTGGTATTATTCCGATAAGTTTTTTCGCCGGGCCTCCGACCGTTTCTGCCGCGAACTTCTTTCCTATTTTCTTTTCGGCCTCCGTAAGATTCAGTACGGGCCTGTCGCGGCCGGGCTCGAGCGCGCATACTTCCCTGATCATATCCTGGTATGTCTTTTGGTTTTTCTCGAACTTCAAGTCGTCAGAAAGACCAAGGCTGAAGTAATACTCCGCGTCGGCATCAAGAGGGAACGGGGCGCCTGATTCGCTGAGCCCGATCCCTTTTTTTGTGTCGCACGCCGTCATCATTGCAAGTCCGCATTCGGCAACTGTTTTATCCAGGGAATACACAGAGTCGAAGCGCCTCGGCAGAATCGCGGGCGCGACCGCATCCTCCATAGTCAGCAGTTCGTCGATATAAGGATTATTTACGAGAAGGGGCAGCGATTCGGCCCGTGCGATCCAGGTGATTTTCGCGCCGGGCCGGCTCTTTCGCAGTGCGGGCAGTATAGCTGTAGTGCGCAGCACATCACCCATTGCCGCGGTTTTTATTATCAGTATTCGCTCATTCCACGGTTCATAATGGCCGCACCCGTCGCACAGTCTCGCAAAGCCGCACGGTTTTTCGCCGACGTAATGTCTGCAATCCGTTTTTATTTCCATTAAGTTGTCATCCCGGCTCAATGGTTTTATTAATAATATTGTTGGGACTTATTATAGGATCACTTCACATAACAGGTCAAGAAAACCGGCTTTCGCCCGTTGATTATTGGATTTGAATATCAAAAACCAAGTATTATACCCGGACAATAGCAGCCGACCGCAGCAGAATCAGAATTTTGCAATTGGCTCTTACTACTGTCGTGTCAACTTTATGTTGACGTATGAAGGGCGGGGTCACCGTATCCCGCCTCAACAACCTTTGCCTGCACAAACAGTTTCCGCGTAATATCCCCTCACTGCACCTCTCCGAGCCTACTACACACTATCGCCGGCAGCCGTGGTTCGCCGGTAGTCGCGGATGTATCGGGCAGGTTTTTCAACAGTGTTTATCTATATGAGTTTTTCGCTGCTTTGCGTTTTTTACCTGTTGCTTTCCTCTTTTTTCCAGTCGTTTTTTTCGAGCCGGTGATTCTTGATATATTCAATTGTTGTTTTCCGACTCGCGCTTTTTTAAGTATTTGAAATATCTCACGCGGCATTCCGGTAGGAAGTTCCAGCGTCGTGTATTTCTCGTGCATTCTGAGGTTGCATATATACTCGCTGCCAATGCCTGCTTCGCTGGCGATGGTGCCTACGACGTTTCCCGGTTTTGCGCCGTGCACATGTCCGACTTCGACGCGGAACAGTTCCCTGCTGACGACTGTCGCCATGGATTGTCCGGTGTTTCCGCGGTCATGCGGGCCGATGTTGTGTGTGTTTATCTTTTTTGTGGTTTCCGGCCCGGAGGGAGCTGCTTTCGATTTACCCTTTGTTGTATCCTTAACAAGGAATTGCTTGTTCCCCTCGATCTGTTTTGCAAGCGCGGCGGCTACTTCCAGTGCCGAAACATTATTCTCATGCTGGTATTCACTTATGAGCTGGGAGAAAAAAGAAAGGTCCTTATCCCGAATTGTGGCGGTGATGTTTTCCTTGAACCGGGCTATTCGTTTATTGTTGATAGCTTTTGCAGACGGTTGGCCCATGAGTAATATTTTCTGTCTCGTGGCTCTTTCGATGGCACGCAACATGTGCTTTGCCCTGTTGGTTACGAAAAGGATCGTTTCACCTCTGCGCCCGGCTCTCCCGGTTCGGCCTACTCTGTGGATGTATGTCTTAGTATCCTGCGGTATGTCGTAATTTATAACATGGCTGATGCGGTCGACATCCAGGCCTCTTGCGGCAACATCCGTTGCGACAAGGATATCAATCTTTCCACTTTTGAAACGCGCGACTGTCCGCTCGCGCAGGCTCTGTTTTATGTCTCCATTGAGCGCCTCCGCTTCATATCCGTGCGACTCGAGTTTTCCCACAAGTTCTATCGTGGCAACCTTGGTGCGCACAAAAACCAGCATGCCGTCGAACTGTTCCGACTCGATTATGCGAGTCAGGGCTTCGACTTTGCCGGTGTGATTCACCAGAATGTACCGTTGTTTTATTGTCAGCGGCGCGGCAGTGCGCAATTTAACAATAATTTCTTCGGGTTCCTTCATGTGTTGCTGGGCGATCCTGCGGATCGACAACGGCATCGTTGCGGAAAACAAGGCAGTCTGTCGTTCGTCCGGTGTTTGTTCCAGAATCCATGTGATGTCGTCGATGAATCCCATTTGCAGCATTTCATCAGCTTCATCCAGCACAAGGCATGAGAGGTTTCCAAGCTTCAGCGTGCCGCGGCGCATGTGGTCCATTACGCGGCCTGGAGTTCCCACGACGATATGGGCGCCACTTCTCAGGCGCTTCAATTGCCCACGATAATCCTGCCCCCCGTAAACCGGTAGAATAGACACACGCCTCATTCGCGCGGAATATTGTTTGAAGGCATCCGACAACTGAATAGCAAGTTCTCTTGTAGGAACAAGCACCAGAGCCTGGGTCCGCATATCTTCAGGGTCGATCATCGACAGAATAGGCATCGCGAACGCAGCTGTCTTGCCTGTTCCCGTCTGGGCCTGGCCGATAACATCTCTTCCGGCCAGCATGCCCGGTATCACCAGCGTCTGAATAGGTGTCGGCCTTTCAAACCCGATATCATCCAGGACACACATCACGGATTCAATCAAACCCATGTTCTCGAATGAAGGTTGCAACGATAAATCTAAAGACATAACTTACTCCGTTCATTTCCGTGCGCAACAACGGTGAAGTATTACAGGTTATAGGTGGCGTAATTTATGAAAGAGGCTACCGGAAGAGTTTCCCTATCCAAAAACAGAGGGCTGTCCTGTTATACAGCAACTACCGCCGCATCGTGCGCCTATGCCGTTGAGCCGGCATATCGGCGTGTAGACACAAATGTGACACCGCCCAAAATATAACCGCTTAGACAGTAACTGTCAAATATAAGCGGCAATTGCAAAATGATGTTCGTGAGAAATCCGGGCCAATGGCTCCAGCGGCTTTTCTTTTTCAGGGCCTGAGCATTTCAATAGTTTCAATTGACGATATTCTGCTGTTTTTTACAGTTGCTATCTGGAAACCTATCGGGTGTCCTTGCGCCGGGCGGCTTGCCGCCGTGGGCACAGTAAGGATGTTCGTGTCTTTGTATTTTTCCGCGAATACAGCGTGCAGATGCCCCGTGAAAAAATAGTCGGGCGAATACTTTTCCACCAGGCCCAGAAGTTGCAGCCGTCCGGTTTCGGAAAACGGCAGGACGGAAAACGGACCGTTCATATCCATAAAAGTATTGGTCGGGTTGTGGTGGCCGAACATTATGGCCGCTCCGCCGGCGCTCCCCGTGGTCCGCGCGAGTGTGGCGTCCAGCCATTCGAGTTGCGCCGCGCCGATCACGCCCATATCGAGCGATTCGCCGAAACCGCCATACAGGTTTCTCTGTTTCGGTTCGCGCTCATAAGTGTTGATCCCTATGAGTGGTATGTCGCCGTATGATGCTTCGTAGTGGAAGGGGCCGAATGTCCTGCGCCAGTATTTATATGTATCGAAATTGATTTTACTTGTGGAACCTGTCGCGTAGCCGTCGTGATTGCCCGGCACAGTGAATGTCGGGAATGTCGCCCGCGCGCTCAGAGTATCCATATACTCGGCGATTTGCTTTTTTGTTTCCGGGGGCAGAAAGCACAGGTCGCCGCAACATATACAGAATTCGATATTCCGCTCGTTCAGGATAGCTATTTCTTTCCGGAAAGTTTCCGCAACGTCGAAGCCCGGTATATCGGCAGTAATCCTGGGATCGCCGAAATGAACGTCCGAGATGATACCGAACTCGAAATCGGTTTTGTAATCTTCAACGATCTTAACAGCCATAGGCAACCGCTCGACACGTTTCTTATTCCCCCTGGCGGCAGAGATGAAGAGGTCGTACATGCCGGGGTCCGGGTCGGATTGCGGCAGAAGCGCAGTCGGCGCACCTTCGGCGGTGCCGCCTGTTTCGAGAGATAAAGCAACCCGGCTTCCGCCGTTTGCCCCATGCAGCCAGGCAGACTCGACTTCCGTTTTTGCAGTTGCCGACATGGCGCATGGGATCGCGCCGCCCGATTTTACTATTTCAGGCGCGGTGAATGAAGGCCGTGCGATTGTCGAGGTCGATATCGTATATACCGGCCTGCCCCCGGCGATAGTAACATGCGGAAGAAAAGTATACACCGCCGCCGCTCCGGCGGCTGATCCGGCGAGTTTCAGGAAATCACGTCTGTACATATCGGCACCCTGATCGGCTTTTATTGTAAAATATATTATATTGTAGCAGGATACATTATGCTAATATATATATGATACTACTCACACAAAATGGAAATTCACGTTATATTATAGATAGTCGAATCAGACAGGCCGGGTGGAAGGACTATGGGGTATGGCTTCCGGCAGCATGAAAACGAATGGCGTCCCGTCCGGCGCTCCAGTGAACGATTCCGATAAAATCCCGATCATTTATGTCGTTGTACCGGTGTTGATTATTATCGCCGCTGTGGCAGGCACTTACTTCTATGTGATGAACAAGGGCAGAAAGCATGATTTCGCTGAACTCGACGCTCGTGTAGATAAAATCATCGCCGAAGTGGAAGGTGGAACAGAAGATTGGAACAAACACGAAAAGGGCGCCATCGATTCGTCGACGGCCGTTATGGAAATACACCGCCGTCATGCGGTCGCGGACCAGTTATGCTTCGAGATCGAGGAAATGAAATCCGGGGGCGTTGCCGGGGGCGGCTCGAAAGCTTTTATAATCAGAAAGAATCACGCCCGCGACCTGTGCCTTGCGGCAACAAGCTATCTGTTCTCGATGGCTTCCACTATCCACTTCAATTTCTTTCCCGGCAGGCTTACCGAAGCCAGAGAAAGCTTCGAGTTTACAAAACGATTCAAGACAGCTACTGAAGACGCGATCCGGCGCTACAGGAAGCGCGAGTACGTACCCGAGCTTTCCGCACCGATGAAAACAGGCGACGACGCGAAATATGTGTTTGTAATATTGATCGACGCGCAGCGGGCCGACCACTCCAGCGCTTATGGCTACAAAAGGGAGACCACTCCGGCGATGTCCATGATCGCAAAGCGCGGTGTTCTCTTCAAAAACGCTTTTTCACAGTGCTCGACAACCGACACTTCCGTCGCTTCACTCTTCACCGCGCTATATCCACGCAGCCACAAGATGATGGGCGGCTCGGACTGGACGTGGGAGAATTCGCTCATCGAAGGCATCCGGCAGGCTGGTTTCACAACAGGCGCTTTCTCCGCGAATTCGCTCATATCCAGCGATTCCAACTACAATTACGGTTTCGATCATTTCGAAGAGATGCCGTGGGCCAGGGCGACTCTGCTCATGTCGGAGGCCATCCGGTGGTTCGAACGCGCCGCGACTCAATCAGACAGGATATTCTCATACATTCACCTGATCGACCCGCACGACATATATTACGCCCCGGTGCCGTTTACCGACTATTTCGACAAAGGCTATCCTGTCAGAACTACAGCCTACGGCATCCGGCGCGTCACCGACGATTACTTTGTCGGTTACGGCGACGAGGACCCGGATTGCGCCTACAATCCCATGCTGGAAAACTGGAACCGCAAAGACCTGTTCGTCAAATGTCTCCGGCACCACCCCGACTTCAAAGATGTTACATTGCGAGATATTCAGAACATGGAGGCCCGCTACGACGGCGAGATCAGGTATGCGGATTTCGAGATACAGCGATTAGTGAAATATCTCGAGACGCGCGGCATTATCCGCAACAGTATAATTGTCCTCCTTGCAGACCATGGCGAATCGTTCCTCGAACACAACCAGACAAAACACGGCAGGGTGCTGTACGACGATGAGATACACGTGCCGCTCGTCTTCTGGAGCGGGAAAGACGAATTCGGCACCGGCACACGCGACGAACTCGTCGAGGTTGTGGATGTTCTCCCCACGCTCTACTCCGCGCTGGGCATCGACATCCCAAAAGGTATTCACGGCAGGGACCTGTTCGCCGAAAAGAACAAAGAGGGTAAAAAAACGGTGTTTTCGCTCGCCTGGAACGGGTGGGACGCTGTAGAGAAGAAGCAACTCGAATTGACTGCCGCGCGTGATGAAAGATTCAAGTACATCCGCACGGTCGACCCCAAAAGCGGCACGTTTGTACGCGACGAGTTCTATTCAATCGAGAACGATCCCGGCGAATTAAGAGACGCACGGCGCGTGTTCCCCGAGCAGTACGAACGAATGAAAGCCACGCTCGAGTGGTGGAACGAAACGACCGACCGCACACCACCACGCCCCGTCAAAACCGGCACGGACGAAAACAAAAAACAAAAGTTGAGGGACCTCGGCTACATAAAATGAAAGTTTCTATCGCAGAATCTACGGGGCGAAGTAATGAAGAGAAACGAAAAGGGTTCTGTTACTGCTGATTTTCAGCAATCAATGTACAACAATATTCCACGTTCACTTCTGCCGAATAGTTTTCCACAAGTCCACCTTCCGGCAATCCTTTGAAATTGCCGGGAAAAAGTGGGCACTGTGGTAAACTCGGCTCGAAACAAAACCCATAGATTCTGCGATAGAGTCGAATAAAACAGTTCGCCGGTAGCCCGCATATTTAACCGGTGCGGTGGGTCAAGGTGCTTCAGAACTGAAAATAGATGAAAGGCTGATTGCTGTCGAAGAAAGCGAAGGCGGCGACGGCCATAGCGGCGTAGATGGCGGCGGTGAGGAGCCATTGCCCGCGTGGGAGCCGCAGCCGCGCCTCACGGATGAAGAAAACAGCGAAGAATCCGACGGTGAGCAGGAATGTGCCGAGGTAATAGGTTTCGGTGTAGCCGAGCACGGGCAGCGACGAAAAATCGAGCAGTTTCGCCAGCATCCGGAATGCTTGTTCGAGCGATGTAGCGCGAAAAAATATCCAGCCGGGCATGATGAACAATATCGTCGGTATTATACCCAGGTAACGGGTATACCACGGACGCTCGGTGTTTTTCGGATGCACGATCCGGGCATAAAAACGGTATAACTGTACGACCACCGCGTGCCAGAGCCCCCAGAAAAGAAATGTCCAGTTCGCACCGTGCCACAGCCCCATGATCGCCCAACTGACAAACAGCGCCTTCGTGCGGTTCCACCTGGAAAACCTGCCGGATGTGTCATCGGGAACGGTGTCGATACCGCCGTCTGATTGCGGTTTTCGCACCAGCACGTTCATGAGCGGCAGATAGAGATAATCGCGTATCCAGCTCGAAAGCGAGATGTGCCATCTTTTCCAGAAGTCGCGGGGCGTGACGGCGGCATAAGGGAAATCGAAATTCTCGACAAGTTTGTAGCCAAACAGCAACGCGCTGCCTATGGCGATGCTGCTGTAGCCGGCGAAATCGAAGAATATCTGGTAGCCGAACGCGAACGCGAGCGTCCAGTTGTCCAGCATAGTGTTGTGGATGTAATTCAGGAACCCTTCGTCCACAAAATGCGCTATTCCGTCCGCGAGCGCAAGCTTCATGAACAGACCTTCGATGATACGCTTGCAGCCTTCTTTGATGTTTTCGATGCGCAGTTCGGTGGGCTCATTAAACTGGGGCACCATCTCCCCCGCGCGCATTATCGGACCCGCCACAAGCTGCGGCCAGAACGAAATATACAGTGCGTAGTCGAGGAACGATTTTATCTCCTGCCCGGGGTCGCGCAGACAGTCCGCCACATAGGAAATCGCCTGGAAAACATAGAAACTGATGCCCAGCGGAAGGATAATGTTCCAGAGATCGAACCCGCCGTCCGCACCGATATGCGAAACGATGCCGTTAAACACATTTATAGAGAAATTCAGGTATTTGTACAGGAAGAGCAGCAGCAGTATCGAAACTACGGACGACCATGCGAACACCGGCGCGCGCCGCGCGCGCGAAACACGCACGCCGAGAAATGTTACGGCGATCACGAATATAAGCAGGAATCCGTATTCCCACTTGAACCAGCAATAGAAGACCATGCTGGCGACAAGCAGGAGCATTTTGCGCGCCC
>JAJRTR010000022.1 GCA_024278215.1 bacterium
AATCGTTGCGTCTGGATAGGCTGCTGATCATATTCGCGAAGCTGCCGGAGCCGGGCAGAGTAAAAACAAGACTTGCGGCGGCTATCGGCGTCGATAACGCCTGCGAGATATACAGGTTGTTTATTGACGCAACTGTCGAAAGATCAACCGACGCCGAGGACACCGATGTGAGATTGTGCGTCACGCCCGATACGGTGGCGACGAAAGACTATTTCAAGCGGCGATATGGCGCAATGGATATTCATTTTCAGCGCGGCCCTGATCTTGGGGCGAGGATGTTTAACGCGCTGGCCGGCGGCTTCCACGATGGATATAAGCATATTTGCATTATCGGAACCGATGTACCGCATTTACGCGTCGAAACAATAAACGAAAGTTTCAATAATCTGGGGAAAGCCGACATTGTTATTGGCCCCTGCAATGATGGCGGCTATTATCTGATAGGGCAGAGCAGGCCGGTCCCGGAGCTTTTCAGCAATATGGAATGGAGCACGGACAGGGTTCTGCGCGAGACAATCAGTCGCGCGCGCACGCTTGGCCTGAAAATAGAGGAAACAGAATACATGAGTGATATTGACAATTTTGACGACTTGCTTTCTGTAAGAGAAATTGCAGACGATGCCGGTGATGATTGTCTTGCGCGGATAAACAGGTTGACGGATGCTATAAAGGATGGTTCGTGATGTTATGCGAAATGAAATCGGATCACTATACTGGGTGATAACACATTTGTGCGACAGTACTTGTTCGCACTGCTATATGAGTTGCGGACCCGGCGGGCAGTCATTGACAGAGGATGAAGCAGCGGCAATAATAGACAACCTGCCGCGTCGCATCAATCAAAACATAATATTGAGCGGCGGCGAAGTGCTTCATCCCGGCATCCGGACTCTGTTGTATTTTATTACAGAAGAACTGTTGAGAAAATATGGAAAAAGGCATATCGCCATACAAACCAACGGCGAGTTTTTGGATGAAGCAGTAATAGATGAATGTCTGGAAGCCGGGATCACACACATTTCAATAGCATCAATTGATAAACACCATAAGAACAGACATGGATCACTCGAGGAGAAAGAGCGATATTTTCGAGAAATTTTGAAGGGCAAAGGATTGAAGGAACTGCCGTCGGTCAGCGAACTTACACCTGAAAATGTCGAAAAGAACGCGCGGCTCGGAAACATAATAAAAATGGTTGCGCCGCATTTTTACAGGCAGCCGAATTTTTCTATCTGGGGCGCCAATGAAGACATCTGGCTGGGCGGCAACTGGGCAAGGGGGCGTGCCCTGAAAAACGGAAACGTATTGATGGATCCGGCCCATAATTTCTGCCGGTTATGGTCAGGCGGTTTGAATTTTCTGAAATCCGGTTCGCCGCGACAGGAGGTCGTGATTCAGTTGTCATATCTTTATCCCTGCTGTCCATCCACAAGGGTGTTTATTGCGGATGTGAGATATGAGACATTGATAGCCGGGCTCGAAAAGGCAGCCGCTGAACCGATATTCAGGGCGATAAACAGGGGCAGGCCCTACAACGGTGCCAAACAGTTCAACATGCAGCCCGCTCAGGCGAGGAAACGGTTGAAAGAAGTAAAAAACATCTGCATATTATGTGATGAGTTGCTTATGAAACTGGATGAAGATAAATTTCCACGATCACCTTTCAAAATTTATTTATAGGAAAACCACCGATGAAATCGGTGGATGTAACGAGCTGGAGGCTCGACATCCTTAAACAACCAACAAAGTTGGTCGTTTAACGGTTAAACCTACTTTATCAAAGCCACCGACAAGGTCGGTGGTCGTTTACTCGAATTGAACTTTTTTGTTTTCATCCCATTCCATCCTCATACATTCATGTTGGATATGATACCAATCCGTTATCAAACATACAGTAGAGCCAATTGCAAAATTATATTCGTAGCGAGGTCGAGCAAAATTGTTCAGAGCAAGAGGGGGTTCGTTCAGACACTATACACTTCTGTTGACAATTATTTCGAGATCGGTCACCGGATATGACGCGCAGGGGTGGAAGTGGTTGAACTTCACCCCGGCCATTCTGCGGCCATCGTTTTCGGGACTGACGAATATTTCACCGTCCAGCAGCAACGAGTCGCAAAAACCGCATTCGCCCGATCTGCATTTCGATTGCGGTGCCAGCCCGGCCCGTTCCATCGCAACGAGAACCGTTTCGGTGGCTTTCGCCTGAATCTCCTCGACTTCGCTGCCGATATGCACTTTGATGTTGAACTTTTTTCTCTTCAGCCCCCTGGGGAATTCATCGAACGCTGTTATGTCGTCTATTTCGCCGAACACTTCGCGCCTGATGCGTTTTTGGGGAATCTTGAATTCCGCAAGTTCATTTTCAAGGAACCGGTACATTGCGGGCGGACCGCAGATAAACAGTGTTTTTCCTTTCACGCCGCCTCCCTGTTTTTTGATGACATCTTTCGTTATAAAACCGGACGGTCCTTTCCATGAGCCGTCGGGTTCGCTGCAAACGTAAGTCACCTTGAGTTTCTTTCCCATCTTCCGCTTATATTTCGCCAGCTCCTTTTTGAAAATCACTTCATCCGGCGTTCGGATGCCGAAAAGCAACGTAATACTCAGATCGAGATCATTATCTATCGCGTCTTTGATCATCGACCTGAATGGGGTGAACCCGCAGCCGCCCGCGATGCCGAGAATGTGGTTTGTGTCGCGCAGGGGTTCGTGATAGAAAAACCCGGCAGGGCCGGAGGATGTGATTTTCGAGCCGGGCTTCCAGTTTTTCCAGATATGTTTTGTGAGAAAACCTTTAGGAATTTTCCGCACGGTTATTTCCATGAAGCCGTCTTCGAGCGCCTCGCGCGGCGACGAGGATATAGAGTAGGGGCGCGTGACGACAACACCCTGGACTTCCTCCCTGAACGCGAGGTACTGCCCCGCTCTGAACACGGGCAACGCGGTTGTGCCGGAATCCGGGGCGGCAACCAGCTTGAAAGTGCGTATCGTCGGTGTTTCGTCCCTGACTTCGGCGATCTCGAAATATATTTTTTGAGGATGCAGGCTGCGCGCGAGTTCATTGATCGGATCGTCGCCGATCGGACCCGGCGAAGCTCTTTCGATGCGCCGCTTTCTTTCGGGAAGCAATTCGATAAGTCCGGCAATATCTCCGAGAAAATTGTTTTTCTTTTTCATGACTTCACCCCCATTTCCTTTAGTGTCGAAAGCGCGGCAGCGCGCCCCGACAACAGCGAAACATTGTATCCATGCCCCATGAACGAGAAGCCGCCGCCTATTTCAAGGCCCTTGATGTATTTCTCGTCTTCTTTCGTGACCACTCTTGCGATCACGCCGTCCCATGGGTCGAGTTCATATCCGTATACGACACCTTTATATGATCTCGTGTAGCGCGCGAAGGTTGCGGGTGTGGCCACTTCGATCTCCTCGATGTGGTCCCTGATGTTCGCGCCGGTTCCGTTTTCCAACTGGTCGATGAGTCCGTTCGCGATGCGGTTTTTCACCTTGAAATAATCCTTCGGCGTAACATCGGACCACGAATCCATGCTGAAAAGGGTAGTAATGGAAACTATCGAAGTGCCCGGAGGCGAGCAGTCCGGGATGACATTATTAAGACAAGTTGTCGCCTGCATGATCGGAACGTCGAGAACATAAGTGGAATCATAAATTTCGTCGGTGTCCATATTTTTCGAGATGAAGTAGCCGTAATCAGTCAGTCCGAGTTCATCGAGTGTCGTGTCGAGTCCCATGTATACAACGATGCAACTTGAAGCGTGTTTCCTCGCGTTGACATTTTTCAGGGCGATTTTCGGTACTTCCGTTTTCGGGCTGATCAGATCGTTATAGACAAGCGTGGGAGAAACATTTGCGATGATTTGAGACGTGCGTATTTCGTCGCCCTGCGAAGTCCTGACGCCAGTGACTTTTCCGCGCTCGACAAGAATCTCCTCGACGCGCGTGTTGTATTCGATCCTGCCGCCGAGTTCCCTGATGCGCGATTCCATTGCCATCGTCAATTCCTGCGAGCGCATCCTGGGCACATAAGCGCCTTTTGTCATGTAGCTGATTAGCATCGCGCCCCAACTCGTGAAGGAAAGTCTGCTCATGGGCAGGCCGAGGTAGCACCAGTAAGGATATAGAATCGCCCGCGCCCTGTCGGGGAGTTTGTACTCGTCGGATACCTGGTCGACGGTTTTCGATATTACTCGAAGCAGGTTCATCAGTTTGCGCACAATCGAAGCTATTTCCTCGATAGGATTATCGGAATCCCGGACAAAGCTCATGAAATCTGAAATCATCCTGTCGGGCTTCGCGCTGTCCGCAATGCCGCCGAGTATGCCGAGAGCGCCGTTGACATCCTTGCAGAGTTCCATATATTTTGTCATGGCTTTGCGGCTGCCCGGCACTTCCGACTCGATAGTGTCGATGAGTTCTTCGATGCCGAACGGCACACGCACATTCAGGTTTTCATCGGTGAGAATCACCCTGTAGGCCTCGGGGATAGCGACCCAGTCGATATCGGTGCCTGCCTCGTCGAGAAAAACCCGCAGGCTGCCCGCGTTATCGGCGGAGCCGACATCGGCAAGTTCGTGCAGCGATGCGTCGAACTCGAACCGACCGCGCACAAAGCTCGTCGCGAAACCGCCCGGCACATTATGCTGTTCGAGCAGCAGGGTTTTTACCCCCTTGAGCGCGAGTTGCAGAGCCGCGCCGAGCCCTCCGTTGCCCGCTCCCACTACGACCGCTTCATACGAAGGGTCCAGTATTGCTTTCCGTCTTCCCGCCATCTTTCACCTCGATAATATCTTTTGGAAACCGATTTTATCCTATCCGCAGATTATTCTTTTGTCAAAACTTCTTTATCGGTGATCATGGTTATTGCGAAATATATTAATTATTCGAAGAGCAAAAAACGTAACTATATATGGATATTAACTGAAACTTGTGATTAATACATTTATATGGACGGTATCCCCGTAAAGAGGTGATAGCGCCGGGGATATTATAATGTATCACGGATTATCCAGTATTACGCCGGAAGCGGTATTCGCGGAGGCGACTACATAAAAAGATCAAAAAACTGGAGGTAATATGAAAAGGTCAATATTCATCATCACACTCGCCGCACTCCTTATCGGAGCGGGCAGCATGGCAAACGCTGTAAAAATGAAGGACATGAAGCTGGACGTATCACTGCTGGGCCAGTTCGGATACACGTGGAGCCAGGAAACCGGCAGCAACGATCAGCTCGACACCAACCGGCTGAGAATCAGACTGAGGGGAATGCCAACAGACGGCATCATGATCTTCGCGCAGCTCGAAGGCACAGACAATATTTCTCCCAACGCGGCAGGAAGCAACGTTCCGGCAAATGCGCTTACGCCTTTCAGCGACGCACCGGGCAACGACAGCAGACTTGTCGATCTCTATGCAGTCATTACATACTGGGACTGGGCCACGTTCATCATCGGCCAGAGCCCCAGCCCTGTCTCTTATGAGTTGAATACCGATGAGTTCGATCTCGAGACCATCGACTACAGCCAGTTCGCAGGTATCGGCAATCGCGACCGCGCTCTCGCCGTCCATTTCGGCCTTTCGCCCGAAGTCGGGCTCGACCTCTGGCGGCTCAACGGCACCGGCGCCATCACCGGCGCGTACAATGACATCGACGACCGCGGCGTACTCGGGTTCAAACTCGACTGGAACCCGCCTGTCGAAGGCAAACTCAACCTGAAGGTTTTCGGCAACTACGGCTCGGCTGTCAGTCCTGCTTTCAGCAACAAAACGGAAATAGATATTGACGCCTGGGGTTTAGGTTCGGATTACAGGACAGGTCCGTTTCACCTTATGGGTGAATATGTGCAGGCCAAGATGAGCATAACCGATGAAGAAAATGCAGCAAACATTTACCCGAGTTACAAAACGAAAGAATGGTACATCCACGGCGCGTATGACATACCGGAAACTGCGCTGCAACTCGTGCTCCGCTACGACAAATACGATCCCGACACCAACACCTCCGATGACGAAACAAAGATAACAACAACCGGTTTGAACTACAATTTCACGAAAAACGCCAGGTTGCAAGTCATGCACGAATTCGTCCAGGTTCCAAAATCATTGACGAAAGACGACAACACGGAAATTCAGCTTTCGGTCAGGTACTGATCGTCTGAACAGCAAACAGCAACAAAAAAGGCGCCGGGTGTCCGGCGTCTTTTTTTGCTTATGCGCCCTCCAGGGCGCATAAGATTTTATCAGATGTATTATCCGGTTCCTTCAATAATCCAGAATTACGTCCAGTGCGCTCCTGTCGGCGTTCCGAATCGCCGCGACAATCGACGACACTTCGGGCAGAACATTAAAAATAAAGAACGAAGCTGTTTTTATCTTATTATGATAAAAGGTCGCGTTCGGACTGTCTTTCACTACCTCGTTTTTGGCCTCATCATCCGCCGCGTCTTTTTCGTCGAATATCGCATCAAGTTTTTCGTTTGCTATAACCGCCTGCTGGAGCAGGTTGTACGCCAGCACAACGTGGCCGAACATGTTCAGGAACGGCGTGGCGTTCAGCACCGGTATGAGAACCTCTTTTGTTGCTCCGAGTTGCTGGAACTGAGTCACGCAGCCGACCAGCGCATCTCTGGCAGCCGTGAATTGCTTGAACAGCGGTGCGAGTGATTCATGTTTTTCGTTAGCTGCAACAAATTGGTTTATATCCATCAAGTACGACATAAGGGCCATGCCGCCCTTCATGCCAAGTTTGCGGCCCACGAGGTCGAGCGCCTGTATGCCGTTGCAGCCTTCATAAATCGAGGCGGCCTT
This sequence comes from bacterium, assembly GCA_024278215.1. GTDB lineage: Bacteria > UBP15 > UBA6099 > UBA6099 > JAJRTR01 > JAJRTR01. The sequence continues at coordinate 6,829 of JAJRTR010000022.1, forward strand.
CACGTCGCGCATCTGCTGCTCGACAGGATATTCCGCGGTGTAGCCGTAACCGCCGTGCACCATCATCGCGAGGTCGGCACATTTAAAACCGATATCGGTACCGTATCCCTTTATTACTGGAGTAAGTATGGCCAGCAAGTCGTCGGCTTTATCCCGAACCGCCTTATCTCCGGATTTTAGAAGATCTGTCTGGAGAGCCGCGAATAGAATAAGCGACCTGAGACCTTCCGTATATGATTTCATCAGCATGAGGCTGCGCCGGATGTCGGGGTGGTTGACAATCGGCACACGCTCGGCGTACGCGTTCCGCATCTCTCTTATGTCGACGCCCTGTATGCGTTCGTGAGCATACTGCCGGGCATATTCGAGGCAGGCCGCGCCCTGAGCGAGTCCTTGCAGTCCGCACGAGATGCGCGCTTCGTTCATCATGTGGAACATGTAGACAATGCCTTTGTTTTCTTCGCCGATGAGTTGGCCGCGGCACCTGCCGTTCTCTCCGAAATTCATCACGCATGTGGGCGAACCGTGCAGGCCCATCTTGTGTTCGATGCCGCCGCATACGACATCGTTCGGCTCGCCTGCCGTGCCGTCTTCGTTTATCCTGTTTTTCGGCACAATGAAAAGGCTGATTCCCTTTATTCCTTTCGGTGCGCCCTCCACTCGCGCAAGCACGAGGTGGATTATATTATCGGTCAGATCATGTTCCGCGCTCGTTATGAAACATTTCGTGCCGGAGATGAGGTATTCGTCGCCGTCTTTGACGGCCCTGGTAGACAGATCACCCACGGCAGTGCCCGCTCCGGGTTCGGTGAGACACATTGTGCCGCTCCACTCTCCGGAAGTAAGTTTTTCGCAGAATGTCGCTTTCTGTTCTTCGGTACCGAACTCCTCGATCACCGCGCAGTTTCCGCGCGAAAGACCCACTGTGAACATAAATGAAACACATGCCGCCGTGAAAGCCTCGCTTGCCGCGATGCCGACCGAAGTCGGGAAACCGCCCCCGCCGTATTCCGGGCTCGATCCGATGGAAGCCCATCCGTTTTCTGTTAGTTTCCTGTATGTGTCTTTGAATTCCTGCGGCAGCGTCACAACACCGTTCTCGAACTTCGCGCCGACTGTATCGCCTATGGCATTGAGGGGCTCGACCTCTTTGAGCGCAAAATTGTGTGCCTCGGTGATCACCATGTCGTAGTCTTCGCGCGTGAAATCCTTGAAATCATCTATCTCCGCGTAAGCTTTTTCCACATCGAGTTGTTCGTAAAGAATGAAATCGATATCCCTGCGGTTGATCTTTAAAGCCATAATGATCCTCCCCCGGCTGTTGTTGTTTTCAGCCCGACAATCTATGGAGCCAATTTCAAAACTCCAATTCTGCTGCGGTCGTCTGCAATTGTCTATTGTCGAGTTGTCGCCCCAAAATCGTCCTCATCGTACTCTGCGAGTACGTCTGCGGGGATTTTGCACCTCTCGTCTTGCTATCAACAATTCCGCTCGTCCTCGCCGCGAACATAATTTTGCAATTGGCTCTTGCGCGCAAATCATCAGTAAAGTTAATGTATCACGTTCCAGAAAAACACGTTAAGTGTAGAATAAAGTGCTGGATTCCGACTTCGCCGTTACGTCAGATAAAAAACGGCAAACAGTCTTACTCGATCTCCGCAGCGGTCCGGCCCAGGCGCTGAACTCCACTGAGACCGGCGAGCGATCTCACTGCTTCAACAAACTGTTCAGCCTGTTCCGGGTTTCCGATCCAGTTATCCTGTATAACTTCCTCATCAAGATTGCTTATCATTATACCGATACTGTAAATCAGGTAGCCGATTATGACGACATCGTCCATCAGTGCGATAGGTCCGATAAGTTCCATCAGCAGCACATCCGCCGGAGTAATCAGCAATGTTACAAGCACGCCGATCTTGATCTTTTCGCTGATCGGCACACGTTTATCAAATGTTATATTGAGCGCAAACATGACAAGGCTCGGCAGGAACTCGATAGTCTCCATAATTCCTTTCGCTATGTCGCGTGCATCGTCCTCGTCAGCCTTCTTCGACAGAGACACTGCGAGGTCCGCCGCACGCTCCGCTGCTTTTTCATTAGATTCTTCAAGTTGTTCTCTGAGCTTTTTCAGCCATCTTAACCTGACACTCATTTCGCCCTCCGAAATTTCATTATTCCTTTGCCTTCTTTGACATTACCACTTTTTCAATCGTGAAGCAAGCATAAAAGCCGTCAAACGGCAAGTGCTGATCACAAATTGTGTTCTGTCGAGCCGATCGTGCTATTCTGATTATTCTGTCGCGTCCGTCGGCTGGTCGGTCTGTTATGCGCCGGTATTATTATGCGGAAATTGCACGATTGCTTCATTATTTCAACATAATTTTGCAGTCGTCTCAATAAATTTTCCGTCATAAGATTTCTTGTGTATAATAGCGTTGATATTGCAATGTTTTTTTCTTGAGAAATCATGGACGCATCTCTATGAGAACCGGGTGCCCGACATTTTCGCATTTCATGACGACGGACACATAACGGATACATGCCGGATGCGAAAAACGTTCAACATCTTTCAATAATGGAATGGCGGCACGTCAATGAAATATTTTAAAATATCGGCAGCTTTGCTTATCATCGGCCTGGCAGTTGTTTTATATTTACCGACTATCAATTATGACTTCGTTTATGATGATTATACCCTGATTGTAAATAATCATGATATTCAGGAGTTCAATGTCGAAAGTATTAAAACACTTTTTTTTAACAGGAACACTGTTAATTTTCTGCCTGCGCGTATGTTCGTATACGCTTTAATTTATCATTACAATCAGTTGAATCCTGTGCCGTATCATATTGTCAATATCATTTTACACGCGTTGAACTCCCTTCTGGTATTCGGCATAACGTGCCTGATAGCAGGAGGCATGGGCAGGAATGGAAAGGGAGCTGAAACCGCGGGCGCAGTTTTCGCGGGCGTGGTGGCTGCCCTGATATTCGCCGCACATCCGCTACATGTCGAGGCAGTCACATGGGTATCCGGATTAAAAGACGTGCTTTCGACATTTTTCTGCCTTGCAGGTTTTATTGCATACTTAACATATCGCATAAAAGGTGATTCCGGCGGATTCAGGGCAGGCTATATGATTGCCCTGATAGCATTTATTTTTGCAGTTCTTTCCAAGGCCACCGCTCTCCCGTTCCCGTTTGCATTGCTGTTCTTCGACATAATATTTGCCGAAACAGCACGCAGGACCGAGCTGTCGCAGAGGATTCAGGAACATGTTTTTCTTTTTATCGTTATGGGTGGACTGTTCACGCTGAACTATGTGATGGCACAGAAAAATCTGATGATCGAGAATGTTGTCGGCGGCGGTATGTTTTTACATGTGCTGACAATAGTAAAAATCATCCCGTTTTATTTGCTCAAAATTATCTGGCCCGTCGATCTGAGCATTATATATGATATTCCCGCGGCGAGTTCATTGCTCGACCCTGCCGTCATAATATCTTTACTTGCGCTGGTACTCCTGACAGCATTTATTATTTATTTCAGAAAGCGAAATCCTGCGCTTTCGTTCGGAACGGGCTTTTTTGTAATCATGCTGGGGCCGACACTGAACGTAATACCATTCGGAACACTCGCCGCGGACAGGTATGTGTACCTGCCGCTGTTTGGAATATGCCTTGCCGCCGGAGTTGTCGCCGGAGAGATGTTCGACAGAGGAGTTGTTCCCAGGGCGGTAGCGGCGGCGCTTGTCATAGTGGTCGGGGCCGGTATGATCTACGGTGTGGAGAAGAGAAACCCCGACTGGCGCGACCCGATCAGCCTGTGGGAATCCACAGTCGAGACAGTGCCGGAATCTGCAAAGGCGCTGGCGAGCCTCGGGGGCGCATATCTCAGGGAAAAGCGTTTCGACGACGCTATGAATGTATTCCGGAGAGCGCTGAAGGCCGATAAAACATTTCCGGCGACATACGTGGGAATGGGGTTATATTATCTCACGAAGAATGAAAACATGAAAGCGCTGAATATATTGCAGGAGGGTCTGAAATACGGCTCTGGTAATATAAACCTTCTTTATCACATCGGTATCGCGTATTACAATCTTGGCGAATACCTGTCCGCCGTAAGGGTGTTTGCTGCTGTGGATTCGGCAAAGCCCAATTACAAAAGTGTCGGTCGATACATGCAGCTTACGCTCAGCGAATTAAAGAAAGAACTTTCGAGAGAAGATTTCATGAACTTGATTATGTCGATTCAGATGTGAACCACATCATTTCGAGTTGCATTTTCCAACATAGAAAAATGGGTTCCCGTCATGCGGGCGGGAATCCATTCTCAATGCCGCGACCGTAATCTCACAACTTCACTTCGGCGAAAAATGACATGAGGGCTTTCCGTAACACAATGGTTGAGCCTCCTCCGTCAGGCTATTCGAATAAACGGCTTTCCGGCTTATGATCTACAAGAAAACGCACCTGTTCCAAGAGATATTTTGAATCGAAAGGTTTTGTAATATAGCGCTTTGCGCCGGAAATGAAAGAAGCTAATTTTGTCTGTAAATCGCATTTTGAAGTAACGAATATTATCGGTATATTTTTCAGAAGTTCGTCATTGTTGACCTCGCGGCTTACATGTATTCCGTCGACATCGGGAAGTCCGATGTCGAGAAGAATCAAATCAGGGGAAACCTCACCCGCAAGCTTAAGCCCCTGTTGCCCGCTGTATGCAGGGATCGGCCTGTAGCCGTCATCCGCCAGTTCCGCACAGATCAAATCATTCAAGTATTGCTCATCCTCTATCACAAGTATGACCTTTTCATGTCGAAGCATTTATCACACAACCATCCTCCGATTATATCCCGGATTAAATATTCTCCTGATATGTTGGGACAGTCGATACTGTTTGAAAGTTCCTGAAAACAGTAAAATACTTGTGGTTCGTGAATTTTCAAGCGGGTTTTCGTTCATTCGTTACATGGTTCAACCATGCGACATGCTCTGCGTCAAAGGCAAGATTATTTCAGCCGTAGTGCCGCTACCATCACAGTTGCCGAACAGATTCAATTTTCCGTCATGAGCTTCTACAATCAATTTCGCTGAAAACAGGCCCAGTCCGGTACCCGGTGCCATTTTCTCCGTTCGCGGCAGCCGGGTGAAAGGCTGGAATATGTCTTTGATCTCATCACTTTCGATTCCGGCACCTTCATCTTTTATCTTTATTGATACGTCGGCATCTTTCTTTTCCACGCTCACTGTTACCGTGGTGTTTTCCGGACTGTATTTGACTGCATTGGATAATAAGTTCTCGAAAACTCTTTTCAGTCTGTGTGTGTCACCCTGCATTACGCATTCCGAGTCGCCTACTATCGAAAACCGGTAGTTTTTTACAAGTTCACTCTGCACTTTTACAATATCCCGAATGAGCGACAACAACTCGAACTCCTCTATCTGCAATTTGAAACTGCCCGATTCCAAATGGAGTGTTTCCATCAAATTGCCGATCAGATTATCAATATATTCAGACTTTTCGATAATACGTTCCAGCCATAAAGCTTCATCACCTGATGCGGGTATCTTCCTCTTTATTCTTCGAGCCGCAAGTGTTATCACACTTAACGGGTTTCTTAAATCATGAGCTATGACCGCGATAAAATTCATCCGTTCGTTCTCGAGGCGGCATATCCCGTCCGCCATGTCGTTGAAAGCGTTGCACAACATTCCGATCTCATCGTCATGGTAGACCGGCACTCTTACAAAAAAGTCGCCTTGTCCGATCTTTTCCGTACTTCGCATGAGGGCATACGTAGGACGCATAATTCTGTTCAAGACGGCCAGTGAACCCGCCGCGAGCACGAGAGCCATGGAAATAATAAGTATCATCGACCAACGATCTATTAGAGAATCGAGTTTGTCGCTTGACGCGATAGTGCGATCGAGCTGTTTTCTTTCAAGGTTTCTGTAATTCTCGACAGCTTTAAGCAAATTGTCCGCTGTATATATTGTTCCAGTGACCGATTGATGATTTTCAGCAATTTTTATGGCTTTGTAAATTTCATATTGATTTTCGACATCGTTCAGAACATTTCTGTTTTCAGGGAGGACTGAAATTCTACTTATCTCTCCAACAAGTTTATCCGCTTCCATCAGATTTATAGTTGACTTATGTTTCTTCTTTGTTACCTGCGACGATAAAGACCGGCTCTGTTCCTTAATTATCTCGATAACCAGCCGGTGCCCCAATTCCAGCGCTCTGGAATCTATAAGTATCCGATTGTTCATGCTCTGAAGTTTTTTCGTCATTAACACCAGTGATAGAGATAGAACAATGAAGCATATTATCATTGCTCCAGCCCCAAAAGCTACAAGATACCTGATGTTGATTCTTGCTGGTTTAATACGCATGGTTGTGTATCCTTAATAATATAAATTAGACAAAACAGATTAGAAATTGTTCAAAATTACTGATATTTCATCAGTGTCGGAAAAACCATGATTGTCGAGATTTATGGGTTAACAGCAACACAGCGGCAGGATGAAGAACGCTGTATCTGTTCACAGGTAACTGTTCGCAATAGAACATCTGGAATGCCTGGAATGCAAACAGTTGCAGAATGCCACCGGGCACGATCTGGAATTTATGAGAGATCATTTATAAGAGCCAATTGCAAAATTCTGATTCGGCTGCGGTCGGCTGCAATTGTCAACATCTGCATTGTCGGCACAAAATCTTCCTCGACGTACTCTACAAGTACGCCTGCGGGGATTTTGCAC
>JAJRTR010000023.1 GCA_024278215.1 bacterium
CGAAGTCGCTGTGCTGGCGGTGGACGGAGCGAGCAACACGTCGACAATCGCAACTGCATCATACGACATAGATTACACGATACCGACAATCAATGTGGCAACACCTGCATCGGGGACGTGGCAGTCGGCTCAGTTCGAGGTCGACACGACCGAGGCGGACACTGGCGGCGCGCTGCTTTCCGAGTGCCGTTATCGCGTGGAATCCAACAGTGTCGAAACACTTGCGTGGCAGGTGTATACATGCGGCGAGTACGCAACGGTAACGGTGGGCGCGACGGGCTACTGCCAGAACGAAGGGTCGGGTATGTGCGAAGTCGCGGTGCTGGCGGTGGACGGAGCAAGCAATACGTCGACAATCGCAACGGCATCATACAACATAGATTACACAATACCGACGACAAGCATCGCGAGTCCTGCGTCGGGGACGTGGCAGTCGGCGCAGTTCGAGGTGGACACGACCGAGGCGGACACGGGCGGCGCGTTGCTGTCGGAATGTCGTTACCGAGTGGAATCCAATAGTGTCGAAACACTTTCGTGGCAGACATATACGTGCGGCGAGTACGCAACAGTAACGGTGGGCGCGACGGGCTACTGCCAGAACGAAGGGGCGGGTATGTGCGAAGTCGCTGTGCTGGCGGTGGACGGAGCGAGCAATACTTCGCTGATAGCGAGTGCGACATACAGCATAGATTATTCGAGTCCGACAGTAACTTTGAATTCGCCTGCAACAGGGACATGGGAGTATACGGATTTTGATATTGATGTGGACGAGACAGACAGCGGCGGGTCCGCGCTGCTGAGTTGCGAGTATCACGTCGAATCGAACACGGTGGAAACAGTTGCATGGACATCGTATGGCTGCGGCGCCACGCCGACGGTCACAGTTGGCGGCAGCGGCAACTGCGATTTCGAGGGAACGAATAGATGTCTGGTCGAGCTGCGGGCGACCGACAACGCGGGCAATGTGCAGACGAGCGCGAGCGCGACATACTCGATAGATTTCTCCAGCCCGACAGTAGCGATCAACACGCCTGCCTCGGGCACCTATAAGAACGATGATTTCGTCGTCGACGTTACAAACGACGACGGCGGAGGTTCTCCCCTTACGACTTGTGAATATATGGTGGAAGCGAATTCGTCGGAAACAGTTTCGTGGTCGGCCTACACATGCACGAGCGATCCTACTATTACAGTGGGCACCGCATCGGATTGCGATGTGATGGGAGACAATAAATGCGCTGTATATTTCAGGAACACCGATACGGCGGGGAATGTATCGGACATGGCGAGCCGCACATTCTCGATAGATTATGCGAGCCCGACAATCGGGATCGCCACACCTGTCGCGAGTTCCTATCAGAACGAAGAATTTACAGTCGACGTAACAAATGCCGACACAGGCGGGGCGTTGCTGTCGACGTGCGAATACAAAATAGAAGCAAACGCGTCGGAAACAGTAGCATGGACGGGATACGGTTGCGGAGTCGACCCATCTGTAACAGTGGGAGCGGGAGTTAACTGTGACGTCGAGGGCGCGGACATGTGCGTCATATATCTGAGGAGCACCGACAACGCGGGCAATATCGCGGACACAGCGAGCCGCGCATTCTCGATAGATTATTCGAGCCCGACGACGACGATCAACAGCCCGGCCTCAGGAACATGGGAAATTGCGCAGTTTGAAGTGGATGTGACAAACAGCGACACGGGCACATCCTCGCTTTCATCATGCGAATACAGTGTCGAAAGCAACGGTGTGGAAACGCGCGCCACGGAGACATATACCTGCACGGCCAATGCCACGGTAACAGTAGGCGCGGGGCTGGATTGTCGCGACGAAGGGATCAACACATGCCGCATATTGTTCAAAAACACCGACGGCGCGGGCAATATCGACCTGTCGGCCACCCGCACATTCTCTATAGATTACTCGAGTCCGACAGTCACCATTAATTCACCGACAATCGGCGACTGGATCGGCGCGGCCGGATTTACCGTCGATATTATCAACGCCGACACCGGCGGCTCCGGCCTTTCAACATGCGACTACCGCGTAGTGAGCGGCGCGACGGAAACAGTCGCGTGGACGGGATATACATGCACAAGCAACACCGACATATCCGTGGGCGTTTCAAACAATTGCGACTTCGAAGGAACGAACGCCTGCGAGGTGTACTTCAGAGGCACGGACACCGCCGGGAACGTCGCGGCGACGTCGTCGCGGCAGTTTTCGGTGGACTTCTCGAGTCCGACAGTTACAATCGACGGCCCGGCGGCGAGTTCGCCGGTGGGCAGTTCGGGGATCACGGTTCTGGTAACAAACACGGACACCGGCGGGTCGAACCTCGCGACATGCGAATACCGCGTCGAGAGCAACAGCGTCGAAACCCGCGCATGGACTGCCTATACATGCACGTCGGACCCGACACTTACATCCGGAGGCGGCAACGACTGTGACTTCGAGGGAACGGACAAGTGCGAGATATTCCTGAGGGCGACAGACGATTCCGGGAATGTCGCAACGACGCAATCGAGAACATTCTCCGTCGACTTCAGCGAACCGACAATAACAGCACGCGAAACCGTGGACATGGATGGCGACGGCTACCTGGACGCTATCCATGTAATATTCTCGGAAAATATCGATGATTCACATATAGTAGCGTCCGAGTTCGATGTCGAAAGCGTCACTGGCGAGGCGTTCGCTACCAACACGCTCGGCGACACGGAAGACGACGCCGACATTTACATAACATTTACACAGGGCACAACATGGAACACGGGCGACCTGCCCACACTGGAGTATACAGGACCGAACGCTACAGACCTCGCGAGCAACACAGTCACGGTAGACGGCGCGCCTGTAGCCTGCACCGACACCGCCGGGCCGGTCGTGTGGTCGGCGGCGACATTCGATGACGATGGTGACGGAACCATCGACCATATAAAAGTGACACTCAGCGAATCCGCCTCGGACACGACATTCGTGGCGGGCAACTGGAGTGTGAGCGACACGGCGTCCGTCGACGGTCTCAGCACAGGCGGCGCGATAACAAGCGAAACCGATACCGCCGATGACGATATTATTTATATCGCGATCACAGCCTCCGCCACGCTGGATACCGACCTGATCGACGAAGTCTATGACACGACCGTCAGCGGCGGCGCGCTTACCGACATGAGCGGCAACACGATATCCGACTGCGACAGCGCATGTGTCACGGAAACGGACGGCGCGGCACCTGTCGTGAAATCGACAATTGCCGAAGATACGGACATAAACGGATACCTCGATACTGTTACCCTGACATACAGCGAAGCGGTAGCGGGAACCGGGATTATAGCCGACTGGACGCTGACCGACGCATCCGGTTCCATTGATCTGCTGTCCGGCCTTACCGACGCGAGCGCGACGGTTTCGTCCGACACTATCACATTTACACTCGCGGACAATACGGGAACGACCGGCGCTCCTTCTTATGCCTACAGCGGAACAGATATTCATGATACAAGCAGCAACGATATGGCCGCGACGGGCACGACACCCGTGACAGACGGCGCGAAACCCGTGATCACGGCAGCGACAGTACTCGACGACACAAGGGATGGAACGATGGACCTTGTGAAAGTCGCCTTCAGCGAATCGGTCGACGACTCGACATTCGCGACGACAGGCTGGACTGTGAGTTCCGCAACTGTCAACGGGATGAAAACAGCAGGCTTCACAAATGAGACAGACACTGCGGACGACAACACTATCTACCTCGACATCACAGCGGCAACAACAGATGATACGGACCTCGTTACAGAGGAATACCAGACACAGGTGAGCGGCGGTGTTCTGGCGGACGCGGCGGGAAATACAGTGGCCGACTGCGCGACGAACGGATGTGTGGTCGAGCAGGACGGCGCGTCGCCGGTCGTCATAGCGGTCTCGGCGATGGACGACAACGCGGACGGCACTATCGACACAATGAAAGTAACACTGACGGAAGCCATAACCGACGCGGACTTCGACGCGGCGCGCTGGACAGTGGCGGACACGACGACTATCGACGGCTTGAGAAGCCCGGTGCAATCGGAAACCGACACTGCCGACGACGATACAATATATATAGCGGTGAGCGGAGCCACGCCGGACGACACCGCTCTGGACACGGAAACATACGACACAACAGCCACAAACGGGCAGCTTCACGACGCGGCGAACAATTATATGGTCGACCTCGCCGGGGGTGATATAACCGAAACAGACGGCGCGGGACCGGCAATAATCGGTACAGACGCGTCCGCGGGCTCCAGCACTGTGATGGTCTACTTCTCGGAGAACGTCTACAATGCCACCGGTTCTCCCGCTTCACCCGGAGGCGACCTGGACGCCGCGGACATCACTTACACGGACAATGTGCAGGGAACACGGACCATAGTGAGTTTCAATACTACGGCAGGCACGGCGACCGGAACGCTGATACTTTCCGGGGTTGTGGATTTTGTCGATGATCTCGCGACGGATACGATACAGGTTGCTGCTGCATCCATATACGACGGCAACGACAACGCGGCCGGAAGCAACGCAAGCGCAACGCTCCAGGACAGTTCGATACCTGAAATCGTCAAAGCGTATCAGTTCGACACGGACGGCGATGGGAATATCGACGAAATAGCTCTCGAATTCTCCGAGTTCATTGACGACTCGACGGTGTCGACGACGGACGCCGCGCGGTTCGCGTTCGGCGCCACAAACTGCCTGACTGTCGACGACACGACAGACGCGGCGGGCGCTTCCGCGAGCAATTCCATCGACCCGGACATCGCAAACGACCAGTACATAACGCTCTTTACAGACGACTCGTCAGTTGCGGGCACCGATAAAAAGGAAATGATATATACGACATCGGCAGGCGTGTTCAGCGACTTCGGTGGAAACGATGTCGGGACGGACGCGGCGATCACGGAAGTCGACAGGGCAGCGCCCGCGTATCTGTATTCCACCATGCAGGACACCGACGCGACCCCGAACGGTTATGTGGACCGGATAGTTGTCGTATTCTCCGAAGACATGACCGATCCCGGCAACGACTCGGCAAACTGGACGCTGTCGAATATTCCCAGCGGCGGAACAGTAAGCACAATCGGACGCACGGCGACGGCGGAGATCACAATCGCCCTGACGGAAGGCGGCGGGGCGGCGGACACCGCTGTCGGCTCGCTTCAGATTTCATTCGACGGCACGGCAACTTCCATTCATGACGCTGACGCCAACGCCGCCGCTTCGTTCGGTCCCGTGGTCCCGATAGACGGTGCCGCGCCTGTTGTCATTGCAGCTTCCACGGCGGACAGCAATATTGTCGACGGATACGTGGACACTGTGCTGATAACTTATTCCGAAGCCGTCAGAACAACAGCGGGCGACGGCGCGCTCGACATCGCCGACCTGGCCTCCAACACGCTCACCGGTGAGACCTACGCATCGGGAAGCGGAACGGTGACACTGACGTTCACGGCGACAAATTCAATGAACGTCGACGCTTGGGACACGGACGAAGTGCCTGCGACGGTAACTTACGCGACAGGCACCGGTTCCCTGGACATTGTAGACGTGTCGGACCAGGCGAACGAAGCGATAGCACAGGCGTTCGCGGCTGTGACGGACGGCGCGGTGCCGATAATCGTCGCTGCGCGCACAGGCGAGGCAACAGGCACTGAAAACGGGTTCGTCGATATTATCCGTCTGACATATTCCGAACCGGTGACGATACCCGCGGGCGCACGGAGCGAGTTTGCCGTCGCGGACCTCGCATCCAACAACCTCACGAACGAATCGTGCGCGGTCGGCGGCTGCGGAAGTGGAACGCAATATATAGAAATAAGCGTAACCAACACGGAAAACGCGAGCGCGTACGACACCGAGGAGACACCGGCGAATATCGTTTACACGCAATCGGCCGGAATAGTTCAGGACATGTCCGCCGCCGCGAACGACGCGCCCACACAGACGTTCAGCAGTGTCACGGACGGCGCGGGACCGTGGCTGCAGGCGATAAGTCTGTATGACACGACAACAAGCAGTTCGGCCTATTCAAACAACCTGACAATCGGGGTTTCATTCGACACAGTGACAGGCAGCGCGGTGGATATGTTGTTCGCGCAGGACTCGGGCTTCGCTTCCAACACCGCCGGGTGGGCGGCCTTCAGTTCGCCGACGACATACACACTTACTGACGCGCAGGGCACGCGCACGGTATACCTCGAACTTCGCGATTCCTCCGGGAACATCGGCGCTTATGTAAGCAATGAAATAATAATTGATACGGTCATGCCCGCGGTGACGCTCGGGCAACCCAACGGCGGCGAGACGATAACAGGCCTGCCGGGATATACCTATAACATCACATGGGCCGCAAGCGACGATAACATCGAGGACGCGCCCATATCGCTTTATCTCGACATAAACGATGGAGCCACGGTTACAACGACCATTGCCACAGGGCAACTCGACACGGGTTCGTACACGTGGGACCCGCCTGAAAACGAAACGGACAATGCCTGGATAAGAATCGTCGCAACAGATAAAGCAGGCAATGAAACTACCGATTACAGCGACTCGCCGTTCAGCCTTGACAGCGAGACTCCGAGCGTCACACTCGAAGACCCCGCGCCGACTGAAGAATGGAAAGGCGGCGGCAGCCAGGACATCACATGGACAGTAGTGGACGCGCATATCACAGGCGCGAGCCCGATAGCAATTTACTATTCGACAGACGGATTCACATCCACAAATACAATCACCACCGGTGTCGGCAGGGGAACTCCGGTCGGCGGCGACAGCTACCAGGGCACATATACGTGGAACCCTGTCGATTCGATAACGGACAATGTCGAGATCAGGGTCGTCGCAACCGACGACTCGGGACTCCAGGGCCAGAGCCTGGATGTTGCTATTGTTATCGACAGTACTCCGCCGAACACCGGCTCGATAACAATCGTCGACAACTCCGGCTGGACAAACGACACAACGCCGGAACTGCAAATCGCCACTCTGGACAACACTTCGGAGGCGATGCAAAGCAGCGACACGATGAAGCTGGCCTGCACGGAAGCGGGGCTCGCTTCCGCCACCGCCGTTCCTTACGCGACATCGGTTACGACCTTCGACATCACCACCGGGCCGGGCTGCGCCGACGCGGACGGAGAAATATACGTCTGGGTCGAGTTCGCCGACGTCGCAGGCAATATCCAGACTACGCATGTCAGCGACAGCACCAACCTCGAACGCGACGCCACAGACATCGTCACCGCCGTCCAGGGCTGCAACGACACGAGTTGCACGAGCCCGATATCGCCGCCGCCCGCATATGCCGTGGTTCCCGATCCATATTTCGAATGGACCGCCCCGACATCCGGCGCGGGCATCGCGCCCATGGAAGGCTATTCCGTGGTGCTGACGCTCCGCACCGATCCGGACCCCGCCTCGTGCACCGTTCACGTCACGACCGAATCGAAACACTTCTCACAGTCCGAAGTCGCGGCTGTCGTGCAGGGCACCAACGGCGAGGCGACCGTATGGATCAAACCCATAGACAAGGCAGGCAACTGCGGACAGACAGCATCTTATGACGTCAATGTGGACATCTTCGCGCCGGATTCGCCGACTATCACCGTGTCGAACTATGAATATCTCGACGCTTCCACCACCCCGGACACCTACTGGGTCAAAGGCCTGAACCCGTTCAACATGACCGTGCGGTACCAGGAAGCCGCATCCATCGACGTAATATACACATCGTTCAACCAGGACGCTCCCGACTATATGATACTTTCCCACGACTGGAATTCCGCGTCGACTATATATGACGACAACACGGTCGGCGCCATGTTCATAACATCGTTCTCGGGCGTCGAGACGGAAGGCAGCGGCGACGGTGCCGCCATCCCGACACCGAGCGCGAGTGACGGCTTCGCCTATACCTGGACTCTTAATCCCCTCGAGACCAACGCGACATACTACATAAGGTCGAGAGGCACGGACCAGGTCGGCAACGACAGCGGCTGGTCTTCCGACACGCTTTACATCAATATCGACTCGACAAAACCGACATTCACACTGCTCGAAGTCAAAACAGACGATGGAAACACCTCGATATCGGCCAACGACTACGATGTCTTCACAAACGACACAACTCCTGAATTCGCCGGTATCCTTACAGACGCTGAAAGCGGTCTCAACAGGGTCGACTATATATGCGACAACGGTAACGACTGCGGTGGCAACATGCCCGATACCTGGACCACCGGTGACACGGGCAGCGCGGTGTGGAGCGTGACAACACCCGTCATTTCAGGACACAACGACGTCCACCTCAGGGGCTTCGATAATGTGTATAACTACACGACTTCCGGCGACGGTGCCGTCGCCGACGCCGACGTCTTCATCGACAACATGCCCCCGCTCAGCGCGTCGGCGTCGATTGTCGCAACGTCAACCGTCGGCACGCAGATAGACCTGTCGTGGTCCATTCCGCTCGACCAGGGCGACGGCACGGGTGCCGTGGACGGCGCGACGGAATCATACGGTGAAGCACAGGACTGGTACCGCGTCGGCGACGTCGGTGTACAGATCGTACGAACCGACGTTATAACGCTGGCGACAACTACCGTTCTCACGTGGACGACGGATACTTCATTCACTGACACCGGTCTTTCTCCCGACAGTGTTTACAGGTACGATTTCATAACGCGCGACAATAACAGTGAAACGCGTGGCTCATGGCACAACCAGACGGCGACATACACGTTCCAGGTCAGCACTATCCCGAACGCCGTGTTCATATCCAGCCTGGACGTAAGCTACGACCCGCCGAGCGCGCAGGGGGGGAACGACGAGGGCCACACCATTATCGTCAATAATGATCCCAACGGCAACGTGCTGCCGGTCAATTTCGAGATCACCATGACTTCAATCGACGGTGTGCCCGATGGTACTGTCACGGCGACGACCAGCATCGCCGTGAAGTTTATAAACCTGCTCGAGAACACAACATACTGCTTCACCCTCGTGGCCGTAAGCGACGATGGAGTAAGGACAACTACATCCGCCGAAGAGTGCGAAAAAACTATCGACTTCGCCGATGTAACGCCGCCGGTGTTTACAGGGGTTCAGTCCGTGACAGACCCGTTGACCGGCGGCACGCTCGTGCTGGCATGGGATGCCGCCACAGACGATTCGGCTCCGATTACATACAAAATTTTCGTTTCCGAAACTTCACGCAGCTACGACTTTAACAGCCCGATTGCCGAAACCACGGACCTGAGCGCGACTATTACCGAACTTGTTCCCGGCACTCCTCTGCAAAACAACAATACGTACTACTTCGTAATGCGCGCCCAGGACGGCTCACTCGCCGCCAACATTACAAGTTCCACCAACACGCCCGAACTATCCGGCGTTCCCACTCTCGACGACATACCGCCTACCATCACCGACAACCAGGCAGGCGACGACAACTGGTATGCCTCCGACCCCGGCCTCATCTATGACGTGGACTTCACGGACACAGGCGGCGCGCTCCTCGACAATGTCCAGTACACCATGTGGAGCGGCTCCGCATTCTCCAGTTCCGAAGTTCTCACCTGGACGAATATCGCTTCCGGCATCGACGCGGCCACCTATACCGCCGAATGGGGTGTCGACTTCAGCTCGGCTGTCGACGGGCGCAACTACGTTTCTGTGCGCGGCTACGACAACTTCGCCAACCTTTCCGCGCCTGCCACCGATGTATTCTATGTGCAGAAAGATACAACACCGCCCTCCATCGCCGACAACCAGACGGGCGACGACTCATGGCGCAACTCTGATCCCGGCGCGATATACGACGTAGACTTCACAGACGGCAATTACTCGCTGCTCGATAACGCACAGTATACTGTCTGGTCCGCATCCGGCATGAGCGCGGGCACAGGCACGGAAGTCATCGCCTGGACAGACATCGCCGCAAGTATAGATTCCGCCACATACTCGACCAACTGGAGTGTGGACTTCAGCAGCCTCGGCGAAGGGTACAACTTCGTTTCCGTCCGAGCATACGACAATGTCGCGAATGCAAGCTCCGTCGCGACGGATGTCTTCTACATTAAAAGAGACACCACGCCGCCGACTGTCACCGACAACCAGGCGGACGACGACATCTGGCGCAACACCGACCCCGGCGCGATATACGACGTAGACTTCGCGGACACCGGCGGTTCGCTGCTCGACAGTGTGCAGTATACCGTATGGAGCGGTGCCGGCTTCAGCGGCAGCGAGCAGGTCGCCTGGACGAATATTGCAACGGGCGTGTCCTCAGGCACATATACGACCGACTGGGCCGTCGATTTCGACGCCGCGGCCGAGGGCTACAACTATGTTTCCGTACGCGCCATTGACGGCGTCGGCAACATTTCCGCCGTGGCAACGGATACGTTCTCATTTAAGAAGGACACAACCGGCCCTTCCGTCACCGACAACCAGACGGGCGACGACACATGGTACGACAATGCGTCCACACCGGTGTTCGATGTCGACTTCGGCGACACGCTTTCGCAACTCGACAACATCCAATACACAATATGGTCCGGTGCCGGCATGAGCGGCACGGAGTTCATTACATGGACCGACATCGCCGACAACCTCGACTCGGCCGCTTATTCGACAGACTGGTCCATCGACATGGCCACTCTGACCGACGGCGTAAACTATATTTCCGTGCGTGCCTACGACATGATCGGCAATATTTCAGACGTTTCCACAGATGTCTTTTATGTCAGGATGGACACATCGCCGCCGACTATTACCGACAACCAGACGGGCGACGACACATGGCGCAATACCGACCCCGGCCCGATCTTCGACGTCGACTTCAGCGACTACGGCTCTCAACTCGACAACATACAGTATTCCATATGGGACGGAGCACTACTGTCGGGTACGGAAGTTATCGGCTGGACGGACATCGCCTCCTCGATAAATGCCACGGAATACAACACGGACTGGGCTGTCGACTTCGCGTCGGCGGTCGAGGGTTTCAACTACGTTTCAATCCGCGCCTACGACAATCTCGGCAATGTTACCGATGTCGCGACCGACGCGTTCTACATCAAAAAGGACACCACGCCGCCGGTAGTCACGGATAATCAGTCCGGCGATGACACATGGTACGATGCGGATCCGGGTGCGGTGTTCGATGTCGACTTCACCGACGCGGGCGGTTCACAACTGGAGAACGTGCAGTATACAGTCTGGAGCGCGTCCGGCATGGGATCGGGCACGGGAACCGAGGTCATCTCCTGGACCGACATCAGCGCCGGCATCGCCTCCGATTCATATACGGTCGACTGGGCCGTCGACTTCGGGTCTTTGAACGAGGGCTTCAACTTTGTCACCGTCCGCGCTTACGACACGGTGGGGAATGTCTCGACCGTCGCTACCGACGTGTTCTACATAAAGAAGGATACCATCGGACCCGCGATAACCGACAACCAGACGGGGGACGACACATGGTATAACGACGCGTCGACTCCCGTGTTCGACGTCGACTTCAGCGACATCGACGCTTCGCTGCTCTCCAATGTACAATATACTGCCTGGAGCGGCGCGGACTTCTCAGGCTCGGAAGTTATTACATGGACAGATATTTCAACAGGAATAAACAGCGCCACATACACGACCGACTGGAGCATCGACATCCCGTCGGTCGCCGACGGAATAAATTATATTTCCGTCAGGGCTTATGATATCGCCGGCAACGTATCATCCGTCGCGACAGACGCTTTCTATGTGAAAAAAGACTCGACGCCACCTTCGTTTACAGACAACCAGACAGGCGACGACACTTGGCGCAACACCGATCCGGGCGCTGTATTCGACATCGACTTCAGCGACTCCGGCGCGCTGCTCGATAAAGTTCAGTACACCATCCGCGACGCCTCGGGCCTCGGCGGCTCCGAAGTCGTCGCCTGGACAGACATCGCCGCTTCCATAGATTCCGCCGCCTACACGACAGATTGGGCCGTCGATTTCGATTCCTGCGTCGAAGGGCTCAACTATGTCTCCGTACGCGCCTACGACCAGGTCGGAAACCTGATGCCGACAGCCACGGATGTCTTCTATGTTAAAAAAGATACAACATCGCCGACTGTCGCGGACAACCAGACGGGCGACGATACATGGTACGCGCTAAGTCCCGGCGCGGTGTTCGATGTCGATTTCTCCGACGGCGATTTCTCCCTGCTCGACAAAGTCCAGTATGCTGTCTGGTCCGCCTCCGGCATGGGCGCGGGCACAGGCACGGAAGTTATCACCTGGACCGATATCGCAACCGGCGTCGGTTCCGCGAGCTACACCACTCAATGGGGCGTCGATTTCGCCGGGCTCGACGATGGATATAACTACGTTTCCGTCCGTGCCTACGATACCGTCGGCAATGTCTCGGAAGCGGCCACCGATGTATTCTATATAAAGAAAGACACAACCGGGCCCGCGATAACCGACAACCAGGCGGGTGACGATACATGGTACAACGCCTCGGCGACTCCGGTTTTCGATGTGGACTTCGGCGACTCCGACGGCTCGCTGCTCGACAACGTGCAATATTCCGTGTGGTCCGCCTCCGGCATGGGCGGCACGGAAATCATCGCCTGGACAAATATCGCTTCGGACATCAATCAGTCAACATACACCACCGACTGGCAGGTGGATATGCCCGGCCTGCAGGACGGCACCAACTACGTCACAGTGCGCGCCTACGATACCGTAGGTAATGTATCCGCAACCGCCACAGATGTTTTCTATGTGAAGAAAGACTCGACGCCGCCCGCCGTCACTGACAACCAGCCGGGCGACGACACCTGGTATGCGGAAGACCCGGGTGCGGTGTTCGACGTCGACTTCAGCGACACGAGTGGCTCGCTGCTCGATAAACTGGAATATACGATATGGTCCGGCGCGGCGATGTCCGGCTCGGAAGTCATCACCTGGACGACTATCGCCGACAATCTGAATACCGAAACTTACACGGATAACTGGGCTGTAAACTTCGCAAGCGCCGCCGAGGACAATAACTATGTCTCCGTACGCGCCTACGACATGGTCGGCAATGTTTCCAGTGTCGCGACCGATGTGTTTTATGTTAAAAAAGACACCACGAAGCCGCAGATCGTCGACAACCAGGCTGGTGACGATACATGGTATAACGCTTCGGCAACGCCGGTATTCGATGTGGACTTCGAAGACCCCGACGGTGCCGACCTCGACAACGTGCAGTATACAGTGTGGTCGGGAACCGGCATGAGCGGCAGCGAAATCATCACCTGGACGGACATCGCCTCCGGCATAAATTCGGGGACCTACACTGACGACTGGCAGGTCGACATCGCCGGCCTCGAAGACGGTTTCAATTACGTTTCCGTCAGGGCTTTCGACTCCGTGGGCAACCGTTCGGCGACAGGAACGGATGTCTTCTACGTAAAGAAGGACTCGACACCGCCCACGATTACGGATAACCAGGACAACGACACCACCTGGCACAAAAGCGATCCCGGCGCCGTGTATGATGTCGACTTCGGCGACGACGGCTCTTTGCTTAATGTCGCCAGATATACAATATGGACCGAAGCTTCGATGGGCGGCGAACAGGTTATCGAATGGACGGCAATCGCGGAAAACATCGACGCGGCAACCTATTCGGATAACTGGGGCGTCGACTTCGACAACATGGCGGAAGGCTACAACTATGTGTCTGTCATCGCATA
This sequence comes from bacterium, assembly GCA_024278215.1. Taxonomy (GTDB): domain Bacteria; phylum UBP15; class UBA6099; order UBA6099; family JAJRTR01; genus JAJRTR01. Next base: position 13,786 of record JAJRTR010000023.1, read on the forward strand.
CGACAATGTCCTGAACGTATCCGCCGTCGCCACCGATGTATTCTACATACTGAAAGACACACTTGCGCCGACCGCGCAGATTTTCTCCCCCACTTCGGGCACAAGCATCTCGGACGGCTCGGTCATCATAACAGGCACAGCCGACGACGAAGGCGATGCGATTTCTTATTCCGTCGAATACAGCCCCGACAGCGGTACTTCCTGGAAGGAAATAGCTTCCGGAAATGAAGGGGTTGTCTCCGGCACATTCACCACATGGGACACTTCCGAACTCTCCGGCGATTACACCATCAGGCTCAGTGTCACGGACATTTCGGGCAACCTCACACAGGATTCCGTCACAGTCAATATCTCCAACGCCGTGACAATCTCAGGCACGATACCGGCGGACAAGTGGGCGATGATTTCCATCCCCGGCAACCCGGTGACAACCAATCCCGCTTCGTTCCTCGGCAGCACGAGCTACGCCATCAGGAAATGGGACCCGGCCGTCACGCAGGACGACCCGATACTCGCGAAATACAAAACCGAGTTCTCGATTGGCTCGGGCGACGGATTCTGGGTAATGCCCTTCGACGACAGCATCAGCTACAGCCTTACCGTCGAGGTGTCGGACACAACCGCTTTCCAGACGGTACACCTCGAGAACGGCTGGAACCAGATCGGCGTGCCCTACAACAGGGCGATGCTGCTCGGCGACGTGATGGTGAAAAACACAAGCACCGGCGAGACCCTCAGCATGTCCGCCGCAGCCGACAACAACTGGATCGTCGGCGGCACGGCCTATTCATATAACGGGAGCGGCTACGACCAGGTCGCGGACACTGAAAAACTGTCGCAGAGCGAAGGCTACTTCATAAAATGCGGCGACGTTTCACTGCTGCCGTCGGGCTGCGACCTGCTGTTCGATCCCGGCTCGGAAAGGCTCGGCGGCATCGCCCGCGTCATCAGGCAGCCTACTTTCGACTTCAAACTCCAGGTGGCCGCGCAGGGCGGCGGTGTCGAGGACACAGACAACTTCATCGGCGTGGTTTCCAACGGGCGCCTCGCCTATGACGGTCTGGACAAACCCGAACCGCCTACTATCGAACCCTACATAAGCCTGTACTTCCCGCAGCCCGACTGGGGCGGCATGGCCGGTCGCTACGCCAACGACATCCGCGGCTTCTACACAGGTGTCTCCACCTGGAAATTCGCTGTCGACACAGACCTCGACGGCAAGGACATTACAATTACCTTCCCGCTCAGGGCCTACGACGCCGACCGCTACAATGTCACCGTCGAGGACCTCACAACCGGCGCGCAACTCGATATCGCGTCGCCGTATACATTCAGAAGCGACGGCAACACCAGGGAATTCAAAGTTTCCGTCGACGCGAAAGATGTCGGCGAGGAAACCCTCACACACACCATAAAGAAGGGCTGGAATCTCGTGACGATACCGCTCGACCCGCGAACCACCGACGCTCGCATGCACCTTGCGGACGACTTCCAGGATACGCTCAACATGTACCAGTTCTATGAAAACGAGTTCTACGACCCGGACAGCAACCAGAAAGTAGACATACAGGCCGGAGTCGGCTACTGGCTCTATTCCGACGAAGAAAAGACGATAGACATCTCCGGCAAGGCGATCCCGAACGCGCTTCCGCTGGAACTCCCGCTCTCGAAAGGCTGGAATATTATCGGCGATCCTTATAGAATCGATATTCCGTGGGGGGATAATATCGGCATTGAATTCGCCGGTACCAGATACACTCTCGAAGAGGCCGACAACCTGGGTATTGTGGATTCCCGGCTTTACGTATATGATAACGGTGCATATTCAGTAAATGAAACAGGTACCATGAAAGCTTGGAATGGTTACCTGATTAAAGTCAGAGACAAATGTACGATTATTTTCAGCAGTCAGTAACAGGTTATGAAAAGGTCTATTGCAATGTCACGAAATGCGGGTGAAATAAAGCCGGCAGGCAAGCTATTCCTGTGGCTTGCGGTAATGCTTACCCTGTTCGTGTGCGTGTCTGTTCACGCGCCTGTTCTGGCAGTGGACATGTCCGGCACGCGGTCTTTCTCTAAAGATGGCGTAATAGTCTATCCCGGCCCCAACGCCGTTCTCAAATCACGCAGACCCGTAATAGGCGCGGACTACATAAACATCCCCGGCAAAGTGTGGTACGAACCGACACTGATCGTGGACGGCCAGGACGTCACTCAATATTGCGACATAAACAGGGGCTACATCTTCTATAAGCCTCCTGTTGCACTCCTGCAGGGCGAACACGATGTCGAGTTGTTGCTTTCGGCAAACGCGGAAACGCCGAAACCCTATGCGAAGTGGTCTTTCTCCGTAGGCTGGACGCCTCCCCTTCGATATGTCTATCCCCCGGCTCAGACCATCACTGACAACACCGCCCCCGCTATCGGTGTCAACTTCAACGAAATGCCGGAATCCGTCAATCCCGAAACTGTAAAATTGATCGTTGACGGCCGCGACGTTACCGGCAACAGTTTTGTATCCGAAGATTCCATTTTATATATTCCCGAAAAAGCGCTGTACGAAGGTGTGCACACAGCAGTTGTTTCCGCACACACGCCCACCGGCAAAAGACTCGATTCCATCGTGTGGAAGTTCAAGGTCGAACCCCCCGCTCCCGAAGGAGTTGCGGCGCAGGGCGCTCCCCAAAAAACATCACCCGACGAACGTCACAAAAAACGCGGCATAGACAGCGCCAGGCTCATGAGCGGCACAAAACGGCGCGACATGACCATTGCGAGAGCGACACAGTATGTCGAGCAGATGTCGGCACCCGCGGAAACACAGCCGCCCCCGGAAACACAACCTGCCGCAACCACCATCGTCGCCCTGAAACCCGAAGCAACCGTCCAGAAACCCACCGAAGAAGAAACTCTCGCTAAGGGCTTCCTCATGCCGACGATGGGCGAAGGCCCCGATTACGGTATCACGCAGGCTTACACAACAGAGCCCTACACGGAATTCGCCTACAACACTTCCTACGGCTTTGAAAAAGTTAAGGTCAACGGTGCTGAAGATAAAAGTTCACAGCGACCGCACGACGCCCTGATATACAAGGTAGGGCTTCGCACACAGACATCCCTGCTCGGCGAGGACAACACATCGCGCATGTTTTCCACGACAATCACCATGAACGGCACAAGCGACGGCGACGATACGGAATCCTTAACCGACCTGAAAGTTTTCACCGCAAAGCTTAAAACCGATAATACCCTGACCCAGATGTATGACATCCACCCGAGATACACGCCCTATTCACTAAGCGGCTCGAGACTTCTCGGCGGCGAATACAAGGTCAACATGGGAAACGCGAACATGCACGTATTCGGCGGGAAATTCAAGAACAACCGCGGCGGCAACAGAATCGACCTCTACGGTGCGCGCTACGACAATGAAATGCCCGCGAAAGGCATAAAATACGGCATTCAATATGTAACCAACACGCTGACAAGGCTCAGGGGCGGCAACAAAGTTTTCAACTCTATCGCCGGTTTCAACGCCGAAAAGAAACAAAAAAATGGAACGACAAAAGTCGAGTTCGCTCAGAGCCGCTATAGTGGGCTGGGCGACGACACCGCATATAAAATAGAACACAATTACAGAAAAAAGAAACTCTATGTTTCCTCAAAATACGAGGACGTCGGCAGCTTTTTCAGGTCCGAAAGCGGATATGCGTCCAAAGGTCTTAAAGAGTTCAACACTTCGATGCAGTACAGATTCAACAAAAGGCTCACGACTGTTCTGGGATTCAAACGCCGGAAATTCGAGGAAGGCGGCAGCCGCACAAAATCTATTCCTCTCATCGTGAAATTCCTGCCTCTGGCAAACAAGCCTTCGACCACCCTCGAACTCAACTTCAAGAAAACGGACTATGAAAAGGGTAACGTCACAAAAGATACAATGACTTATAATTATAAGCTCAGGCATGATCTCGGCACAATCAGCACCTTCCTGTCTTATAAAGAAGAAAGCAAGGAGCGGCGCGGTGTGCCGGTCGACGAAGTCGAGCGCATCTCAAACATGCAGCTCAAGTGGCCGTTCGTCGAAAATATCGACGCTGTGTACAAGTTGTCAAAAGTCTACAACAACAAATACGGACCGGAAACAAAAAATATCTACGGCATCAAATATGAGCTTTCCGACTGGAGCGACTTCTCCATATCATACGAAACCGTAAACAAGCTGCAACCGTCTCTCGACCGCGAATCGAGAAAACTCCGCTACTCGATGGTCAACCCCGAAACGAACTCGGAGATACTCGTCGAAATCAAGCAAAACCTTTTCCTCGATTACACCGAAAACTATTCCCTGTTCAAATATTCCATATTCTATTGACCCGACATAAGTGCTGAAATTTGCCTGCACGCTTTTTTCCGGTATTCTCACACGCACGAAAAAACCGGGCTCGCGCCCGGTTTCGTGGTTTCGTTTCTTTCCTGTTATTATGTATAAATTTTGTTTACATAGACATTCTAAGTGTCTGCTGATAGGCTTCGACAAGCCGATTCCTGATCTCAAGTGTGAGATTCAACGCAAGCGCGGCTTTCTGCCCGGCGATCATGACTTCCGATACGTCGTCTATATCACCCATCGCAAGCTGGAAACTCTTCTTGTCGGCATTTTTAATGGTAGCATTAACATCCTCGACAGCGTTTTTTATGATTTCGCCGAAAGTGGCGCCTTCGTATTTGCCGGGTACGTTAAAAGCCTTAACTTTGACATCGTCGAAAATATTCGGCGGTACCGGTGGTGTCGGTCCTATTTTCATGTTCTATACCCTTCCTTTTATCATCTTGACGATATTGCCTTGTTGAGCCCCTTGAATGTGGCCGACATCCTTTCCATCACAGCGTCATAGAGCAACTGGTTCTTTGCCAGCTGCGCCATTTCCACATCGAGGTCCACATTGTTGTCGTCTGCGCGCGATAACGTGTCGTTCTGTCTCCATATTTCCGGCACTACATCGTGCAAATCCGTTTTGGGGTTGATAGGCATGTGCCTGGCATCAGTCCGCCAGCCGGGAATTCGCGTAGGATTCTTTTCAAGGGCCATTTTGAAGGCGTCCTCGAAACGAACTTCATTGCGCTTGTAGTGCGGGGTTTCCACATTGGCGAGGTTGTTCGCAATAACCTTCTGTCTTAATGTGGTAGTGTCGATCTGCTTACGCAATGCGATGTACATCTTGCTGTCGTATAATTTATCCAGTAACATAGCATTCGCTCCCTGACTGGAATTCTATTATTATTTCGTCAAATTGGCAAGCCATTTAATAAAATATCACAGAAAAGTTATTTAGTGACAACATTCTGTCGATTACAGCGTGATAATGGGGCCAATGGCAATACTGCTTAATTAACAACAACCGACTTGAATTTGGAGCCAATTGCAAAATTCTGATTCTGCTGCGGTCGGCTGCTATTGTCCATAGCTGCGTTGTCGGCGCAAAATCGTCCTCGACGTACTCTGCAAGTACGCCTGCGAGGATTTTTCACCTCCGCCTTGTTCTGAACAATTTCGCTCGACCTCGCTACGAACATAATTTTGCAATTGGCTCATTTGGAGTGCGACAATTTATTGTCGCTTTCGCGGCCCGGGTGTTAATTCCCGGCGGAAAGGCAAGGTGGTGATGAATCACCGCACTCCAAAGCGCTTCATGCTCTCACGTATAAACGGTATTGGGCATAATGGGGTATTATCAACCTTTGTTTTTCAGATATTGTAGTAATCCACCACTCTCGATGATCTCCATCGCGAACCCCGGCATCGGCTGAAAGCTTATCGTTTTGCCGTTTGTAAGGTCGCGCACTTCACCCGCCATCGGGTCGATCTCGATCTCATCGCCGTCTTTTATTATCTCATCCGCGTTGGGCGCTTCTATTACAAGGAAACCGCCGTTGATCGCGTTGCGCATGAATATCCGCGCGAAACTCGACGCGATTACCGCTTTAACACCCGCGCCCCGCAGCGCCCACACCGCATGTTCTCGGCTTGATCCGCATCCGAAGTTGTGCCCCGCGACGACAAAATCGCCTTCTGTCACTTTCGCAGTGAAGTCCGTATCCAGGTCCTCGAGACAGTGTTTCCCCATTTCTCGCTCGTCGAACTTCACCATGTAACGGGCCGGGATAATCTCGTCTGTATTTATGTCGTTTCTCCGGTAAACGTGTGCTTTGCCTCTCATTTCAGATCCTCCTCGGGTCGGTTATGAAACCCCTGACAGCCGATGCGGCGACAGTTGCGGGGCCGGCGAGATACACTTCGGATTTCGGGTGTCCCATGCGGCCCGTGAAATTCCTGTTGGTTGTCGATATGCACTTTTCGCCTTCACCCAGTATGCCCATGTGGCCGCCGAGGCACGCCCCGCATGTCGTGCTCGAAACGGCGCATTCGGCATCCGCGAATATCGCCAGCAATCCTTCGCTCATCGCCTGTTTCCACACCTCTGTCGAACCCGGCACCACCAGCATCCTCACGCCCGGCGCGATCTTTTTCCCTTTTAATATCGACGCCGCGATCCGCAGGTCTTCTATCCTTCCGTTGGTGCACGAGCCGAGATACGCCTGGTCGATCTCGACTTCTCCTTCGTCGATCTCGGTAACACTTCTGCCGTTGGACGGCAGATGCGGAAACGCAACCATAGGCTCGAGGCACGACACATCTATGGAAATCGTCCTGCTGTATTGAGCGTCCGCATCCGAGCGGACAACCTCGTAATCTTCGACGCCGCGCGCTTTTAAATATTCCTCCGTCACCGAATCCGGCTCGATTATTCCCGTTTTAGCGCCTGCTTCGATCGCCATATTCGTGATCGTCATGCGCGCGCTCATCGAAAGGCCTGGCAGGGTGTCGCCGGTTAGTTCGAGCACTTCGTAGAGTGCGCCGTCCACGCCGATCATCCTTATGAGTTCAAGCACAATATCCTTCGAGCACACACCTTCGGGAAGTTCACCCGAAAGTTCCACCCTGATCGAAGACGGCACTTTGAACCACAGGCGGCCTGAATAAATCGCCGCCGCGAGGTCCGTGCTGCCCACTCCCGTGGCGAACGCGCCGAACGCGCCGTGTGTGCAAGTGTGCGAGTCCGCGCAGATTATCGTTTCGCCGGGTTTCACAAGTCCCTTTTCCGGCAGCATCACGTGGCACACGCCGTTGCGGCCCACATCATAAAACTTTTTTATCCCGTGTTTTTTCACCCATTTGCGCAGCCGCAGGTTGAGTTGAGCCGAAGCAATGTCTTTGTTCGGCACGAAATGATCCGGTATCACCACAATGCGGTCCGGGTCCGAGACACTGTCCATTCCGTTTTTTTCGAGCATATCTATCGCAGGCGGAGTGGTTACATCATGGCACATGATCACGTCCAGTTTCGCGTCGACAATCTCGCCCGGTTCCACGCTGTCCACACCGGCGTGGGCGGCCAGTATTTTTTCCGTTATCGTCATTCCCATTTCATTATTCTCCAATAAACAGGCTGGTAATAAATATAGTGCCGAACCGGACCGTTGGCAATTTTACAGAAAATTATTATCGAGTCGGTTCAATGCAGCAGCATCCTGTGACCGCGAACATGCCCGAAAATGAGAAATAACATCTATATTCAGAACCGATATTCTGATATACTGAAGTAGAGTTCGATACTTCACATAATGAAGCTTGAGGAGCAAGCGATGGATCAACTGAAAGAATACGTTAAGAGCGGAAAAGCGAAAGAAACAACCGGCAGGGTTCAGGAACTTATAGCCGGCGGCATGGACCCGGAAAAGATACTGAAAGAAGCCCTGATCCCGGCGATGGACGAAGTGGGCGACCTGTTCCAGAAGGGCGAATATTTTGTTCCGGAGATGCTCGTCGCCGCCCGCGCCATGAAAGGTGGAGTGGATGTCCTCAAACCGCTGCTTGTCGAAAGCGGTGTCGAGGCCGTCGGTAAAATTGTTGTCGGAACTGCAAAGGGCGACCTGCACGACATAGGCAAAAACCTTGTCGTCATGGCGCTCGAGGGCGCGGGTTTCGAGGTGGTTGACCTTGGTGTCGACGTCGCTGCCGAGAAATTTGTTGCCGCAGTCAAAGAACACAAGCCTGTCGCTGTCGGACTCAGCGCGTTGCTCACTACAACGATGGCGTCAATGCAGGAAGTTATAGAAATGCTGGAGAAAGAAGGCTTGCGCGGGAGTGTCAAGGTCATGGTCGGCGGTGCGCCGCTGGACCAGGAATTCGCCGACGAGATCGGCGCGGACTTCTATGGCGCGGACCCCACCGCCGGAAAAAACTACGCCAGAAGCCTTGTCGAATGACCTGCTGCAAGTTTTCCGCTGTCACGATCCGGGGTTGAAGCGCAAATTCAGGTCTTGTCCCAATACCCCAATTACTAAAACCGCATATTTCAACAATGCGGCCCAAAGTGTTACCAGTTTTTTTTGACACGAACTCCCGAACTTCAGCTCTATCAACGTCCCCTCGCGGACTTGAACATCGCCGCCCATTCGCGTGTGAGCCTGATGTATTTGACGCCGTCTTCTAAAGTAGGCTCGATCTCGGTGCCTTCGTGCAGTTCGTTCCAGGAGACGATGCAGACCCAGTCCGCACCGGAGTCGATGGCGGCCCGCCATGTTTCGGCGTAGGTTTTACCGTCGTGCCTTTTCACGATTGTGCCGGGGCGGCCGTCGTAGAGCGGGCTGCCCTCGAAACCGTGCACCGAAGTGTTGTCGAAGCCCGGTATCACTGTCGCGAGGAACACGTCGTGGTGGGCGTGAGTGATTTTTGAAACAGCGTCGAATATCGTGAACAGATGCCCGTAGCCTGTGACGAAAGTGCCGTCTGGTTGTGCGACTTCTATATCTTTGCCGCCCCAACGTGCGCGGTAGAGACCGGTGGTGTCGTAGTAGTACTGACCGTCGACCAGCGACAGCAGCTCGTCTTTCGGAGGCGCGTAGCTGTCGCCGACAACGAATATTCCCGCTTTCGTCATCTGCTCGAATCTCCCGCGATATTGCTCGAACGGCTTTTCGCGCAGACCGGTCGGGCCGATTACCACAATCGGTTTACCATTGGTTTTCGCCCACAACGGGTCACGGCCCAGCGCCATCATTTCTTTTACAAAACCATCCACGTCGTCGCCGGTCCAGTACCACGATACTTTAAGATTCAGATTATTTTCTTTTATCAGTTCGATACCTTTCCTTATGACATCCGCCGAGTAGGGGTGCATGAAAAGGACAACGTCGATGCCGGCCTTCTGCATCAACTTCAGTTGTGAACGCATGACACGCGTATCCATCGAGTCGTAGTAGCCGAAGTTCGAATAGGATTCTATGTCGGGCCACGGAGTTCCCACATATCTTACTTTATGCGCGGCCGCGAGTGTTTTCGGCGGATCGTTGTACCACAATTTCTTTTCTTTATCGTAATAGGTCTTGAAGTCCTCGTCCCAGTGCCGCCAGCGAGAGAACCTGACAAAGTCGAAATCGATAATATATTCGCCGGGCTCGCGGCATTCCATCCCGATCGTCAGGCGGGCAGTGCCGGCGGGTGTCGTCTCCTTCGTATCGCTTACCTTAAAGCTGTCCGGGAACGTGTATCTCTCGTTGTACATGCGTGTGTGGGACGACATTTTCGTTCGGTATTGTTTTCCGCCTTCGACGATACTGAGCCATAAGTTATCGACCGGTTTGTTCTGGATATATGCCATAGTGATATACATCTTCGGCTTTTCCCGCACCAGCGCCGCAGGCATTTCAAATCCCAGGGTGAGCTTATTGCCTTCCGCTCCGAGCGACTCGCCGCGCACACGGAACAGCCCCTTGTCGTTATCGACAATCTCGACATTCTTCATGTTGGAATCAAGTATCTCGAAGTCGCCGCCCGCGCCCTCCCTTTTGAAATCGATCCCCTGGAAAGTGCTGCCGAGCGTGCCGCCGGGTGCCCCGTACCACGTGTACAGGCTTGCGAAAACAAGCGGTTCGGGCTGTGAAGCTTCGACCGCGCGGTCTGCCTTCTCGGAAGAGTAAAATCCCATGCAAGGTATAATCAGGAACATCGCGAAGACAGTGAAAACAGCGCCGAACCCCCTATGCGGCCGTTCACTCCGGGCTTCGCCTTTGTATCCTGCCGTAAACTTGAGCGTAATCAGCGATACGAGCGCGAGAGGAATGAAAAAATAGCCGTGGAAAGCCGGTATGTGATTCTCGAGAAGCACGCCCGCGTCTACGCCGAACGTAAGAAGCGCGGCGAGCGACATCGCAAGTCCTGCCGCAAGTGGAAGCACCCACGAAGCCTGCGCGACTGCGAATGCAAGTATTCGGTGCAGCGTCAGCACCGTCAGCGCGGCACACACCGCGACCACCCAGACCTGCCAGCCGGCGGGAGAGAGGTCATAAAGCAAATAGAAATAAGCCGCCGCCGCAATATTTCCGATAAGCAGCATGTAATTTATTGCTTTGCGGAACGGCCGGTTCGTGATCTCCCATGCGACCGCGAGACCGAACCCGGCGGTCACTCCCACGACAACGGCGATCACGAGCGTGTCGAACGGAGCGGCGCAGCGCGAAGCGAGAAACTCGGGCTTGCCGAACACCATGAACGCGAAATGAAGCGGGAACCCCATGAGCAGCAGAATGAATGTTTTCGCGGCGCCGCCTGCCGGGCACTCCTCATTTTCTGCATTAGCATCTTTCGTATCAACTTTGCTTTCGCCGGCCCACCGCGACGAAAATAGGCCCCATAATGCCAACAGCAACACTACCACGAAAAAGGCAGACAACATGTTCTGGTTGTATGCGTTATCGAACCGGCGGATGAGAAGGTGGAACGCCGCCGCCCACATTATGCCACCCGCGACGAGCGCGGCACCGAACGATCTGTACCTCGACGGGAAACTTCGCTTGTTGACAAATGACAGCACACCGACAAAGAACATCGGGTAGCCGGTGAAAACGAAAAACAGGCCACGCACGAATGTTTCCTGGTCAGGCGCGAACATGAAGTATCTGCCTGCGATTGCGAGCGCTGTTCCGATCATGAGCGACGCCGCGGGTTTCCACAACCATGTCAGCAGCGCGGCGGCGACCGGCGCGAGCAGCATCGTTGCCGCAAGTGGCAGCAGCCTGTCGGTGATGCCGGGCGCTATGGGTATGTCGCGCAACGCCTGAATATAAAACAGCGTGTTGATTCCCGTCACAATCATTACCCACACGGGAACGGAGATGAAACCGGACCGGGCGTTCGACGTAGATTTATCCATGGGTGATCCCTCCGTGAGTAGTGTACCAAAGCGGTATCGGTCCGCGCAAGTTGCGGAGATGAATGAAGGCCCGCCAGGGCGATTCAGCACAAAGAGTTGTCACGAAAACTTTACGTTGAAAGCCGGCGCTTTCCGTTTCGGCGTTCATTAGTATAACGGCGATAACAGAAAATCCTGGAATGTAAAAACGTCAGTTTTTGCGAAATGCGACTTCTTCACAGTTGCAACGACACAGTCGTTGCATTCCAGGAATTTCAGATGTACCGTTGAGGACAGTTACTTGTGAACGGATAC
>JAJRTR010000024.1 GCA_024278215.1 bacterium
GAAAGCTGCTACCACGCCGGCAATGGCGACTGTGGCGAATAGGAATACAAGAAAGGATTCCGGAACCAAACCTCCCAGGGTGAGCAGCCATTGGGTGGATGGTTTGGGGCCGTCCCGCACTTGAATGGTCGTTTCGCCAAGCACCCGCCCGCCAGATATGCTTCCTTCTGCACGCCGCCGGAATCGGTAAGTATCTTTGCCGCGCCCGCCTCCAGCGCAAGCATGTCAATATAAGAAACCGGTTCGATCAACTCGACATTCGGGGCGGTGGCGATGCCGTGTTTCTTCATGAAATTGATGGTGCGCGGGTGTGCGGGGAATATGATCCGTCGCTCCGCAGCCCCGCAACCGTCCATAATAGATATAAGGTTTTCCGGATCATTCGTATTCTCCGCGCGATGCACAGTGAGCAGCAAATATTTGCCGGAGTCGAGCGTGAGAGTGTCGATAATCGAAGATTGTTTAATTGCTGATTCGCGAAAAATAAAAAATGTATCGACCATGACGTCGCCGGGCACAAATATATCACCTGTGTTCCGCTCGGATTCGAGATTGCGGCGTGCCGATTCCGTCGGGCAAAGCAGTATTTTCGAGAGCCGGTCGGTGACACACCGGTTGAGTTCCTCGGGCATCGTCATGTCGCCGCAGCGCAGTCCGGCCTCGACGTGTGCAATGTCGAAGTCGAGTTTCGACGCCGCCAGGGCGGCCGCCATCGTCGAGTTGGTGTCGCCGTAGACCAGCACAATGCCGGGCTTTATTCCGGGAAGCATTTTTTCTATTTCGAGCATCATCTCACCTGTCGGGCAGGAGCGGTTCGGTGCGGCGAGCCCGAGGTGGTAGTCCGGTTCTTTGATGTTAAGTTCGTTGAAGAAAACGCCCGAGAGCATCTTGTCGTAATGCTGGCCCGTGTGGATGGTTACGTGTTCGATGTCGTCAAAGGCATCGAGCGCGCGCGACATCGCGCACACTTTGATGAATTGCGGCCTCGCGCCGAATATGCTGCAAATACAGGAGCTCATGGTCACACATTTTAGCCACGCATTGCCGAACCCGCAATGGAAGGGGAGAAAACGAATACTTAATTTGATTGCTGAAAACAGCGCAATGCAGCTATATTATTCACCTGCATTATTCGCCGTTGTCGTTTTTGTCGGCATTGCCGCGGAGCCGTTTGACGAGTGTGGTTTCGCGGCGTCCGTCTTCGATGCGCTCGAAGGGGGCGATGTTGAATATTTCTCTGATTGTGTCGCGAAGCAGCAGGTCGAGCCGCGGGGTGGCGCCTATCTTGCCGGAAATCCTGAAGCGCGGCCGGAATCGCTTTGTGATTTTCTCGAAGCCGGGGAAGATTTTAAAGAGTCGGCCACGGCGCAGGAAAGCGGGCGCGGCGGATACGGCTCCCTCTATTTCCATTTGTTTTGTGAAAAAGCCCAGGTAGGCGTCGGCGCTGAAGTCTACGAGGCTGCTCGTGCATTCGAGTTTCTCGATGCCTACACCTTCAGTCTCGAGTACCGGCATAAATTCTATCGAGTCGAACAGGATGTCGACTATTCCATCGAGCGAGCTGCGTTTGCCGAGCGGCAGGCTGGTGACTCGCACGTTGCGTGCGGCGAAGTGGCCTGCGCCGTTCATTTCGAGAATCCTGTCCTCGAAGTCGCAATACATCCTGAAATCGGCTTCCGCTGTACCTTCCACGGAGATATTGTTCATGCCGAACTGGTTGGCGATGTCCTGGAGGTTGCCGCAGCGTGCGTTGAACTCAAGGTTGAACTGCGAGCGGTAGACACGGTCCTGTTCCTCGTCGAACTGCATGGGTATTTCGCCCTCGAAGTCGATCTCGAGGCTGCCTGTCCACAGTTTCGAGTTGGTGAAAGTGAGGGTTCCTTTTTCAAGGTTCATATTCAATTCGGCGTTGGGGATCGGCCCGAGTGGGAAATCGACCATGGTTCCTTCGCCGATCTCGGCGAAATCAATTACGCTGTCAGTCATTTTAAGTTTTATGTCGCCGCTGAATTCGTAGAACTCGTTGAGGTCGCCCCACAGATGCACGTCGACGTCCAGACCGCTGCTCGAGATGAACGGTTTCATGTTAAGCATCCGGAGGATCAGCCCGGAGGCGTGTCCCCTGCCGGAGCCGTACAGTTGCAGGTCTGTGATGTCCGTTACCACGTTTGCGACGAGTTTGCCGGTCAGAGCGTACTCGCCGATGCGGCCCTTCATGCTGCTGAGCGTGAGGGTTTCGTCCTGGAAGTGGAGCGGCGAGCGGAAGTCGAGAATGGGCACGTCGCGCATGAAAAGAGACGGCGACGATATGTGGCCGGTGATCTCGCTCTCATCTTTTCTGCTCAATATTGCCGCTTCGATATTGACGGGCCCCGTGAGCATTTTAGGCACCTTGAGCGCTTTGAGGTCTTCGAGATGCAGGTTCCTGACAATCAGGCGGCCCTCGTGTGTGGGGCCTTTGCGCGGGAACTGTATCTCGATGTTTCCGTCGCCGACATAGCAAGACAGGCGGCGCACTTTCGTGAAGCCGCTGTGTGAGGTGAATTCGCCGTTGAGATTCGATATCGTCGTTTCGCCGCGCTTGCCCTTCAGAGTCATCGTGCCGCCGTACATCCGCACGACATTAAGCCCGGTCAGGTTCACGAACAGGATCGAGAGCACCTGTTTCATCGCAGTGAACGGAAAGAGAAACCACACGTCGCCGCCCTCGGGCATCTCGACAGTCTGGTCGATATAGATTTTCGGCCTGTAGAACGTTATCGGGTTGAAGTGCGGGCGGCGCAGCGTGAGCATGCGGAACAGGAAACGCAGTTTCAGGTGCATTTCCTCTGCTTCGAGCCGGCCCATCGGCCCGAGCGCTATCTTAACGTCGAACAGGCGCATCCCGAATACCGGGATACCGCCGATGTCCTTGAACTTTATCGGCAGCGGCACGAACTTGTTGAACATGAAGAGGATAAGTTTCTTGAGGGGCCTGAACGGATAGAAAGGAACAAACAGGACAATCAGGAGCACTACTGCGATAATGGCGATAAGTTTTGTATCCATAAGCTGTCGAGCCGCCCGTTCCCATGATACATGTTATTGCGGCGTTATGTTCAAATAAAACAAAAAAGGGTGTCGCACCGAACACCCCGGACTGCACCAGAGCCAACGAGCGGACTCGAACCGCTGGCCTGCTCATTACGAGTGAGCTGCTCTACCACCTGAGCTACGTTGGCAACGAAGCAACCACTATTTTAACCTATTTCGTCCTTTTTTCAAGTTGTTTAACTTGTGCGTTTTTTCACTATATTGTGAGAATTTTGGGGACATGACTGAAATTCTTACAAAATATCTGGAATCGCATAAGTTCGGTTATAATCTTATTGTTGCGTCGACAAACAAAGGAGAGCGGTATCGAAGCGAAGACGAACAACAAAGGGTTGCCGATTGTCGTTATCGGGCTGGACGGGGCGGACCCGGCTCTGACGGCGCGGCTGTCGCGCGAGGGCAGAATACCAACACTGACGCGTATGATGCGCGAGGGTGTGTACAGTCCTCTGAAATCTACTGTGCCTTTCCACTCGGGGCCTGCCTGGACATCGTTTTCGACGGGTGCCGCGCCGGACCGGACCGGAATCTACAGTTTCTCCATTATGGAAGCCCCGTATAAATTCCGGCACGTTTTTTCGCGGGATGTCAGGTTGCCGAGATTCTGGGATATCGCAGGCGACTCCGGCTACAGGGTCGGCGTGGCGAATTTTCCGCTTACCGAGCCGCCCTGTCCTGTTAACGGTTTCCTTATAGCCGGTCTGCCCGGCCACGAAGAACACGCGTATCCGCCCGACGTGCACAGGGCGAAATATGAGTCGGCGATAAACAGTCTGCAATTGCCGGATATCGCGCGGGTCATGGACGGCCATTCGAAGCTGACTCTCATAAAGGACCTCGCCAGGGTCGAGGCGGCGACGGAACTGGCTTGCGAACATGACGTCGACCTGCTCGTGATTGTCATTGATATTCTCGACAGGGTTCAGCATCGCTACTGGTCGGCGATGGACCCCGAACACCCGGCCCATGGCGCATCGCTGCCGCCGGAAGCAAAAGATATGATTCCCGCGGCGTATAATCTTGCGGACGGCATGGTCGCCCGGATAATGGAAAAGTTCGGCGACGACGCTTCGTATGTTATCCTTTCAGATCACGGGTTCCGGTCGACAAAATATTGTGTCAATATTCTCAAGCTGCTTATGGCAAAGGGTGCCGTCAGGATAAAACCCGCCGCGCCGGATCAGGAAATATATGAATCGATGGAAGTGCTCGATCTGCCGAATTGCGCCATGTACACCTGCCACGACAACCTGACGACGGCGCTGGGTCTGAACGCGAATATCCGGGGCAGGGAGCCGCACGGAACGATGCCGCCTGAAAAGGCCGACAGGCTGCTGTATGGTTTCGCGAAGCTGCTCGAGGATGAAAAGGAGCCGAACACGGGGCAGCCGGTTTTTGAATCAGTGCATCTCAGGCAGGATATCTATAGCGGCCCTATGGCGCATCTCGCCCCCGACATCCTGATGATTTCCGAACACCGGCTCGTTTCGGTGCCGGCTTTCAGCGAACTGTCGATACCTGTCGAGCCGCCGCCTTTCGGACAGAACTTCACGGTGAACCAGATGACAGGCGGTCATGCGCCCAGAGGGATATTCATCGGTTGTGGTCCTGCCGTAAACAGGAGTGTTGACCTTGTATCCGAACCGGAGATAATTGATCTGGCGCCTTCGATACTGCACGCTCTCGGCCTGAGCGCGCCGGTGGAAATGGACGGCAGGGTGCTGCCTTTTTTTCGACAGGTCGCCTCGCCGCCCGAAGACCCCGGCGGGCGCAGGGAAACGTCTTTTCCGGGCGATGACACGCGGGAAATTAGCGAAGAAGATAAGGAAAAAGCCATGAGGCATCTCAGGGGTATGGGATACCTGTAACACTTTCGCGTATATTAATAAACTTGTGCGAGTACAGATATTTTGTATGAATTTTGGGGACATGACCGGAACTTGCCCTTTAATTCCGGATCGTGCCTCCAGGAAATTCTACTAACTACTGTCACGTCAGGCTTGTAATATCGCAAGCAGGTGTACGGTGACCCCGCCCTACACTTTTATCGTTATTACGCAAACCCATCTTACGAGCCAATTGCAAAATTCTGATTCGGCTGCGGTCGGCTGCAATTGTCCATAGCTGCGTTGTCGGCACAAAATCGTCCTCGACGTACTCTACAAGTACGCCTGCGAGGATTTTACACCTCCGCCTTGCTCTGAACAATTTCGCTCGACCTCGCTACGAACACAATTTTGCAATTGGCTCTTACGTCTTTTCTTTGTTGACACGACACTACGTTCTGTAGGTAAATGTACCGACTGTGACGAACATCATAGTTTAATTTTGCGGATATTGGGAATAATACAGTTAAGCCGAAAAAGGCAAACCCGCTGAAAAGCGGGGACGCAAAGTTACGGGGCTAAGGCGAATGCCGGAAAGAAAGGTAACCGCTAAGCCGGCCGGGCTGCCGAAGTTACAAGAGGCGAAACGCTTGAAGCGGCTTCGCCACAGACCCCCCCACTTGTCGGCGGCAGCATTGCAGCGGAAGACAGGTGGGTTTTTGTGTAAGAGCACCGGGGCAGAAAAAACTTCGGCCCAAAGAGAAAGGAGGTAAACGACATGACTGCCTTACTGCACAGCCTTTTAAAAGACGAGCGCGGACAGGGTCTCACGGAGTATGCGCTCATAATCGCGTTCGTCGCAGTGGTGATCATTGCGGTGCTCATTGCATTCCGCGGCCAGATCGAAGCCGTATTCACATCCGCAGGCACAGAACTTGCGAATCCGCATTGATCCCGACCGGGCGCATGTCTCAGGGGAGCGTGCAGCCCGGACAACTATCGCACCAAAAACACCAACCGCCGCAAAACCAAAAAGTGGCGGGGCTTGTTAACAGGGCAAACTCCTCGAAAGGGGAGGACGCAAAGCCACGGGGCTAAAGCGGTGGCCGCATTGAAAAAGGCCGACCGCCAGGCTCGCCGGGCCGCCGAAGTCTCGGCCAACCCGTTCGCCCGTCGCACCGGGCTCTGGATTGGCGTACTCGAAAACAGGCATATCCACGACCTGAACGACTTCGGGAGCAATGAAAGGAGAACAGCTATGTACGACTTGATGAAAAGACTTTTTGCTGACGAAGAGGGTCAGGGCCTCACGGAGTATGCGCTCATTATTGCATTCGTGGCGGTTGTGATAATCGCTGTGCTGATAGCGTTCCGCGGACAGATAGAAGGTGTATTCACATCCGCGGGCACAGAGCTTTCGAATCCGCATTGACCTGAGAGGGGAAACGGGGGCCCGTCCCGGGGGGGCGCGGGCCTCCCGTCCTTCCCTTACTGGAGGAATCATGATCTGGACAATAGAAAACATAATTCTGCTTGTTTTTCTTGCGGCGGCGGTCGGGATAGATATGCGCCTGCGTATTGTTCCGAACGCACTGACTTTTCCGATTATCGCGGTGGCGATAGCGCTGAACATATACAGCGGCGGTGTGCAGGGGTTCTGGTTTTCCGTCGCGGGTTCAGGGGCGGGCGTCGCGCTGATGCTGCTGCCGTTCGCGGCAGGCGGGCTGGGCGGCGGCGATGTGAAGATGCTGGCGGCGATTGGTGCGCTCAAAGGTGCCGAGTTCGCTTTCTATACATTTTTATTCTCTGCCGTCGCGGGCGGACTGATAGCGCTGGTGAGGGTGCTGGCAGCCGGGCGCGGCAGGGAAACGCTAACAAATATGAAGAATATAACGCTGCTGTGCATCGGCGGTATTAAACCGGACGCGGAAGAGAATGCGGGGAGCATGTTCCCGTATTCGGGCGCGATTGCGGCAGGTTGCATAATAGCGAATATTGTACTACCGGCCATTGTGAAATGACGTGGGGCGGGGTGACGAAAATGTTGAAAATATGCTTACAAAAAATACTGAAAAGTCAGCGTGGACAGGCGATTGTCGAGTTCGCTGTCATTATCCCGATATTCCTTGTGATGCTGCTGGGACTGCTCGAGTGGGGTTTTGTGCTGTGGACTCAGACGACTTTCAACAATGCTGTCAGGGACGGGGCGCGCGAGGCGGTCGTGCTCCAGGACTGGGACGTCAACTACTCGCAGGATGCGTCGAAGATAATCGCTACAGTGTCGGGCAGGCTCACGGGGCTGCCGTCGGCGCAGACTCAGAATATTGCAGACAATATAACAATAGAACTTCTGCCGAACTCGACGAATATTGAATCGATACGGATCAGCATCGCGGCGCAGCCTTATGTGCCTTTGATCGGAATTACGGGTGTAGCTGTGCCCGGCACGCTCAGCGCGACATCGGAATTCAGATATGAGGGGAATCTTTGAGGTGAGCGAAAGTGTTGAAACACGCGAATAACAACAGGGGGCAGAGCCTTGTGTTATATGTCATATCGTTGACGGTGATACTGGGCACGATGGCGCTGGCGTTCGATCTCGGACGTGGGTTCCTCCTGCGGGCGCGGATGCAGCACGCCGCGGATTCCGCCGCGCTGGCCGGTGTTCGCGAGCTTCCCTACTACAGCCTGGCCGCGTCGGCAGCTCTGGACTACGCCGCCCGCAACGGTTTCACCGACGGCGACGGATCAATCGTTGTAACGGCATATCCACACCCGACTATCAGCAATAGATACGTTGTCGATGTAACCGCCTCCTCCGCGAATTTCCTCGCCCCGGTTATAGGCAGTAATTTCCTTAGCGTGTCGGTTTCGGCGGTCGCCGAGTTCAACGCGTATCTTCCTATCGACATTACAGGCGGCGGCGAATACGGCGCGAACGGCGTCATGACGCTTTCGATGTTCGGCCCTTACGGCTACTACTCGTATGGCGACGCGCTGTCGACGCGCTGGCTCAATGACGGCACGCCCAACCCCGACCACAAACCCGGCGGCTACGACTTCATGATCGAGATACCGGACAACTACTATTCGATAAACGGCACGACGATCGCGAAGGTCGAGATATTCGATCCCGACACGTGGAACAACGGCGGCGACAACGCCGCTCCGGGCCTGCGGATCGACGAGATAAGAAACGCGCCAGGCGGCTCGCACCCGCAGCCCATCAACAGGCGCAACACTACTATCTACTCGCTCTACGCGCCGGACGACACTCCGAACGACTATACAGATGATGTGCTTATTGCGGAAGCAACTTATGGACCTGATGTGTCGTGGACCGACATGAAATGGGTATCGCCCGACGGTTTCGAGATAAACATAAACGACTACGGCACGGGCAAGTACAGGCTGAACATAAGGGCGACGGACGGCGCGAGTGAAAATGGATTCAACCTGCGCGCCGGGCCGCCTGATGCCGCGTTCGACCCCGACAATGGAACGAAGATTACCGCAGTCGGCGCGATCCCGATGAACTTCAATGACAGCGGAGTTGTGACTATAAACCTCGGCCATGTCGCGCCCGAGGCGGCCGGCCTGGTGATGCACATAAACAAATTCGATACGGACGTGGGCGCGAAAACGATCGATTACCATTGCGACACTCTTTCGCAGAGCTGGCCCGGTGTCCTTTCCGGCAACGGGACGTGGAAGGAAGACCTGATAGAGATACCGGCGGATTACGCGGGCGGCAACTGGACGGCGACATACGAGGCGGGTCTCCAGGATACGTCAGTCTGGACAATGTGGCTCGAAGGCGCAATCGAGGGGCAGCCGGGGTTCGTCAGACTGGTCGAATGAGCCGATTGCGGACTATCGCAGCAGGACGGAATGTTGCAATCGTCTCGAATAACAAACGAAAGAAGGCGAACGAAAATGAGAGATAAAATGCTGATCATAATATCGCTGGTCGTCGGACTGGTCGCCGCGGGCGGGTTCTACCTGTTCTCGGGGAGCAGCCTGTTTTCAGGGAAGACGGATACGCGGGACATGAAACCGGCCCCGGTGGACACTGTGAAATGTATAGTGCTGAAACAGGACGTGCCGAAGAGGACACAACTTACAAAGGAGATGCTCGGCGAGATGGAAGTCCCACTGACTGTCGCGCATCCGCAAGCTGTCACAGAGTATGAGGACGCGGTGGGACGTGTCACGAGGCGCGCGCTGGTGAAGGGTGAAATGTTGCTGGAGCCGCATCTGCGCGACGGCAAAGCGCCGTCCAATCTCAGCTTTGTGATACCGGTCGGCAAACGCGCGATTACTATCGGCGCGTCGGTCACCAGCGCGCTGAGCAACATGCTCAAGCCGGGCGACAAAGTCGATGTCATCGTGTATCTCGACAAAAAAGTGGCGGGCAAAGAAATGTCTGTGACGCTGCTGCAAGACATGATGGTGCTGGCGACAGACGCGATGATCGAAGAGGAAAACGACTCCGACGGCATCCTGAAAAAGGCTGGCGGCAGTGCGCGCAACGCCAAAGGCTATCAGTCTGTCACGCTCGCTGCAACGCCTGAAGATTGTGTGCGGCTGAATCTCGCGGAATCCGTCGGCAGGCTCAAGCTGACGCTGGACACGCCCCGTAACGATCGGCCCGGCGCTCATGAATTCGAGGTGGCCGTGGTGGATGATCTTTTCCGTGTGAATCCTGTCGCCGTTGCCGAAGTGAAACCCGTCAAGCATAAAACATGGAGAAAAGCGAAACCGAAAGTGAAAACAAAGAACACGAATATCGAGATAAAACGCGTCGATACGCCTCGATTCACCGAAGAAGAAAAACTCGTGTACATCATGAGGGGCACCGAACTTGAAGAACTCACCGTCACTGAAATAGTGCCTGTGAAATACTCCGCGAAGTGAGGGAATGGAACATGAAAACTATGAGACTTACCGCACTGATAACTTTTTATATACTTGCGGCGGCTGCCACGGCGATTGCCGGCGGCTACTCCGCAACATCAGCGATAGACATGTTCGTCGGGGAGACCAGAGTCCTGCGATACGAGGCGGTCGACCAACTCGCGATCGGAGACCCGACCGTGGCAGATGTTCAGATGTTCGCCGAGAAAGCGGGTGAAGTCATCCTGAACGCGAAAGCGCCCGGCGTGACGACACTCTTTGTCTGGGACGGTGCGAGCATATTCCCACACAGACGCGATGTCGTTGTTTCAAACAAAACGGTGGTCCTCGACAAGCGCATTTTCAACTTCAAACACTACACACTTACACGTACTGAGTACGACAACCGGCTGAGCAGGATCACCGTCAGCCCCGACGAATCGAACGTGACGAACCTCAAGTCTGTACTGACACCGCTGATCGGAGAGAACAGCTACTCTATCGACATCAACCGCAACCGTGTGATCATGCGCGGCACGAAGCAGGACCTCGATTCGGCGACGGCGATACTTGGCGAGATCGACCAGCCGCTGCGCCAGATACTAATCGAGGCGAAAGTCATCGAGATAACGAAAGACGACCTGAACCGGCTCGGCACTATGCTCGCGGGAAGCGACGGCGACATGTCTCTGAAGGGCGACCTGAGCGGCGACACGCCCCTGTTCAACCTGGCGTTCGACACATTCACGGACCTCGCCCGCCGGTTCAGCATTACCATTGATACACTGCGCACAGCGGGTGTGGGCCGCACGCTGGTCAACCCGAAAATTGCGACGCTCGACGGAAAGACCGCATGGATTCTCGCCGGTGAAAAGTACCCGGTCGCCACGAGAGACAACGACAAAGGGCTCGTGTCTTTCGACTATGTGCACACAGGCATCAGCCTCGCCGTCACGCCCCGCGTCGGTCGCGACGATACTATAACACTGTGGCTCAAGCCCGAAGTAAGCAACATCTCCGGCTGGGTCGGCGATCCGAGTTCATCCAGCGATAACGCCGCGCCGATTATCGATACCCGCGAAGTATTGTCCGAAGTCAGGCTCAAGGATGGCGAGAGCATAATCATCGGCGGCCTGCAGAAGGAAGAAAGTATCATGACAAAAAGCAAAGTCCCGATACTCGGCGATATTCCGCTTATCGGGAAAGCGTTCAGGAAGAAACGAACTTCGGAAGAAACGAGCGAACTCGTGATCGTTATTACTCCGCATATTATGGATGAAAACGAAAAGCCCGATCTCGGCAGATTCGGTTTGCTCGACATGTCAAAACCAAACGAAGCCGCCAGCGAGGCGGACTGACCACAGGAGGCGGCGTCATGGACAATAAACAGCTTGCGGCAATTGTCAGCACAAAAGAATGGGCCGGTCTCAACCAGGCGCTCGCGCGGCTCGATACCATCGAATTGCTGTCTCCGCTTATGAATGTCGAGGAACTGAAGCGTGAGACTTCGCGCGAACTGCTCGACATTGTTTTCGTCGATGCAGACGAGTACATTCCCAGCGATGGAGACGCGAAAGTGCTTGCAAACGGAAGTGGACTCTATGTTGTTTTCATTTCCGCAAACGAAAACCCGCCACTCATGAAAAAAGCGATGCGTGCCGGCGCGAAAGACTTTATCGTCGAGCCGTTTATGAAAGAAGACCTCGAAGACATAGTCGAAAGCGCGGCAAAGCAACGCACTGCGCCGCACGCCGAAGGCATCGTCACGGATGCCGATGCGAACGCGGGCGGTCCCTCGAAAACCATCGCTTTCTTTTCGACAAAAGGTGGTGCGGGCAAAAGTATTCTCGCTGCAAACTTCGCTGTCGCACTCTCTCGCGTCGAGAGCTGTAAAGTATGCCTGCTGGACCTCGACCTCCAGTTCGGCGACCTCGCGCTGATTTTGAATGTAAAGCCGCACGCCACCATCACCGATCTCGTCACGGGCGGCGGCGACATCGCCGAAGAACTGCCCGCATACCTCACAAGATTTGACGATAACCTTTCCATACTGCCATCGCCTGTAAAACCCGAGGAGGCCGAGCTTATCACACCAGCCCACATCGAGCAGATAACACAGGCGCTGAGCGCGCGCTTCAAATATGTGATCATCGACACTACGACTACGTTCCACGATGTCTCCATCATGGCGCTGGACAAAAGCGACGAGGTTTTTCTCGTGGCGACTCCGATAATCCTTTCAGTAAAAAATCTCAAGGGGATGCTCAAGGTGATGAAAGAGTCGCTGGAGTACCCCGACGAAAAGATAAAGATTGTGCTGAACAGGTGCGACAGCCGGTTCGGCATCAGCAGGCCGGACATAGAAAAACTCAGCAACAGGAAGATCGACTACATGACGCCGAGCGATGGGAATATCGTCGTGCAATCGCTCAACAGGGGCGTACCGACGGTCGTCGGCTACAAAAACAGCAAGTTCTCGAAAGCGATTGTGAAAATGGCGCGGTCTGTTGCAGACGTGTCCGCCGCGTGCTCCGCGAAAACTCCGTTCTGGAAAAAGTGGTTCGCAATAAGGTGACAGGAATAATCAGTAAAAAGGGCAGGGGGAACAACAATGGGACTTCTGGACAGAACAAAAAAAACCGCCGCTAAAAACTGCGCCGACGAAGCCGCAAACGGCAGGCAGCAGACGTCGCACGACGATAAGTCCGCCAGGCTCGACGACCTGCGCCTGCGTGTACACGAGAGGCTCATCGAGGAGATCGGTCAGGATATTCTCTATGGCGATGTACCCGAGGAAAAAACAAAACGGGCCATAGCCGCTACGCTCGACAGCCTGATGGAAGAAAACAACGTGGTCATCCTAAAGGCCGAGAAAGACAGGTTGATCGAAGAATTATGCAACGAAGTGCTCGGTCTCGGCCCCATCGAGCCGCTCGTTCGCGATGATGAGATAACTGAAATAATGGTAAACGGCCCCGACCGTGTCTACGTCGAGAGAAACGGGAAGATCGAACTAACAGACCGGAAATTCCGGGATGACGAACATGTGCATCGAATAATAGAAAAGATTGTGTCGCCGCTCGGCAGGCGGATCGACGAATCGTCTCCGATGGTAGACGCCAGGCTTGGCGACGGCTCGCGCGTCAACGCTATCATTCCGCCGCTTTCGCTCAACGGCCCGACTATTACTATCAGGAAGTTCTCGAAAGACCCGCTCCAGGTGGACGACCTGATCAGCTTCGGCACATTCACCAGGGATATCGCCGCTTTTATCGAAGCATGTGTCAGGGCGCGGCTGAACTGCATTGTATCCGGTGGCACAGGCTCGGGAAAAACGACAACACTTAATGTGCTTTCCTCCTTCATTCAGGATACAGACCGTATCGTTACTATCGAAGACGCCGCCGAACTGCAATTGCGGCAGGAGCATGTCGTCACGCTCGAAAGTCGCCCGCCGAATATGGAGGGCAAAGGAGAGGTGACAATCAGGGACCTTGTCCGCAACTGTCTCAGGATGCGGCCCGACCGTATTATCGTCGGCGAAGTGCGCGGCGGCGAGGCGCTCGATATGCTCCAGGCAATGAACACCGGCCACGACGGTTCTCTCACCACCGGGCACGCCAATTCGCCCAGGGACATACTTTCACGTCTCGAAACGATGGTCCTCATGGCGGGTATGAACCTGCCGCTGAGGGCCATACGCGAGCAGATTTCATCCGCTATCGACCTGATAGTGCATCAGGAGCGGATGCGCGACGGCAAAAGACGCCTCACTTATGTTACCGAGGTCGTCGGCATGGAAAACGACATCATTACTCTACAGGATATTTTCATTTTTAAAAAAACAGGCGTGGACGACAACGGCAACATACTCGGCGAATTCAAGTCAACCGGCATCGTTCCGAAATTCGTGGAACGCTTTAAAACCGCCGGCATCAAGCTGCCACTCAGCATGTTCCACACCTTCGGGGAGATGTAATCTATGGCTCCATACATCGTCATATTCCTGCTGGGCACACTGGCCGCCTACGCCTTGTCGTCGCTGGCTGCCGGGAAAAAACGCGCGGCGCTCGAAGGCCGCCTCTCGGGACTCGAACACACCGCGGACACCGGCCGACGTGAAGCCCGCCACGCACGCAGCGTCTTCGCCGCCGTCGACACTTCGATACGTGGTTTCAGCATATCCGCGAAAATCAAACGCGAACTCGCGAGGGCCAACTGGTCGCTGAAAGTATCCGAGTTCATGATCATCGTTATCCTTTCGGCAACACTCGCGCCGCTTATCGTGTTGTTGCTGACCGACAATAAAATGCTGACTCTTTATCTCGTCGGCGGTGGCGCGGTGATCCCGATCATTCTCCTGAAACGCAAGCAGGCGGCACGCAGAAAAATGTTTTCAAGCCAACTGCCGGACGCCATCACGCTGATCTCGAACTCGCTCAAGACCGGCTACAGTTTCCTCCAGTCTATCGACATGGTGGCGCGCGAGCTGTCGCCGCCGATATCCGAGGAGTTCCGGAAAGTGCTCCAGGAGATCAAGCTGGGCATACCGTTCGAGACAGCTGTCGAGCGGCTCGTCGAGAAAGCCGGCAACGAAGACCTCGATCTCGTGATGACGAGTGTCAACATACAAAGAGAGGTGGGCGGCAACCTTTCGGAAATACTCGATAAAATATCGCACACGATCCGCGAGCGGATACGAATCCGCGGCCAGCTTCAGACACTCACCGCGCAGGGACGTCTCTCCGGCATGATCCTATGCCTGCTGCCGCCCGCGCTCGGCCTCTTCCTCTTCCTTGTGAACCAGGACTACATCATGCTCCTGTTCCGCCATCCCACAGGCCGCGTCCTGACTGCATTCGCCGTTGTCACACAACTCACCGGCATGATGCTCATCAGGAAAATCATCGACATCAGGATATAGCCATGATCAAACTGATACTGACAATACTTGTTTTCTCATCATTCGCCTGTCTCGCAGCCGGCATACTGCTTTCGTCCGGCCGGAAGCGGGCGCTTGCGGCGCGCCTCGATCAGCTCGACATCACCCAGCGCGGCATCTCTCTCGAAGAAATGGAAATGTCACGTTCGTTTGTCGAACGAGCCCTTCTGCCTGCGTTCGCTATGATCGGGCACATCGTCGCGCGGTACTCGCCCGCCGGTTTTCTCGAACGCACACAAAACAAACTGAATGTCGCCGGCTACCGCAGGGCGGATCCGCTCGCATACATCGGCATCAAGGGCATCGCAGCATTGTCACTATTCGGGCTGGCCGCGCTCGTATGTTCGTTTTCCGGCATGGATGTAAGCGCGATCCTTGTTTACCTGATCATCTTTCCCGCCGCCGGGATCATACTGCCCGATCTCATTCTTTTGCATACAGGCAACAAGCGTAAATATGAAATAAACGCCGGACTTCCCGACCTGCTTGATATTTTAACCGTCAGCGTGGAGGCCGGGCTGGGTTTCGAGCAGGCGCTCCTACAGGCCGCGAACAAATTAAAAGGCAGTGTATCGAAGGAAATCCGGCGGCTGCTGCAGGACATGCGCCTCGGCAAAAACCGCAGCGAAGCGCTCCGCGCTATGTCCGACCGGCTCATGATACCCGATCTGACTACATTCTGCGCCGCCATGATTCAGGCCGATCAGCTCGGCGTCGGCATAGCGGACGTGTTGCGCGTGCAGTCCGACAGCATGAGGCAGAAAAGACGACAGCGTGCCGAAGAAACAGCCATGAAAGCGCCGCTCAAGATGCTTTTCCCGCTCATTTTCTTCATCTTCCCGTCACTATTCGTCGTCCTTCTCGGGCCTGCGTTCATCAGCATTATGGAAAATCTTAAAACGCCATGAGCAAGTATAAAACAAACAATTATTGAACATGTTGTCGCTTACGGCGAATTATGGGCTTGATCAAACTAGTGTCATGTCAACAAAGAAAAGACGTAAGAAAGGTCAGCGTAAAAACGATAAAAGTGTAGGGTGGTGTCACCGTACCCCGCCTCAACTTGTGCCTGTAAAAACCGTTTTCGCGAGAAATATGATCAGGCGCGGGACGGTGACCCCGCCCTTTTTGCGACATTACAGGCATGACACGACACCAGGAGGTGTAGCATGAAAATCATACACGATCCGCAACAAGAGTTTTCTGCCCCGAGCGTCATCGCCGCAGAGGCCTGCCCGGCCGCTGGTTTCCGGCGCAGGCTGCTCGGCCTGATGTTTCGCAAAACATTCGGCGCAATAGATGCAATGTACTTCGAGCACTGCCGCGCCATCCACACATTCTTTATGCGTTTCCCCATCGATGTCCTGTGTATCGACTCACGAAATACCGTCATTGACATGCGGCACTCGCTCGCGCCCGGCAAATACTTCGTACCAAAACGCGCGCCCGGTGTCATCATCGAGCTACCGCCCGGCACGCTACGCCGCAATAGCGTCAGCGTAGGCGGTCACATCATATTTGAAATCAGTTGAGAAGCAGATAGAGGTGGCACCGAAGCCGGGCGCGGCGGAGCACAGACAGCGGTTGGCGAATCTCGCTTTAACGCGGCATTGAATCCTGTAGATACGATATACCTCTTTGTTTTGCCGCCGCGAGACTCGAGAATTGCTTATCACAGACATCGCTGAATCCGGCAAGTGTTTTTCGACTGATCGACTCCTGATCTTCGAAAATTGCGAGACTCAGAAAAGAAAACCCCCATTTTTTAAACTTGTGCAGAGCAGTAGTCGCATCCCGAACGCGGTCGTCGTCAGGCAGGGCAAATATTAAAATCGGTCGATCAATCCCTTTAACGTAACAATCGACAGTGAACATACCGTGCGGGTCGTGCGCAGGGTGGCTCCAGTCGAAAGCCCGCAGGTCTTCGGGTATGTTTTCTGTCATGAGTTCCTGAAAATCATCAATGAAAGTCGAGCGACCGCGTTCTCTTGAAAGATTAGAGACACCCGCAATTTTCAGAAGGGCCTGCGCGAAAGAGTACAGAGCGTCGCCGTAATTATTCTCGCTTATTCGAAGAAACAACTCACCGTCCCGGTCTTCGACCTTGAATGCGGACAGAGCGTTCGCAATAATTTTCTGTCGTGTCCCCTTATGTATATCTTTATCGTCGTTGTCATAAGTGAGATGCATATATGTCTGGACTTCCCGGCTATCGAATTCTTCACAATCTATCCCGTATTTACTGACTTTATACTGGATAATCCTCTTTGTTGTTCCGAGAATACGTGCCGCCGCAGACTGATTGCCGCCTGTTTTTTCAAGTGCTTTTTTGATAATATCTCGCTCGAAAGCCGACACACTGTCTTTCAGTGTGCCGGCCCCCAAGGAGATGAAAAAGGTTCTGTCTTCCATAATGAATATTACCCGATAGCTTCCGAGTCGGTTTCACCTGTTCTTATGCGTATGCACTCGAGCAGATCGGTAACGAAAATCTTGCCGTCACCGATATTGTTGGTCTTCGCGCCCTCGATGATTGCGTTGACTGTCTTCTTAACAAAATCATCATTCACTCCAATATCAATTCTGATTTTCTTCAGTAGATTGATCTCGGAGATGACCCCTCGGTAGGTGGTCGTGTATCCGCCCTGCTGTCCACAACCGAGCGCGTTGGTAACAGACATTTTTTGTACTTCCGCTTTGAAAAGCGCTTTTTTAACATCCCTGAGTTTCTCAGGTCTTATATATGCCGTAATCAGTTTCATTGCTTGTTCCTCCTCGAAATAGTTTGCGCATTACTGAAGTGTAAATATCTGGAAACCATCGTACGATTCCATGCCGTGCTCCTCGATGTCCAGCCCCCTGAGTTCTTCTTCCCTTGACACCCGCAGGCCGTTGAAAGCTTTAATGGCGTAGAAAAGCGCAAACCCGGTAACCATGCACCACGCGAATACGGAGACCACACCAAGAGCCTGGATACCCAGGAGTTTCGCGCCGCCGCCGAAGAAAAGTCCACCTTCCGTGGCGAACAGGCCGATAGATAGTGTTCCCCACGTTCCGCATACTCCGTGTACTGCTACTGCGCCGACCGGATCGTCAATTTTCAGGACCCGATCAATGAAAATAACAGCGAATACAACCAGTACGCCCGCAACCAGTCCGATCAGCAGCGCGCTGCCTATCCCCACGAATGCGCAGGGCGCTGTTATGGCGACCAGACCGGCCAGAACACCGTTCAGCGACATGCTCACATCGGCTTTACCGAATAATTTCCAGGCGGTAAACATCGCACTGAGCGCGCCCGCCGCGGCGGCAATGTTGGTGGTGACGGCAATGTGGCTTATACTCGGGATCGCCTCCATCGTGCTTCCCGGATTGAACCCGAACCAGCCGAACCAGAGGATGAAAACCCCCAGGCCGGCGAGTAGTATATTATGTCCCGGAATAGCATTTGATTTGCCGTTCGTATATTTGCCGATCCTCGGGCCCAGCACAATAGCGCCCGTGAGACCCAGCCATGCTCCGGTCGAGTGGACGACAGTGGAACCGGCGAAATCAAGCATTCCCAGGTTGCCCAGCCAGCCTCCGCCCCATATCCAGTGCCCGATAACCGGGTATATGACTGCCGATATGACAAGACTGTAAATAATATAGGATGAATACTTCGTTCTGCCTGCCATGGCGCCTGATACAATCGTGGCAGCCGTCGCGCAGAATACGAGCTGAAAGAAATATTTCAATTGCAATCCTACAGGCGACCAGGAAAGCGAAGCAAAAGTTGCATCGGACGTCGCCTTGAGAAAAAATCCGCTGAGTCCCACAAAACCATTCCCGGCACCGAACATCAAACCGAAACCTACTATCCAGAAAGCGATACTGCCCACACAAAAGTCGACGAGATTCTTCATGAGAATATTCCCGGCATTTTTCGCCTGGTTGAAACCCGCCTCGACCATAGCGAAACCCGCCTGCATGAACATGACCAGCACTCCCGCCAGCAACACCCATACCGTGTCGATAGCGAGTTTTGTTGTCTTTATCGCTTCCGCGTTACCGGCTATAGTCGGCTCGGGGTTTTCAGCAGCAAACAGTACTATCGGCAATACAACAACAAATAATAAAAGCATTACGCTTATAAATCTTTTCCTGAAAATCATTCTTCAACCCTCCTCAAAGGTTTTAATGTTTAACTCGCATATTTCACCAATGCGGGTTAAAGGCTGAACCCGAAGTCCAGTCCGGCCCAGAATTCGTTGTCGGTGTTTACTGCGTCTTCCGGCGTTATGATGTAGTTTATTGACGGCGTGATTTCGACGGAACCTGCCGCGAACGTCATGGAAAGGCCAAGATCAATATCGCTGATTCCACTTTTGCTGATCCACTGGCTGTCGTTGTAGCCCAGCCCGAGACTGAGCGAAAGAGCCGGCGCGCTCTCATCTGTGAAAATGAAATCATAGCTTCCGCCCAGGAATATATATGTCCCGTCTCCGTCCTCCCAATCGTTATAAAAAGTAAGCGATGGACTCATGAACGCTTCCGGAAACGCAAAGCCGATGAACGCTTCCCTCGACTCTGTCTGGGCTTCCGCGGCAGAAACGACACTGGGAAATGTATATAAGGTATAGCCCGCCGACATTTCGAGAGATTCCGTTACCTGGCCGGACCAGCTCAACGTGTAGTCCAGCTCATCGAGTTGTGAATCGGAGTCCTGGGCATAAGAACCCCATATATCGAGGGCTATCCCCTTACCGGTGTCGATGGAAATACCACCCTGTATGGCTGGTTCGCCGCTTGGGGCGAGGTCGAAACCTCTCCATATATATTTTGTAACGTACGTAATGTTTCCCGACGTTGAAACCTCCGCCAGTGCCTTGTGAGATGTAATTCCTCCGAGTAGTACTGCTACTGCCATAGCGATGAATGTTCCTTTCTTTATTGCTGATACCATTGATGGCACCTCCTTGTTTTTTTGCAGCCTCGCTTTAGCTGCAAAACCATAGAGAGCAATAT
This sequence comes from bacterium, assembly GCA_024278215.1. Lineage (GTDB taxonomy): Bacteria > UBP15 > UBA6099 > UBA6099 > JAJRTR01 > JAJRTR01. The sequence continues at coordinate 19,765 of JAJRTR010000024.1, forward strand.
AGATGCCAAAGCGGATAAAATAGAGATATCCAATCAAGGATTATTTGATAATATTTTGTTTATCTGCGATTGTGTTTTAATCTGCTGAATAAAAAGGCCTGTTATGGGCGTGTTTTTTATCGCATACAATAATATTTCATCGTGAGTAAGCAAACAGAGAATTTTACTGGTTTTTGGAAAATATTATTTTCTGATGGAAAAAGGGTTGGAAGAATACTTGCGAATACGATACCGCATTGTATTGTTATCGCTTGACGCAACAATTATGTGCCGCGCCGGGCCGTTTCTGATTGTTGCAGGAACATATTCATGATTACAATCGAAGGGCATGTAGCTGTAAATGTATGTTGAAAAGTCAAAAATGGATTTCCGTTGCGGGGTGGAAACCAGGGCAATCAATTTTCGACGAGTTGCATGCCGTCGTCGTCGGGTGCGTCGGTTGAGATGAAGACGAATTCTTTTGAGGGGCAGTTTTCGGGCAGCGCTTCGGGGCGGTCGCAGCGTTTATTGAGCGGGACGGGGTCGACGACGCCGGGCACCATGGATGCGAGGGGCACTGTGCCGTCTTCGGCGGGGACTTCGATCTGCACGGCGGCCATTTCCGTGGTGCGTGGCAGGCGGAAGTCGCGGACGGCGAGTTCCGCGTGAGCGGCTTTCATGAATCGGCCCCAGGTGGGTGCGGGTATCGAGCCGCCGGCGACGCCCCAGCCTATGGGTTTGCCTTTGACGAGGTTGCGCATTGGAGAATTGTCGTCGTTGCCGAACCATACTACTGTGGCGATCTGTGGTGTGAAACCGGCGAACCATGCGTCGCGATAGTCGCTTGTGGTGCCGGTTTTGCCTGCGGCGGGGCGACCGATGCGTGCTTTGCGGCCTGTGCCTGATTGTATGACTTCTTCGAGCGCGGGCACGATGCGGGCGATTACGTTGTCGTCGACAACTTTCTTCCCTGATTTATATTGTTTCTGATAGATGATCTGGTCGTCGGGGCCTGTGATTTTGAGGATGGCGTTGGGTTCGATACGGTAGCCGCCGTTGGCTATGGCGGAGTAGGCGGTGACGAGTTCGAGTGGGGTGAGTTCGTAGGTGCCGAGCGGCATGGCCGGTTCGGGGCGCAGTGTGCTGGTGATGCCGAGGCTGCGGGCGGTAGCGACGACGTTTTCGAGACCGGCGAGGTGGCCCACCTTGACGGCGGGCACGTTGCGTGAGAGTCTGAGCGCGTCGAAGAGGCTGATTTCGCCTTTGTATTTTTTATCGTAGTTGTGCGGGCAGTAGTCTTCGCGATAAGCTTCGAAGCATGTTTTTTCGTCGAGAAGAGTGCTGTCGAGCGGGTAACCCTGCGCGATGGCGGTCATGTAGACGAAGGGTTTGAAAGCGGAACCCGGCTGGCGCATCGCCTGCCATACGCGGTTGAATTTCGAGTCTTTGAAATCCGCGCCGCCTACCATGGCGAGTATGTCGCCGGTCTGCGGCTGGAGGGCGATGATCGCGCCCTGTGTAACATTGGCATTGCGTTTTTTTACAAGGCTCATGCCGTAATCTATGGCTTCTTCAGCTTCCTTCTGTTTCTTCATGTCGATTGTGGTGTATATGTTGTAGCCGTTGCGGTATAGCTGGTTGGAGTTGAACTTGAAGGGGCCGTCCTGGTCCTGGAGCATGTCGATGACGTAGGTGACGAAGTAGGGTGCCTTATAGTTTTCATAGGCGGGGCCGTTGAGTTTCGCCAGGTGGAACTTTTCATTTTCTGCGGCCTTGCACTGTTCTTCGGTGATGAAATTGAGTTCACGCATTTTCATCAGCACAGTGTCGCGCCGCTTTTTCGCGGCATCGGGATGGAAGTAGGGCGTGTAGTGTGAGGGCGCTTTTGTCAGGGCGGCGATCATGGCGTCTTCGCCTATTGTGAGGTCGTCGAGGTCTTTGCCGAAATATATCCACGCGGCGGTTTTCACACCGTGCGCGCCGTGCCCGAGATATATAAGGTTCAGATAGTTCTCGAGTATCTCGTCTTTCGAGTATTTCTTTTCGAGCATGAGCGACAGGGATATCTCGCGGACTTTGCGGATGAGTTTGTCCCGCATACCGTTTTCCATGTGTAGTTCCTGCGCGAGGAACATGTTGCGTGCGAGTTGTTGCGTGATGGTGCTGGCGCCGTGCCGTTTGGAGCCGCCGGTTTTCGCGAACAGGTACAGCGCGCGGCCCAGGCCCTCGAAGTCGAAGCCCTTGTGCTGGTAGAAGCGTTCGTCCTCGATAGCTATGAAAGCCATCTTCAGGTTGTCGGGGATTTCATTATATTTAACGTATTCGCGGTTTTCCTCGTAGAGCTCGGCAAGCAGTTCGCCGTCGGAGGCGAAAATGCGGGTGGTCTGCATCGTGGCCGGAATAGTAAGTTTATAAGCGGAAGGCAGATTTTCAGTATAGTTTGCAACGAGTTTGAAGGCGACTGCTGTGCCGGCGATGAGCGCCACGGTAGTGATCGCGCACAGCCATGCCAGTATAACGAATGGTCTGAAGCGGAATCTTCCGCGCGGCTTTTGCGTGGAATTTCCAGTGCTGTTGTCCGTGCCGACTGCGGGGGTTGCAGACACAGCGTTTTTCCATTTCAGTCGTTTTCTCATCTTGTTTGCTCTTCCTTCTATCGAGTTTGCCCGGCTTCTATAGTTCTACCGGACAATAGATCAATTACCTTGCCATCTTCATATCCAGACTTTTACAATCATTAATAAAATCCATATAAATAAGGGATTTTTTTACTAAAATAATTTTTAGCGGTATTTACCGGGCTAAACAACAGTTATCCAGTGTGGAAAGTTTGTGTCGGTATTGACACGTGTATGTGTAAAAAATGCAACGGGGGCAACGGTGGGCAGAGAATAATATGGTGAAATGCGGAAACGTCCGGCTTATTGGTTCCCACCGGGGACGGCGGGAACCAGTAAACCGCATATTTCGCCAATGCGGGCCAAAAATGTCAGAGCACCGGCTCGAAGTGGTCGATATCGAGGATAGTGTTTGTCGGTTCGCTGGAGAAAACAGCTTTCACTTCCATGCCGATCTCGACATTTTCGGGCTGTACCATCTCGAGGACATGAGGTATGGCGGTGTCAGCGCCGTCGAGTTTTATCATCGCCAGTATATAGGGCGCTTTTCGCGGCCTGTGTTTATCGTCTTTGTGAACTATTGTAAAATTCGTCACCACGCCCGTATTGCCCAGCATCACCCATTTGTCGCCGAGGTCTTCGAAATCCTTCTCGCACACCTGTCGCGGCGGCACATAGACCTTGCCGCATGTGTCGCACCGCACGCCGAGTATCTCCCTCTTGTCCCTGAGCGCGATGAGGAACTTGCTGCCCACTGTGCCCGCGAAATACTGATAGGGCAGTGCAAGTTTTCCGTCGACCACGTAAGCGTCTTTATATTTTTCACCTTTATCCTGGTTCATGTTTTTGCTCCCTTTAAGATCGCAGCCTGTCGCGTTTTCGTTTACCGCACCTTTTCGAAATATTTTATGTCGAACAGATTGCCTGTGCGTTCCTCGGCCCACACGGGGCGTATCCTGTCGCCGCGTTTGAAGCTGTCCAGTTCGTCGGATTTGAGAAGGTGCCACATAGTTTCATTGCCCTCGCAACCGTCGAGCAGAATGATAGCGACACCATAAGGAGTTTCGCGGGTTTCGCCTGTGAGCGGGTCGGGGCTGGCGTAGTAGACATATTCGATCATGGTGATAACGCCCTCGGGGCCGACCTCGACGAATTCCTCGGCCCGGCAAACGCAAGCGGCGCATATCTCGCGCGGCGGCACCTGCCGCCGTCCACATTCAGGACACTTGTTCGCAAGTATTTTCTTCTCTTTTAAGCCCTTGAGAAATTTTCCCATCATCCGTCCTGTCGAATATTTCATGTCGACGGAAATCGTTTTTTTCAGCACGATAAGTTCGGGGCCGGAGCTTGCTTCGGGCGGTATGAATTTACTGAAAAGCTTCGGCAATTTCTGAGCTGTTTCCATGTCGCCCTTCAGTTGCAGCCGTCCCGCGCCGATGGCCACGAGCGGGTCGAGTTTGCCGAGCATCAGGTCGACATAATCGCTCGCGCTCGCGATGTTCGTCACGGTGAGACCGTCGCGCAGTCCCTCTTCGAGTGCGCACTTTCCGTCTTTTATCACAGCGGTCCACTCGCCGCCGCCCTCGCCGGAAAGCTTGTAGCCTACCGTGATGTCGAGGTCCCCGGCCATGTCCGGGCGGAATCGCTCGACGGCGGTCGCGAGGATGTCGGCGGCGGTTATGCCCTTTTTCGGTGGCATATATTTTGTGAACATCATTGGTAACTTCATCAGGACGCTCATGTCGCCTTCGCCCTTAAGTTTGCCGGACGTGAACATCGCCGCACCGTCGAGTTGCCCGACAGCAACACCGACGAACGTTTCCGCGTCTGCTGACATCTTGGCGGTGAATCCGCCGAAATCGTCATCCTTTAATTTCTCGGTTTTCGACGCGCCGTCTTTCACAGTGAGTTTCCAGCGCCCGCCGCCCGCGCCTGATATGTTGTAGGCGACAACGACATCGACGCCCTCCGCGCCTTCCGGCCGGAAGCGGCTGTCCTGTGTTCTGAATATATCTTCTACGGTAGTTCCGAAATATTCCGCCATAGTGATCACCTATTCCCAGTCAAGTTCTTTTTCGAGCATTACAAGAATCGTCCAGAGAGTGCCGCCGAAGCCGGAAGCGAGAGCGTGGTTGACATCGCCCGGCACCTGGTGGCCACCCGCGTCGCCGCGTATCTGGAGCGCGGCCTCGGCGACACGCACCATCGCGGTCGCGCCGATGGGATTCGCCGACACGACGCCGCCGGACGGACATATCGGCATCTTTCCCTCGATGCGGATATCTTCGTTTTCGACCATCCTTATATGTTCGTCGCCCTCGAGCAGGAAGAACTCGCGTATCCAGTCCATGCCCCACCACGACGACGGGTCGTACATCTCGAACACGTCGAAGTACTCGACAGGTTTGTCGATACCATTGCGCTCGAAAAGTTCGCGTGGCGCTTTCCTGTGAGTCGGTTCTTCCTTTTGGGACAGGTCCAGTGGATACATCCAGAGTGTTTCCTCGCGGTGAGTGGTCACGTGGTCGCGTATCCACACAGGCTTATCGCTGAGTTCTTTCGCTTTCTTTTCGCACGCGAAAATGAGAGCGCACGCACCGTCGCTCTGCGAGCACATGTGAATGAGGCGCAGGTCGCCGACGAGGCGCGGCGAGTTCTCCATCAGGTCTTCGAGCTGGTCCATCTCGAGACCGAAGCTGCGGTGCGAGTTGGGGTTGCGCGAAGCGTGCTGGTCCATGATAATGCGGTGTTTCATGGCGGCGCGGCGCGCGCGGTCTTCGCCGAATTCATTTATAACGTCCGCGGCGCAGGTGCCGGTGAGCGCGCCGGTCTGGAGCATGCGGCCCCAGAGGGGGTCGGCCATGTTCGTGATGCCGCCGGTTGTGTGTCCTTCCTGGAGTTTCTCGAACCCGACGGCGAGCACGATGTCGTACATTCCGGAAGCGACGAGGTTGTCCGCGGCGCAAACGAGTGTTATGCCCGTCGTGCCGCCGGTCGTGAGCCGGAACTCCGAGCAGCCGTATGCGCCGGTGCCGAGCACATGCCACAGGTCGGGTTGGTGGACCATCTCGAAAAGCTCCATGTTTCCGTGCATGAAGCAATCTATATCATCTTTTGTAAGGTTGGCGTCTTGCAGAGCGAGTTTCACCGCCTCGTTTATCATCTCAGGCTGGTTGACATCCTCGCGGTGGCTCGAGTACTGCGTCTGTCCGATGCCGATTATCGCTACATTTCTATTTTTCTTATTGGCAGCCATTGTTTCACCTCCCCGCCCTGTCGTTTTCGAGCACAAGCACACTTTGCAACTGGCCCGCCGCGCCCGTGGTGCCGTTCGCGACGCCCCGCCGCGCGCCGGCCACCTGCCTTTCACCGGCGTCGCCGCGCAGTTGAATCACGAGTTCCGCGGCGCGTGCCAGTCCGCCCAGCATTATCGGATTCCCCGCGAGCATCCCGCCCGAAGGATTCACATTCATCTTCTCCATGCCGCCGCCGTCGATCCACTCGCCGCCCGCGCCGTCTGCGCAGAGGCCGACGCCCTCGGCCCACATCGGTAGCTGGTATGCCGCGGCGTCGTTGAGTTCCGCAAAATCGAATTCCTTCGCAGGGTCCGTAACGCCGGCCATTCTGTATGCGAGTTTCGCGGCTTTTTTCAGAGGAAAGTTGGAAGCGAGGTCTTTGTCGCCGGGAAAGTAGCTGTCCATACAGTTACCGAATCCCGACACCCATACGGGTTTGCCGGTGAATTCCTTCACTCGATCTTCGCCTGCGATAAGCATGGCGATAGCCCCGTCGGATTGCGGGTAGATGTGGAGTTCGCGCAGCGGGTCGTAAGCCATCGGCGAGTTCATGACTTCTTCCATAGTGACTTCGTCGCGGGCGTTCGCTACCGGGTTCTTCGCAGCGTTGCGCCTCGAGCGGACGACAACCTTCGCCAGATGCTCGTCCGTCACACCCGATTTTGCCATGTAGTCGCGGGCCTGGAGCGCGTTCAACGTCTCGAAATCGAGTCCTAGCGGGCGCAGGTAGAAGGGATCGAACGCAAGATTCGTGCACATGTTCCGGCTTTCCGCCTGGGATTCCTTGCAGTGGCCGACGAGGAGTATCAGGTCGTCGTGTCCTGAAAGGATGCAGGAGACCGCATAGGCGATGGCGTTTATACCGTCCATCGCGACCTTATCCTCGCCGCGGTTATGCGCGCCGACAGCGTCCTGTATCGCGTTGTTGGATATCGTTCTGGCGTCGAACACGTCGTCTGAAACAGTGACAATGCTTCTTATGCCTCCGTCGCCCGGTTTCTTACAGAACTTCACTCCAGTCTGCTCGAGGACCGGCTCGACGACATCGAAGCACATCTCCTGTATGCGCTTGTGCCATATAGCTTTCTCGAAAGGCAACTGTGCAACAGCACAGATAGCTGCTCTCTTTGCCGACATCGGATTACCTCCCCTGTGATCAAAGGCCGGCGCATTGTCTGCCGCCGGATATTATAATGTATCGAAACCTTGATATTTCAGAATTCTTGATATGCTGTGTGATAATATCAGACTATGTGCTGTTTTGCAACAAAAAAATATGCGTTTCCCGGCAGGCCGGCGCCTGTTTTTTCGTTGACTTTGCCGCAGCCTATCATGTACACTCTAGAGCCAATTGCAAAATTATGTTCGTAGCGAGGTCGAGCGAAATTATTCAGAGCAAGGCGGAGGTGTAAAATCCCCGCAGGCGTACTTGTAGAGTACGTCGAGGACGATTTTGTGCCGACAACGCAGCTATGGACAATAGCAGCCGACCGCAGCAGAATCAGAATTTTGCAATTGACTCTCTAATAATTCAGTTTACATTAGTCGTTGCACTTGTATTACTTGCGAAAAACAGCGCACAGAGCACAGTAAACGAAAGAGTGCCTGTTGCCGAAAAGCACAGGAAACCTTAGACCTGATAGATCAATTCACCGGCGCCGCGCCGCGCCATATAGAGGAGGCTCTAATGGATTTTCAACTGACGGAAGAGCAGATTGCTTTCCGGAAGAGCGTCGAAAAATTCGCCCGCAAAGAGATCGAACCGCTGACGACGGAAGCGGAACGCAACAGCGAATTCAGTTTCGAGGCATGGAAAAAAATGGCTGATTTCGGAATGATGGGACTGCCGTTTCCGGAGCAATACGGAGGCAGCGAAGCGGGTGTGCTCACCACCTGTCTCGGCATGGAAGCCCTCGGGCGGGCCGGGGTCGACGCGGGCACCACGATGGCGTGGGGCGCGAGCCAGATCCTCTGCGGCATCCCGATATGGTTGCTGGGAACCGACGAGCAGAAGGAGAAATACCTGCCGAAAATGATCACGGGCGAGTGGATAGGCTGCATGGGACTCACGGAACCCGGCGCGGGCTCGGACGCCGCGAGCATGAAAACAACCGCCGTAAAAAAAGGCGATAAGTACATCATGAACGGCAGCAAGATGTTCATCACGAACGCCCCCATCGCCCACCATTGTGTTGTCATGGCCGTTACCGACAAAGAAGCGGGCCACTTCGGCATAAGCGCTTTTATCGTGGAGACCGACTTCCCCGGCTTCAGCACCGGCAAGGACCTCGACAAGATGGGAAACCGCGCCTCGGTCACTTCCGAACTGATATTTGAAGATTGCGAAATCCCCGAAGAAAACCTGCTCGGTCAGCTCGGTTTCGGCTTTATCGGTGTCGGCAAGACGATCCTCGAATGGGAACGCTCATGCCTCATCGCGGCCGGAGTGGGCGGGATGCAGTATGCTGTCGAGATATGCACGAAGTACGCGCTCGAACGTCACCAGTTCGGCAAACCTATCGCGCATTTTCAGGCGATAAAACACAAAATAGCGGATATGAAAGTGTGGTCGCAGGCAGCCCGCCTGCTGCTCTACCGCGTCGCCTGGATGAAAGACAACGATCAGCCCGCCATGGTCGAGGCCTGCATGAATAAGCTGATGTGCAGCGAACTGGGCATGAGGCTGTGCGAGGAAGCCGTCCAGATACACGGCGGTTACGGCTACATGAAAGAGTATCCGGTCGAACGTGGTTTCCGCGACGCCAAGCTCGGCACAATCGGCGCGGGCACGAGCGAAGTGCAGCGAATGATCATCTCCAAAGCGATCATGAACCTCAAGAGGGGGGGCAAAAAGAAATGAATTTCAACCTCGACAAACAGCAACTCGAACTGCAACAGAACCTGAAAGAAAAGTTCGCCGCCGAAATCGCCCCGAACGCGGCGAAGATCGACGCCGATTGCGCGTTCTCCGACGACAACTGGAAGACGCTCGCCGACTCGGGCTACCTCGCTCTGCCGATCCACCGAAACGGGCAGACCGGCTGGACAACCGCTGTGATGGCCGCCGAGGAACTCGCCGCCGTCTGCGCGTCCACAGCACTGTGCGCGGGATCGAGCGCCTGGGTCTGCGGCGGAACGCTCGCCGCCTGCGCGTCGGACGCGCTCAAAGATGCCTGGCTCGCGAAACTCGCAGCCGGAGAAGCGATCGGCGCCTATGCCGTCACGGACCCGTCGGGCGGTC
>JAJRTR010000025.1 GCA_024278215.1 bacterium
GCAATAAGTGCATCCTTTGCCGGTTCTAAACCTCCTTCCCTTTTGCCTTCTCCTCTCTGAAGATTTTCCATCCTTATCTCGATTCGACTGTTTGCCCTGTTGACTCCCTATGTTTCAGTCTGCTACCCTGTGAACGGTTACCTATATTCAGGGATACAGTATAATCCGGCGCGTGATAATTCATTGTCGCTTTCAGGGATGTAGTAAACTCCCCCGGCAAAACAAAGCAGTGATGAATCACTGCGCTCCGGATGAAGAAAAACACCTCCCCGTGAACGGTCACAGATATTCAAGTCGGGAAAAACGGTCTCCGGGCGGGTAACACTTTACATGCCAATAACGGTATCCGTATAATTCTCCAAGTGTATATCCGGAAAATATCTCGAATTGTTATATCTATTAAAAAGCCACGCCTGATAACATGACGTGGCTTTTGTGAAATATCACCTGATTTATATACTAATTTCATACCGACACTTCCGCATCCACTTCAGGTCAAGCGGAGTAATCCGGCGAGTTGTAAACAATATACTTTCGGCGGCTCAAGTTGCTATCAGAGCTTATGAGTGCCTGCGCCTTCGCGGTGACCGGAAACCCTGTGATATGGCGACGCGACGAGTACGTATGATGTCATATCCACCGGACATGTGGGTATACCGTCCGGGAAATAGTTGACATTCGTTTTGATGTCGCTCATTGAATCTGTAGGCCATGTAGCTTCAATGTAAAAGTAGGCTTCGATCTGTTTATTAATGATCGCCCTGTTCATTTCACATGACTGTACCTTGGCAGTCTTTGTCGTAACCGTAAACCTTGGAATTACGATTGCCGCCAGGATACTGATCAACAGTACCACCAACATTACTTCCAGTAGTGTGAATCCAGCTTGTTTTTTCATGTTCTTACCCCTTCTGTAATATAGTTTTGTTACTGAACATACTTTAATTCAAAGTATGTGTACCCGCGCCTTCGCGGTGACCGGAAACCCTGTGATATGGCGACGCGACGAGTACGTATGATGTCATATCCACCGGACATGTGGGTATGCCGTCCGGGAAATAGTTTACGTTCGTTTTGATGTCGCTCATCGAATCCGTAGGCCATGTAGCTTCAACAAAGAAGTAGGCTTCCACCTGCTTATTGATGATCGACCTGTTCATCTCACAAGACTGCACTTTCGCAACCTTTGTCGAGATCGTGAATCTTGGAATTACGATTGCTGCCAGGATACTGATCAACAATACAACCAGCATGACTTCCAGCAGTGTGAATCCAGCTTGCACCTTTTTCATACTTTATACCTCGTCTTCCTGTTTTTTGCATTTATACTGTTACGGTTTTCTTATCTTTTAATTACGCCGCTGAAGATATGTGTTCCGTCTCCCTCGCGGTGTCCACTGACGCGGTGGTAGGGGGAAGGTACGAGCACATAAGATGTAAGATCAACCGGGCACGTGGGTATTCCGTCCGGAAAATAGTTGACATTCGTTTTGATGTCGCTCATGGAATCTACAGGCCATGTGGCTTCCACAAAGAAGTAGGCTTCCACCTGCTTGTTGATAATCGACCTGTTCATTTCACATGACTGCACTTTCGCCATTTTCGTCGATACTGTAAATCTCGGTATGACGATAGCTGCCAGTATACTGATCAGTATAACAACCAGCATCACCTCAAGTAACGTAAAACCTGCCTGGCTCTTTTTCATTTCCCGCATCCTCTCAAAACTTCGATTTATCACCCTGCTGTTAATATTTTTAATGATTGAATTGCAGCATTCTTTCGAATATGTGCGTACCGGCACCTTCTCTGTGCCCCGAGACTCTCTTGTAAGGTGACGGAACGAGCACATAAGATGTCAGGTCCACCGGGCATGTGGGTATGCCGTCAGGGAAGTAGTTGACATTTGTTTTGATGTCTGCAAGGGTATCAAGGGGCCATGTCGCTTCCACAAAGAAATACATTTCGACCTGTTTGTTGATGATCGACCGCTGTATTTCGCAGGCCTGCACTTTTGCTCTTTTTGTCGATATCGCATAGCGGGGAATCACAATCGCACCCAGTATGCTGATGAGGATTACGACGAGCATTACCTCAATGAGCGTAAAACCTGTTTCTTTTCCTATTAGCTTCCTCATATCCTGTTGCTCCTGTTCAAATACAATATATTTAATCCGGTTCAGTTAGGCAGAACGTGTGTTCCGGCACCTTCCCTGTGTCCGCTGACCCTGTGTTTCGGAGCAGGTGCCAGCACATAAGAAGTCATATCAACCGGACATGTTGGTATTCCGTCCGGAAAATAGTTGTCGTTTGTTTTTATATCTGCAAGTGAACCAAGCGGCCAGGTACTTTCTGTGAAGTAATATGTCTCAACTGATGTATTTATTATTGCCCGATTCATTTCACATGCTTGCACTTTTGCTGTTTTCGTTCCTATAGAAAACCTGGGGACAATTATTGCTGCCAGTATGCTTATCAGCACAACTATCAGAAGTACTTCTATAAGTGTAAATCCACTCTGATTGATTTTCAGTCCGGTCAGAAGCACACCTTCCACAATAATCTGTAGACTTTTATCAACAACTTCCGTGCCAACTTCAGTAAAACCCTGCCTGGAAAAATCCAATATCCCGCTTTTTCAAAAAAAAAGAAATATTTCTCTGCGTATCTTGCGGCAACTACTACCCACAATGGCATTACCCTCATATTGAGCCGTTTAAACATACTAATTAACATAATATGTGTTATCTGAAATCATTTGCAGCTTCAATTATCTTGTTTTGCAGTGAAAAACTGCATCCCAAGCAAAAATTGTTCCTGTGAATCTAAAAAATACTGAAAAAAACAAATCTTTTTCTGTTTTTTGCGAACCTTGAGAAAACTTTTAAGCGCTTGGATTATTCCTGTATATTAACATTTTCAGGAATTGTGATTCGCGAAAATCCCGAAAAAGGGGTATTTGAATACCCGTCTTTACGCATGAATGGGTAATGCGATACACAATCAATTGGGGGCAAAACTGACAATATTGAAGATGGGAAGATACATGGCGATAGCGATAAATCCGATAATGAAAGCCACGAAAACTGTTATCAGGGGTTCGAGAATCAGCAGCAATCTCTTTATCAGATGATTGAGTTCTTTTTCCAGCGCGTCGGCACTGCCGTCGAGCATTTCCGACAGGTTACCGTTCTGTTCGCCGGCGGCTATCATGTAGGTCACGAGAGGGGAGAAGTCTCTGGACAACCGCAACGGCGACGAAATCGTCCCGCCGGATTCGACACTTTCTATGACCCTCTAGAGGTCTCTTGAAATGCAATCGTTTTCTACAAGGCTGCGGGCGGTTTCAAGTGAGGTGATGACCGGCACCCCGCAGTTGAGCATTGATCCGAGAGTGCGGACAGTTCGCGAAATCGCTATCCTTCTATTTATAGGGCCGAATATGGGGACCGACATCCGCAGCCTGTCATAAGTAGGTTTTGTCGACGGGCTGCTCTTGAACAGCAGGAACCCGACAAACAACACAATGAGCGCGCCTATGCACATCATCCAGTTACTGACGAGGAAATTGCTGATCCCGAGCATAATTCTTGTCGTCTGGGGCAGTTTCAGGCCTGCATCGGAATATATCTTGTCGAATGCGGGGATAACTTTGAAAGTGAAGAAAAACACGGCAACCGCCGCGAGCGTAAGAACAAGTTTCGGATATGTAAACGCGGAACTGATCGCCCGTTTCAGTTCGACATCTCTTTCGAGATACTGTGTAAGATTGTCAAGCACCTTAACGAGATTACCGCTGGCTTCACCCGACTTTATCATGCTTATGTAAAAATGGGGAAATACCTTCGGGTGGTTCTCGAAAGCGGCGGATAGTGAGACTCCGTTTTCGACTTCTTCACGTATTTTTTTTATTACTTTTTTCAGAGAAACATTTTCAGTCTGCTCTTCGAGCGCCGCGAGCGCGTCGACCGCCGGAAGCCCTGTGGATATGACGGTGCTGAGTAGTTTTGTGAAAATCACGATGTCGTCGATCGTTATCCGCTGCTGGATGAGGGTGATTCCTTCGGATAGTTCTTTTTCCGTGACGGACAGTACTACATAGCCGAGTTTCTGAAGCCTGAAGAACACGGCCTGTTCGGTGGCACCGTAAAGAGTGCCCTGATAGTTTCTGCCGAGCTGGTCTTTTGCTATGAATTTATAGTGTGGCATATTTGATGTTTTCGCGGCTTTTTCAGTCTATGCTGATGAAAACCGCTTTTCTGACTTCTTCGAAAGTAGTAATTCCTTCGACAACTTTTCTGAAGGACGCATGGCGCAGAGTGCTCATACCTTCTTTTATAGCAGCCTGTCTTATGTCGCCTGCGCCCCGGCCTTCGAACACCATTTCCTGTATCGTTTCCGTGACACGCATTACCTCGAAGACACCGATCCGGCCATAATAGCCTGTGAAGGAACAGAATTTGCATCCCCGGCCTCTGAAAAGTGTGGCCTTTCCGCGTTTTTCGGATTTTACGCCGAAATCGCGGAAAAGAGTCCGGACATCAACTTTATACGGTTCTTTGCAATAAGGACATATCTTTCGGATAAGTCTCTGTGCGACAACACCAATGAGTGATGCCGCGAGCAGATAGTCCTGCACACCCATTTCCACAAGTCTTGTGATGGCATTCGAGGCGTTGCTGGTGTGCAGAGTGCTGAAAACGAGATGGCCCGTGATGGACGCCTGGTTCGCGATGCGGGCAGTTTCACTGTCGCGTATCTCACCTACCATTATAATGTTAGGGTCCTGTCTCAATATGGAGCGCAGCCCGGTGGCAAACGTGATGCCCGCGCCCTGGTTGACCTGCGACTGGTTGATGCCCGGCAGCTTGTATTCGACGGGGTCCTCGATTGTAACAATGTTCTCTGTCTGGTTGTTTATCCTGCTGAGAATGGAGTAGAGAGTAGTGGTTTCTCCGCAGCCTGTGGGGCCGGTAACGAGAATCATGCCGTTCGGGCGCTCGATCAGGTCTTTTATTACAGTGAGGTCGCGGCCTTCGAGTCCCAGCCCCTCGAGACTGATAAGCATATTCTCCTTACTCAGAATACGCATAACAACTTTTTCGCCGTTTATAGTGAGATAAGTGGCAGCGCGAATATCATACTCGCGACTCCCTTTTTTTATCGTGATATGACCGTCCTGCGGGACCCGTTTTTCGGTTATGTTCATGTTCGACAGAATTTTTATCCTGGATATGACGGAAGCCTCGACATGGCTTGGTATCTGCATGACATCATGAAGAACACCGTCGATGCGGTAGCGCACCCTGAGCGCGTTTTCCTGGGGTTCGAGGTGTATGTCGCTTGCACGCTCGTTGATAGCCCCGTCGATGATGTCTACAACAAGCCTTACAACCGGCGGGCTTTCCACCGCGGCCAGCATGTCGTCGATAATAAGCTCGCCGGTCTCCAGTGGAATCTGCTCCTCGACGTGCATGTCGATAATTGTCTGCCGGGTTCTGTGTTGCGGGTTGAAGTGCTGGTTCAGGGCAAGCCGTATCTCGTTTTCAGCAGCCAGAAACGGTTCCACATTGTAGCCCGTGGTGAGTTCCACCTCGTCGATAACCGACATATCCACCGGCGGTGCGAGAGCGAGACTGATCGTGTCGTTTTCAATGCTGAACGGGAACACGTTGTGTCTTCGCAGCAGATCTTCCGGAAGCAGGTGCGAAACCTGTGGATCGACATTGTCGTCGCTAAGCTCGATGCGAGGGACAGCGAGCTGCTCTGCCAGCACATCCACCATATCTTCGTGTGAGATCAAACCGAGTTCGACAAGAGAATGGACTATTGCCTGATCTCCCGCTCCCCTTGCCTGTCGCCGGGCCTGCTCGTACTGTTCATGAGAGATAAGTTTTTTTCTCTGCAATATTTCCGCGACACGTGCACGCGCCATAGTTAAATCTCCATTTTACGGCACATTCCCGGCATTACTAATGTACCATCACTCGGACCTGCTCTATTTTGTCACTCAAACAGCAGCCTGTAATAACTTGCGTAACTTAATGCTGAACCTGCGCGAACTCAGATGTTTTGTAAGAATTTCGGGGACATGACTGGAATTTACCCATTAATTCCGAATCGTGTACCCGGTAATTCGGATCCTTCTGTAAAAACATGCAAGTTCAGCAATAATGTAAAATATCACGCACCGATTGCGTTCGGTACTTATCTATAATAATCCTTTTAAAGGACTGTTTGTTTCCAGTATCGTACTAAAATGCAATTTAGCATTATACACGATTTCACATTTTTTGTCATCATGTTTCGACAGCACATTTCACAAATGATATGGCCGTGAACAAACAGAACCTGGAATAGTACTGAACGATATTATTGACACTGCCGTAAAAATCGCTACAATTTTAGGTCGGGTCACGTAGCACGGTATAAGTTATACCCTTGTTGCTCCGTAAGCGAGTGGCCTGTCGGATTCCGACTTTGCCGGTCAAGGAAAACTTAAGAATAGGAATGGGTAAATCGGAAGCAGTCTATCGTCAATAGAAGAAGCGCCCGTAGCTCAGCTGGATAGAGCGCATCCCTGCGGAGGATGAGGTCTCAGGTTCGAATCCTGTCGGGCGCACTGGCGGAGCCCCCATAGCTCAGGCGGATAGAGCGCTGGATTCCTAATCCAGGTGGACAGGTTCGAGTCCTGTTGGGGGTACTGAAATGAGGCTCCCTACAGCAAACCACGAGAGTATCAAAGATGTGCCATTCCCGCGAAAGCGGGAATTATTTCTTTTTTGCGTATCCGGCAATCCCGCTTTAGACATTTAGCCCCCTTGAGGGCAAGCTCGCGATACGGGCCTTGAACTTATTGTATTTCAGCTATAGAATTACGGCTTATTCAACATAATGAAGGAACTTACAACATAGCTGCCGGAGAGCAATGAACAAGCCGAAAAACGACAAAAGCGCGTCGAGCAATTTCTCCGGTTGTATTGTTCTTTTGATATTTTCTTTTATTGGTTTTCTTTTTCTGGCTAACATAGTTTTTGTGATAAAGTTTCGAACGGACGGACAGACGGAGCGAGCGATAAGACTCCGCGAATTTCCGGCGAATATTGATATATCAGGGCGCCGGCCCGGCACTGACCGGCTTTTTCGGCTAAGAACAACAGCGGATCATTTCATCTACCCGGCGGGGATACACGCGCAACCCGACAAAAAAATATTTTTCCTCGGCGGCTCGACTACCGAGTGTTTTTATGTCGATGAGAAAAAACGTTTCCCATATCTTGCCATCGAGTTGCTCGAAGAAAGAACGGGCAAGAAGATAAATTCCTACAATGCCGCCGTCAGTTCCAGCAATTCTCTGCATTCAATAAATATTCTGTTCAATAAAGTGATGCCCTATGAACCCGACGTCAGTGTCATGATGCACAATATCAACGATCTGATAATACTGATGTATACAGGCACGTACTGGAACGATCATTTCAACCGTTCGGCGCTGATAGTAATGAACAATGATAATGCGGACAGCATCTTCAAACTGATTTTTCCCGGACTCGCGGAACTGGCGACAAGGATCAGGCAGAAGATGGGAAAAGCCGAGAAAAAAGATGAGTGGGCGAAATATAGAAACAGGAAAGTAATAATTGACGAGGATTATTTCACCACTCAGTTTTCAGCCAATATCGATACCTATATAGGAATGTGCCGCGCGAGGGGAATCGTTCCAGTGCTTATGACACAGCCTAACAGATTTAAAAAAGACATGGAAGATGAAAACTTTGAGATTGTGAAAACTCTGGACAGGGACTTTGGAATTAAATATGAAGAATTTCTGGCGTTGTATTACAGGTTTAACGATATTATCAGAAATAAAAGCCGGGAGAAAGATGTCATTGTCATAGACCTTGCAAACAGAGTGCCGCAGAGTGATGAGTATATGTATGACTGGGTTCATCTTAATAACAAGGGAAGCGTTCTTGTATCCGACATAATAGCATCCGACCTGGCCGGGAAACTCCAGTGGTAGTATTGCCGTCGGATGTCGGGGACCGTCTGCATGTAGCGACACATTCACAACTCGTTGCGCCATTCATGTTTTCCGGTGTCTTCACATAATCCTGATATTAACCCGCATATTTCACCAATGCGGGCAAAATGTCATAACAATGTATAGTATACACACGGTAAAAATCCGGAAATGTTTGAAGACAACACTATCGTCATGATGCAAATACTGAATTCCACATATCAATGGCTCAACGAGAAAGGGTTCTTCCACCTTCTTTTTGTAAATTTTCTTGCCAATATACTTGGATTCATATCATCGCTGACAGTGGCAAAACTTCTTAGTCCGACCGAGTTGGGGCAGACCCGGATTTTCCAGACTTACCTGAATCTGCTCCTGCTCATCTGCGGTTTCGGACTCAACACCTCGGTTCTTAAATTCTGCGCGGAGCGGCTTTCGGAAGAAAAACGCAATTACATTCTCAAGTACGCGACCGGTCGCAGTCTTATCGTCACCGCTGTTGTCTTTGTTGTAGCGTTTATACTCACAAAACTCGGCATCATCGTTTCCTCCGGCAAATTTTCAACATGGTTCATCATACTGATGTTGTCGATGCCGTTTTCTATCGTTACACAAATGTTGCTTACTTATAAGCAGGCTTTGAAGGAAATGAAAACGCTGGCGAAGTTGCAGTTGATCATAAGAGGCGAGAGCTTCGTCCTGGTGATCCTGTTGACCTGGAAATGGGGTTTCAAAGGATTTGTAATCTCCCTGGTTGTTGCAAATGTTGCAGGGCTTATCCCGGCTCTTATCGATACAACAACAAAACCGTTTTACACGTTGGCCGAAAAACTTCCCTCGAACTTCTGGAGTGTCTCTATATACAGCATGATGGCAAACGGTGTGAATATGCTCGGCCATTATGTGGATGTCATCATGCTCGACCATTTCAATCCCGACAGGGAGTCGATCGGCTACTACTCGCTCGCTCTGATTTTCCTCAACGCCTGCATTCAGGTCAATGGCACTGTTCAGTCGATTATAACACCGTATATCAGTGAAAAATCAGATGATAAAGTATGGGTACATAAACAGATCGTGATGAATCAGTTGCGAATGAGCGCGCTCAGCATATTCATAGCGGCAGGCACATATCTGGCCGCCTCTGTGTGCATCCACTATTTGTTCGGCCCCGAATACCGGATTGCACTGACATTTCTGGCGGTGCTGCTGATAAAATATATCATAATGTCTTCATATTCCGTCATCGGAGCTGCCTTCGTGGGCCTTGGACTTATGTCATATAATTTCCTTGTCGTCTCCATCTCGACACCGGTCGGATTCGTTCTCTCATACCTGATGCTGAAAAAATGGGGAGTCGTCGGAGTCGCCTGGGCGCAGGTTTTCTCTTCGTCCCTGATACTGATCCTTCTTCTTGTACTGTATCCGTTCGCAATGAGAAAAACTTTCGCTGATCGCGAGAACATCGACTGAGCTTGCGATTATCCTTGTTTTTGATCTTTCCGGTCGAGCACATTTACCCGGATTTATTATTTCAGTTGCATGTGTTATATTTGAAATAATAACTAACCGCATATTTCACCAATGCGCGGAAAAACTCTTCGAGATGTGCGCATGGGCAGGTAATGAATAAAAAGAAACTCGCAACAATACCGACAATACTGTTCGTTGTAATTCTGGCGGCGGCAGTGTTTCTAAGGTTTGTCAACATTACAACAATCGGTTTCAGCGGCGCAGATACATTCATGTACTACAGAGTGGCCACTTCATGGAGCGAGGGTGACTATTCAGTGCTCGGCGACGAGCATCTGATCGACGAACAATTAGACCTGTTTCGCCCTGTCCCATTCTATATCTATTCACAGCTTATACGGCATTTCGGACAGTACGATTACTCTATTATGTTGTTTAATTCAGTCGTTGATATTTTTAATATCATTCTTCTTTTCATGTTGGGGACGAGGCTAAAGAACGCATGGCTGGGACTGCTGTCGGCAATGACATACGCGTTTATCCCGGCAGCTATCGAACATTCGCGGATGGCACTTTTTCATATTATGACTGAGTTTTTCGTACTGATAATGGTTGTTTGTCTTTTGAATCTCATCGGATGCAAAACAAAAAAGTCTTTTTATTTCAACTGTGTGTCGGCAGGATTGTTCGCGGCACTTGGTATATGTACACATCCTGCAGTAGGGTTTCTGCTGCCGGGGGCAATCGCCGTCATCGGAATCGCCGCCCTTGGGCAACAAGGGGTTCAAGACAGAATAAGGCGCTTTTTCTACGGCTCGCTTCAGTTTGTAGCGGCATCGTTGTCTCTACTGTTCGCCGGTTGCTTTTTCTGGGGTTTTCAGAGAATCTTCGATGCTTTCTTCAAAGGCGGCATGAGGGGTGTATCGCAGAATTCGCGCAGCTTAATGGATATGGGCATTCAGCTTGTAAAACTGATACATGTCAACATCTATTTCTTTTTCAGTTTGAAAATTTTCGATCTGATTTTCTTCTTCGCGTGTATCTCCTGCGTCATCCTTTTTACCAGGTCGAATATTTTAAAAAGGAATAAAGGAACTGCCGGGACTATACCTTTCGTCCTGATGATTCTGATGTTCTCCTATTTTATTTTCACTACTCTTTTCACTACCGAGATAATCACGAGATACTTCATCCCCCTGCTTCCCCTTTTCATTCTATTCATCTATCTCACGATATATGAAACTTATGAAGAGATCGTTTTATTTGCAACAGCAAGATATGGCCGGGAGCGAAGCATTATCGTGTTCATGCGAAAATCGCCGATACACCTGATTGTCATCTTTCTGCTTTTCTCGCTCTTTTTTACCAGCAATTACTCTGTCGCCCGAACTATGGCTTATGTCAGAGGTCAAAGACCGCATCTCTATCTTGATTTCTGGAACGTCTACGGCAGGACCCCGTCCGTGTACAGGGAGGTCTACAACACAATCGGAGGCAGGGTGACCGATAAAGAAAGACTGCTCGTCCTGCCTTTTCTTTTCAGGCACGAAGGTGGTTTCAGCATAAAGCCTTATTTCGGCGATAACGTATCTTATATCAGGAATCTTTACCTGAACCTCGAATTCGGCTGCGACGACAACTGGGAGGACTATATCAAACGGAACAGGATACGATACATATTCTTTGGAACTGCCGGAGAAATGTTCGCGCCGAATGCGGAGTTTTTTCTACGTTATTCACCCGGGCAGGACATTCCCGCATGTTATGGAATACCTTCCGGAAATTTCAATCCATCGGATGAGTTGGCATTTATTATAGATAAAGTGAAACAGGCCGGCGGAAAAGCCATCTACCGACTGGATACCGGGATAATTTTCGACCTGGGACAGCAGGGTGCTTCGAACAAAATAAACTGATTTTTTCTCACAGCGCCGACCGGCTGTTATCACATCCCTTTCCGGTCAACCTTGTTGTAGCCTATGAGAAAAAGAATTTTTGCAATTGTAAGCATATCGAAGACAGTCTGCGCGCAATTGCCCGCAATACCACGTTTCCTTGCCGGTGCATAGTCACAATGAGAGCAGACCGGATGCTCCTTTTTCCCTTTTTTAACACTCTCCCTGAATTCCTGCGCGGCAGGCGAGTTCCACACTTCCTCGACAGTCTGAGTGTTCAGGTCTCCATAAAGCACGTCTCTCTGGAGATCATGGCCGCATGGTGGAACCAGGCCGTCGGACTTGATATTCAGCCAGTACCAAGGCCGGTCACACAGAATATTCGGAAATTTCAAGTCGTCCACATCTTTGACATCCCATTTTATCATCGGTTTAACTATTACATTGACATCATATTGCGACCAGTAATTTCTGAAGGCGTTTACTTCGTGTTTGTTTTCCGCCATTTCGATCATTTGGACCGTGACAAAAAGACCGGAATTCATTTTTTTCTTCATGTTGATGAAATTTATAATGTTGGCCCTGGTTTTTTCGAAATCCGCGCCCACCCGGATCGATTCATAAGTCTCCGCGGTAGCACCGTCGAAGGATATAACGAGGCCATTGAGCCGGGACCGCAGGAGATTCTCTGCCGCTTCTTCATCGAGCAATGTGCCGTTTGTCGAAATCCATGCTCCGATTCCCGCTTCGCCGGTCATGTCGATCATTTCAAATATTCTTTTATTTAATAGAGGCTCTCCTCCGGAATGCAGTATGGCCAGCTCCATTTTTCCCGCGCATTGATCGATTATCTTCGTGAAAAGATCGAAATCCATGTGCTGATGCTTTTTGCCAGAACCCTGGACCGCCCTGCTGCACATTACACATTTCAGGTTGCAGATACTGGTTGTTTCAATCGCGGATAGTGTCGGGAAACCCGTCACCTCGGCTTTCTTACGAAGGTAACTGTTCATTATTCTTACGCGGTTTATAAAATGTGAAGGAGAGAAGGTATTCCTTCCAATGTTCCGCGTAATTTTTATGTATTTCCCAAATGTGCCGTTGCTCAAAAAACACCCACCCATATCAATGTTTAATTAGAATATGCCGGATCAGGTTGCCGGAGTAAACACAACTGGGGATAACTTCGCATTCTTTCCAGCACATATTGCATTTTTTGACAATATTTCTGAATCTCGCGGCTTTCTCGCCGAACCACAGGCTGCTGAAGTCCTGTTCGGCGATGTTGCCGAGTACTTCCGGTCGGATCATGCACATGATTATATCGCCGTTGGGCTCCATACGGAAATAGCTCCACAAAGCCATACAATCATGACGAAAAGAATCCGCGCCGTTTTCCATTCTGGCGTTGAGGCCGGTCATGTAGTAGTCGTTCAGCATTCTATAAAGCAGGCCCTGCTTCCTGTTGTTGCTCCTTACAAGATCAAGAATCTTTTTTCTATGTTCATTGTCGGTTTCGGTGCCGCTTTCAATACCGGTCGACTTGAGAGAAAGCGGATCGTCATAGAACTGGTTGGCGTCGGCGATGAAATATGCCAGCCTGTCAAAGTTCACATCCGAAAGCGACTTCTCGAAGTGATCGATATTTTTATAATTGAAATGTGAAATCGTGCAATTGACAGTCAGCAAAACATTTTTAAAGTCTTTTTTGATCATTCTGAGAGTTTCATGAGCATGTTCGAAGGCGCCTTTTACGCCCCGGACTTCATCATGTACGTCCGGAGGGCCGTCAATGGAGACAGAGATACTCAATTTTCTTCCGGCTGTTGTCTTAATAAAATCCTGTATCCGGTCGATATAGAAGCCATTAGTCGTTATGTGAAAAGTCGCGGGATTGTTTTTCTCAAGAAGGTAGCTGAAAAGCTCGGTGGCGTCTTTACGTATGAAAGGTTCTCCGCCGGAGATTTTGACAACATCAAGTCTTTTCAGTCCGGTATCAAACATTTTTCTATAAGCGTCTACCGATAGATCGTCCCTGCCGTCCTGTTTCTCGACACCGCACATGGCACATCTCATGTTGCAGCGTTTTGTCACGAGGAAAACAGCATGATTAGGTAGAAACGCTTTTGAAAACTTCCTGCCTGCTATGTGTTTAGCTATGTGCGCCGCCTGATGTAATTTCATATTCTTTCACTTCTCTAAATATTCTTGGGAAACATATCCATGCCAGCGCCTGGCCGAGCAATATCAGCAACAGCATGTCTGCAAGTATCAGGAATGAATATGCCATTGCATCCACTGCGCTGAGCCCCTTGAGCCCCAGCATATAGACAAGAACGGCCTCTCTCGATCCTATGTTCAGAAATGTCACGGGGAGCAGCCTGACCATCATCACCAGAGATATTGCAAGCGTTACGAACACGAACGACAGTCCCTGGTTCAGGGCACCTGATAAAAGGTAAAATTTTGCATAAGTTACAACGACGGCGACGATGGACAATCCGGCGACTTTCCATACTCGAAAGAACAAAAGACTACCGAAGGTTCTCCCGTCCGCATGCTCCTGATCACCGGAAAACAATTTCTTGAACTTTTCCGGCGATACCTTTTTTATAATATTCTTTGCAATAGTATATGCAGGCTTCCATGCCGTCACAAGAATCGCGGCCGCGATAAAAAAAACTATCAACGGCAGTGCCCTGACCTGGATATTTCCGTGCTGTACACATATAAAGAAATACAGGGAAGCCGCACCGAATATCATGAGCAGAAAAAAATCCCAGAGCCTGTCCGCAACTGCCGTCTTCAGTGCGGACATGAAATTGTATCCCTGCTGGTGGAGATAATAAGGCCTGACAGCCTCACCAATTCTGCCGGGGGTCATGCTGCCGTATGAGTTTCCGACAAGCATAAGTGCGCAAGCATGGAAAAAAGAAATCCGTATATTATAGAATTCCAGAAAGACCATCCAGCGAACAACTCTTACGGACATGGCTGCCAGCCCGATGAGAAAGGCACAGGCGAATTTCACCGGGTCGGCCTTCAACATCACTGCGAATATCGCAGCAGGATCAATCCTTGCACATAACCATATAAAAAGAATCAGGCCTGACAGTCGGATAAGGGATTTGTATTTCATTTTCTTGAAAATCCGGTTTCCGGGTCATCTCCCGCGGCCTTGCGCTTTCCGCTCTCTCGAGTTTCAAAACGGTTTACCCTGTAATTCAAAATGCCTGCTTCCTGTGATAGTTTCCTGATTTTCTGCTCCAGTTTTATTATTCTTTCAAACTGATAATGTGCGATGATAAGCAGGGAGAAAATGGGAATAGCGAAAACAAGATTCATCCGCTTTTTTATCATAACCAGATTCTGAATCAATGTGAGTAGAGACGGAAAAAGGCTGAACAGAATCACACCGCCCCAGACGGCACTCCATAAAAGTGTTGTCGAGACCCCGGTTTTGCCTTTCCTGAAGGTTGCCCACCCTTTTATGAGAAATAAAAAAGCGAGCATCGCTATAATGAATGTTATTCCCTTGCCAGCCATATTATTTGTTCTCTGGATCCAATTGCAAATTCTGATTCTTCTGCAATTAGTTCTCTATTTCTTTCGCGCGATATCCACACTCGATCTCAGGATGGCTGTCACGACGCCGACGCCATACCTGAACATGCCTTTATATGACACTCCGTGTTTTCTTTTTCGGAGATTTATCGGGACTTCTCCCACTTTAATGCCTACCCTTGAAAACCTGATCCACATTTCTGAAGCCATATACTCGGGTTCGATTATCTCGTTGAGAACAGGGATCACCTTTTCACGCAGGCTGTCTCCTCTGAATGCCCTGAATCCGCACATGGAATCTGTGAGATTGTAGCCTGTAAGCCTGTTGAGCAGAGCTGTTAACGGACCGAGAAAAATCCGTCTCATCAGTGGCGCTTCCTTATAATTTGTGCCGAGTATTCTGGACCCGATCACGGTATCACTGCCGGTTTCTTTTAATGCTTTTATAAAAAGAGGTATCTCCGCCGGATCGTGCTGTCCGTCGCCGTCCATTTTTACAAGGTATTCGTGACCTTCCATTGCAACAGTCCTGTAGCCTGCGATCACAGCGGCCCCCTGTCCCAGGTTGACGGGAAGCGGTATCACCCTTGCTCCATTGTCGCGGGCTATTTCCGCGGTCCCGTCGCCGGAGCCGTCATCGACTACATAAACAGTACAACCATCGGGGATATCGCTCAGCACATGGCTGATATTCTTCGCTTCGTTGTATGCGACAATCAGTACAGCGACATCGTCTTTCAATTCGGTCGTCACCCTGAAAACCTTTCGAGTTCTGTTCCCTGCAAATCGTCAATTATCGACTTACGGATTTCCTCCTGAAGCTCACTTTTCCATTTGACTTTAACGCTTTTATTTTTAAAGACCGAATACTTATCGTTTGTCTTTTCATGAGATGATTCCTGTAAAAAGTCCAGAGTCTGTTGCGTGACGGGCAGTTCGAGAAAGTCGAAACACCTGCGTGTTTCTTCGAGTGTATCATCAACGAGTCTTTCGTATGATACGATCCTGAAAGAGGCGGCATACTCACGTTCGAGCTTCAAAAAAAGTCGCGCCAGTTTTTTCCATGCCTCGAACCCCCAGTATTCATGCGGTCTGCCGCTGTTGCGGCAATTCGCGTGCCGCCATTCAGCCATCGGGTCGGCGTCCCCGGGGAACTCGGCGGGGTTCGTCAGCCATGAGTTTATCGTCCCGCAGGGGTTCCTTATTATTCCCAGCACTCTGATATCCGGGAACAGTTCGATCATTCTTTCGAGAAGATCGTGATACCTGACGGTTTTGATTGCCAGCACTTCAGGATTATCGTTTTTCTGTCTGAATTCCTTGTGTATCCCCTTTTCCTTTCGCTCTGTCTGAAGGAGAAAGCTGTCATTGCTATCGTAGATATCATTACAAAACGCCTCGAAATCTTCCCTGCAGGACGAAACGGTCACCCTGTTCTTGAAAGCGTGCGCGAAGAAAGGCTGGTATCTATAACACACATTCGGGCAACTGTCTACTATCTGGCCCAGCCAGCTCGTTCCCGAGCGTGGCGTTCCCGCAATCACCACCAGTTTGCTGAACTTCACTCCTGCAATACCCCCTATTCGGCATCACGGTATGCCGGAAAATAGCCTCCAGCCACAGGGTTTCCATGTTTTTCCCTCACTTCACACAACTTATTATAAATATCAGTTTTGTGAATGATTTTTGACGTAAAAAATGTTTTGCGCAATTTCGAGAAATTCTTCTTGAAGTTGAAAACCGGTTCTCTTCCGCCCTGAATGTCATAGATTTTCAGGCCTTTTTCCCTGCACCATTTGATCGCCCTGTCAATCATAATGTTGTTGGCATTAAGCTTCCGGCTGTCCCACAGGGATGTGCGCAGAAAATCATGCGCCACCGTTTCGCCGTAGAGGCACACGATGCCGCCGACAACATTTCCTTCATGCCACGCCGTCAACAGCATTGCGGAATCATGCAGTTTTTCAAACAGGTTCATAAAAAAGGATGTGTCGAACCTGTAATGGGGCAGGGCCTCTTTCCGGTTCATTTCACTTCTGTATATTTCGGAGAATCGTTTTATTGCGTCCGGGTCGGCTGAGATTTTCAACTCGACTCCATTTTTTTCGGCATTTCTTATTTTATTCCTGCAGGATGATTTATATCCTCCCCGTATTTCGTCTTCCGGTTGCGAAAGGTCGACATAAACAGTCTTCCGGTTTTCTTCGATATTAAAAATGTTCTCGAATATTTCATAGTTTCCGGCATTTGGATCGAAACGTACGAATTCGGAAACAATATTCTCCTGAATACAATAGTCATGGAAGCAATCGGCAAATAATTTTGCTTTTACCTTATCGCTCAACCAGGTATAATCCGATATCAAAGGACCGCCATAATACCAGGAAGATATAATGTCGAAACAGCTTTCGACATCGAAAACGCAGGCTTCCGCATATTGCAAATCAGAGAGCTGCCTCTTGAAATAGGGATAGTAGTAGAAGAAATCGTCAAACTCCAGAACGAAAAGCTCGGGTTCGTAATTATAATGCCCGGCAATAAAACTCACATAACCAGGTGAATTGTAAACCGGTTTGAATTCCAATTGATTGTAATAATATGACCACCTGGAAACATCATTCCCAGAATATATAATTATTTTACAATCCACTGGAATTCACCTCTGGGGGACAATCAGAGCATGTAGTGATAGCGCACGTTGTAGTATTTGTCGTCGCGCCAATCTTCAAATTCGCGGGCTTCGATGGCCTTGCTGATCTCGATTACACTCTCGGGAATCTGTCTGCGAACTTTGTATTCGAGCAACCAGTTAAGCTTGGCGAAGTCTACCCTGTAACTGCGTTCGTCTTCTCTTTCGGGGCGGACGTCGACCGGCACACCAAGGGTGTCGGCGATGATGGTTCCCAGTTCCTTAATGTTGAAGTTCTGCTCATTGCTGCCTACGTTGAAAACTTCGCGTTTCACCTTATCTTCGGGGGCTTCGAGAGCTGCGACAAATACGCGCGCGATGTCTTCGCAATGCACGAAAGGTCTGTACTGGCCGCCGCCGAGCACGAGGACTTTCCCTTCGGTGGCCGCCTTCAGGGCCATAATATTCACAGCAAGGTCGAAACGCATTCTTGAAGAATATCCGTAGGCCGTGGCAAGTCTGAATATGATTGGAGCGGCTATGTTTCTTGCGTTGGAAAGTATTATTTCTTCGGACAGTATCCTTGATTCGGCATAGAGAGAAACCGGATTGAGGTACGAACCTTCGTTGAGCAGTATTCCCGGCGGCGCCACGCCGTATACGCTGCAGGAAGACGCGAACAGCAATCTCTCGACTCCATAGAAATTGCACAGGTCGACAACGATTTTTGTGGACTGGACGTTCACCATGCGTGTCAGGTCCGGATTCTTCCTGCATGCCGGGTCTCCCACGACCGCCGCGAGATGTATTACTGCGTAGGCGTCTTTGAAGGCACGCGCGAGGTCCGCCACGTTCAGCACATTCCCCTGTTCGAATGTAAGGTTGGGGTGGTCTTTGAAGTCCGACATCCCTCTGTCGCCGAACAGCAAACTGTCCACCATGTGTATCCTGTATCCTTTTTCGAGAAGGAATCTGGTGACATAGTTTCCTATATAGCCAGCTCCGCCTGTGACAACAACTTTTTTCATTTTACTTTATCAGCCTCAAGTAATATTTATAACCGTTTAGGCAACTGTAAAATTAATTTTTTCAATAGGCTCAGATGTCTTTTATAACATCGACGACCATGTCGAGGTCTTCACGTTCGAGCCCCGGATGGTTCGGCAAACCGATAACCCTTCCGGCAACATCTTCAGCGACAGGCAATTTGATAGAATCATAATCCGGCAGGCTGTCTTTATAAAGGTTTCCGAAAATCGACTTTTTATCTGCCTGCAATGTCTTGAAAATCTTCTGTCTGTTCAGGGGTTCCTTATACCTGTTTCGAACCTCGACACCCCTTTGCCTTAACTTTCCGATCAACTCTTCCGTGTTATAGCCGAGTGTTTTCTCGTCGACCTTAAACGCCGCCCAGAAAAAAGTGTGCTCGACATGGGGCAGCAAAACAGGTGGGATGAGCCAATCGACACCGGCGAGTTTTTCAATGAGATACAGTGAATTCCTGACGCGCCTCGCGTTGAGACCATTCAATTTCTCCAGTTGCACCAGTCCGATGGCGGCGGCGATCTCCGTCATCCTGAAATTGTAGCCGAGATATTCGTGTGTGTCTCTGTCCGTCATTCCGTGAGACCTGACCGCCCTGGCCTTCGCCGCGAGCTTTTCATCGTTGGTTGTTATGATCCCGCCTTCGCCCGTTGTCATGTGTTTTGTCGCGAAGAACGAAAAAGCTCCGGCACTGCCGATACTACCGGTGATTCTGCCCCTGTACTTTGTGCCGTGGGCCTGCGCGCAGTCCTCGACGACGCTGAAACCATGCCGCCCGGCCAGCGACATGACGGCATCCATGTCGGCGGACTGTCCGAAATAGTGGACAGGGATCACTGCGGCTGTTCTCTGCGTGATTTTGTTCTCCATGTCCGCAGGGTCGATGCAATAGGTATCGGGATCGATATCCACAAATATCGGTACAGCGCCCTGCATAATGACGGAACTTACCGTGGCGAAGAAGGTCAGGGCCGGGACCAGGACTTCGTCGCCCACCCCTATTCCGAGACCTCCCAGCGCAAGTTGCAGGGCGGCGGTGCCGCTGTTTACCGCGACGGCGTATTCCACACCGATGTATTCGGCAAACCGTTTTTCGAACTCCGCTACGCGCCGCCCGGACACATAGTTGCCTGAAAGCAGTACTTCTCTCACCGCCTCGGCTTCTTCTGCGTCCACAAAAGGTTTCGATACTTTTATCATGCCGTCAACAGGTCCTTATAGCCTGAAATCCTGTCCTTGTTTGCCATCAAAGCGTTGAGGACGGGCCCCACACTTTCTTTCATCGTCCTGGGCTCGCCGGTCAGCATATTTATGAACTTTTCATTTCTGAATCTGTATTCATTCCCTTCCTTTTCGATCCTGGGATTCGGTATGAAATCGACTTGCGCGTCATGGTGGTTGTCTTTCATAAAGTCGACAATCGACTGTGCGAGGTCTTTTATTCTGGTGTACTCCGTAAGCTGATTGAATACACGAAGTTCCTTTGTTTTTTCGAGCCTGACCGCGTCGACAATCGACCGGGCGGCATCTTCAATGTGGATGAAAGGCTTTATCTGGTTGCCGGTTCCATAGATGCTGAGCGGCTGCTCCAGAACCGCCATCACGCACCAACGGTTGAAAAGTGTTCCGAAATAGAAATCGAAATCGAAGCGCGTGGCGAACACTTTGTTTTCCAGCGTTTCCGCCGTATCCGCCCCATAAATTATGGAGGTTCTGATATCGGTTATGGGCATTCCGGTCTGGAAGTTCATCAGTTGCATATTCGTGGCGTTGAAGCCTTTGCTGACATGGTACCAAGAAGAAGCCATGTTCGGGTAAGGCACAAGATCGACGTTACCGTCGGCGCCTTCCGCGCGGATGCTGCCTTCAGGGATGTCGAAATTCGGGGCCCCGTAAATACCTGTAGTCGTAGTTTCAATAAAATGTGTATCGAGCAGCCCCTTCTCCTTCAGCGCCCACAGAAGATTTCTCGTCATAGCAATATTGTTGTCCTGGGTGTAGGCGCACTTCTCGGAGTCCAGATGAGAATATGGAGCCGAAGGCTGAGCTGCGGTGTGCACTACCACTTCCGGCTTATAAATGTTGATCAGGTCTTTTACAAAACTGTAGTCCGAAAGGTCTCCCTCTATAAAACTGATATTCCTGTACCCGCTCTCGAACGCGGCCTCAAGTCTTTCTTCCATTGAAAAAACCGGTATTGCCGACACTGAACCTATCTCCTCGACCCACATCCTTCTCCCGAAATTATCTACCCCGATTATCCTGTCGCCGGGGAACGCTTTACTCAATTTCAGCAGCGACGGCCAGCCCAGATACCCATCCGCTCCTGTCAGTAATACACGCATCATTACCCTCCGTTGTGTTCTGTGCTCTGGTGATCAATTATACATAAAAAACCTGATATAATTAAGTTATTAAGCAAATATAACAAGTCAGGAGAACCGATTGCAAATTATGTTCGTAGCGAGGTCGAACGAAATTGTTCAGACGAAAAACTGTGTTGCCGGTCCCTGTTTTTCGCGCATTCTTATGCGACTTATTTGAAAACTACATTTATGTCGCACACCCTTTGTAGATACGGACCTTGTTTTAACAGGGGTTATGGGTAGAATATGCAATAGTCACCGGTATTCATGGAGTCCGATAGATGGCGCTTTCCGGGTTTTCGGCAACTCCGGGGCAGATCAAGTCCGTTCAAGGTTTGATCCAATGGTTGTCGGATTATGTAGCTTTTTAGGCGTAGTATCTTAGGACTAAAATGCTACGCAGGATGGTAAAGAAATGCTGAAAATAGATCGGTGAAAGCTGGAGCTTCCAGTTACAGGCGTTTCCAAGGTAGACCTTTGGAACGATGAAACTCTGTGTGCCGTGCTCAAACCGCATTTGTTTGGGCACGAAAATGCGGCCTGTTTGGTTCCGGCTTTGCCGGTCTAGGGGAATACGCTCATATCTCACCTAAGTCACGACAAAAGCCTTAGAATCATTCATGTCGGGTCCGTGCCGCCTCCTTACGGCGGTGTGTCCGTACACATCGAACGACTTGCGGAATACCTCAACCTTCAGGGGCATCAATGCTCTGTTGTCGATGTACTTAAAAAAGAGGGTGATGTCAAAGATTATGTTCTTCTGATGGATCGCTACAGAGCCCTGTCTTTCCTTTTCAGACATCCACGATGTATCGTGCACATGCATGATTTCGGATTTGAAGATTTCGGATCAAAATTATACATTACGCTCAGACTGTTCGGGCTATTGATGAAAAAACATTTTTTTATTCTTTCTTTTCATGATGAACGTTTCCTTGAGCGGCTGAACAACTATGTTGAGACATCCCGCAGGATTATCGCCGCTCACTTCAACAGCTACAGGAAAGTCATTGTCGATAATCCGGATTGCAGGGAGCTTGCGGCGTGTTTCATAAAGAATCACGACAGAATCGCCGTAGTTCCGGAGTTCATTGCTCCTCCGGTTATTCCTCCGATCGAGAACACTGCCGTCAACCGCCTGAGACACGAGCACAGATTCCTTCTTACTTCAAATGCCTGGAAGATATGTTTTCACAACAGGCAGGACCTTTATGGAATAGATATGCTGATAGAACTGATGAACAGGCTAGTTAACGAACACAGTATAGACGTGGCACTTGCTTTTCTTCTGCCGCAGATCGAAGAGCGGGAGTATTTCGAGAAACTTAACAGGCGAATATCCGAACTTGGTCTGACGGAGAGATTCATCTTCATAACCGAACCGCTGAAAGTAGGCGCTTCGCTGTGGGCTCTCGGAGATATTTTTGTCAGGGCGACAAATACTGATGGAAACTCGGTCGGTCTGATGGAAGCCCTTTCTCTCGGCATACCCGTTATCGCAAGCGATTGCTCTCCAAGGCCCGAAGGAACAGTTCTTTTTCAAACCAGAAATAATAATGATTTATTGGAAAAAACTCTTTCCATTCTTGATAATATTGATAACGCTCGAAAGAAGGTGAAGGCGCTTAAAATACCGGATGCCGGCAAAGCCATACTCGACATATACAGACATTTGCCGTAATCGAAGCGATCTTCACTCATTTCCAGTTGTCACGGAACTGCTTGTGCGTTAACCCGCATATTTCACCAATGCGGGCCAAAAATCGGGAGAATGCCTGTAATACAAGGCGCGGCAAGTGAGTGGTGCGGGAGCATACTGCCGGTATGTGACCAATCCCAAATCGCCGCCGCAACGCAGTAGAACAGGCGTTATAGCGATTTTCCGGATTTATTTGTGAGAAATCCGGGTTAAAGAGGCGTAATTATGGACTGGAAAAAACAAGAGGTGCTTGTGACCGGAGCGGGGGGGTTTATCGGCAGCCACCTTGTAGAACACCTGTTGGACCTTGGTGCTTCCGTTCATGCTTTCATACACTACAACTCGCGCAACGACTGGGGTAATCTCGAACTGATTCCAGACGAAAAAACAAAAGAGTTGGAAATAATTACGGGCGATGTCACCGATCCGTTTTCAATCGGGAAAGCTGTCGCGAAAACTTCGGTGGTTTTTCATCTCGCCTCGCTGATCGCGATACCTTATTCGTATACCGCGCCTGCAAGTTATGTAAAAACAAATGTCGAGGGAACTCTCAATGTTATGCAGGCCTGCCTCGAATGCGGAGTGGAGAAAGTTGTGCATACATCCACGAGTGAAGTGTATGGAACGGCGCAATATGTTCCGATAGACGAGAAACATCCCCTCCAGGGCCAGTCGCCATATTCCGCCAGTAAGATCGGAGCAGACAAAATCGCGGAGAGTTATTACCTTTCTTTCGATCTTCCCGTGGCGACGGCCAGGCCCTTCAATACGTATGGTCCGAGACAATCGGCAAGGGCGATAATCCCCTCTGTGGCCTGCCAGGTGCTCGCCGGGCAAGACGTCCGGCTCGGCTCTCTTTCGCCTGTCAGAGACCTCACTTACGTACTTGATACCGTGAAAGGCTTCACTGCCGTCGCCGCTTGTGCCGATACCGCCGGACAGGTTCTGAATATCGGGTCCGGCAAAGGAATAAGCATCGGTGACCTTGCCGACAAAATCATTGCCGCGACCGGGAAGGAATCCGGAATTATCCGTGATCCTGCACGTACCAGGCCCGATAAGAGCGAAGTCATGCGGTTGATATGCGATAATTCATTGATGAAAAAGACTACAGGCTGGGAACCCCGCCATACTCTGACAATGGGGATAGAAGAGACGGTAAAATGGATTTCCGACAACCTGTACCTCTACAAAACAGGGATATACAATGTATGATTAAAAACACAAAACAGGCTGTTGTACTGGCGGGCGGCAGGGGTACACGTCTGCGCCCGTATACTTCGATATTGCCGAAACCGCTCATGCCCGTGGGCGACATACCCATCCTCGAAGTGATCGTAAGACAGCTCAGGCACCACGGGTTCAGGGAGATTATCCTGGCGGTCGGTTATTTGTCGTCATTGATCGAGGCCTACTTCGGCAACGGTGAAAAATGGGGAGTCGACATTCGTTATTCCCACGAGCCCAAAGCGCTTGGAACTGTCGGACCTCTGAAACTGATAGATAATCTTCGCCCGCCATTTATCCTGATGAACGGCGACGTCCTCACTACACTCGATTACAGCAAACTCTTTTCTTTTCATCTTGAAGAGAATCCTTTTATCACTGTCGCCGCTCATGAAAAAAGTATCCAGATAAACCTGGGAGTGATCAATAAAGACGACAGCAATTATATTTCCGGCTATACGGAAAAACCCAAGCTCGACTACCTGGCCAGCATGGGCGTTTATGTCTTCGGCGAACAAGCGATGGATTTTATTGAAAAAGATGAATATATGGATTTCCCGGACTTGATACAACTGCTTGTGCGCAGGCAGCACCCAGTGAAAGTCTATCCCTTCAACGGAAGGTGGATCGACATCGGAATCAGAGAAGAACATGAGAAGGCCATAGAGGTCTTCGAGGCCCTTAAGCATGAGTTCATCCCCGAATAATAAGATTTCCGCGGCTGGTTTCAACTGGAAGGTGACGCTGTGCGAACCCGACATAGGCACGGAAGAGATAGAAGCCGTCACGGAGGTCCTGAAGAGAAGGTGGCTGACCGCCGGCGGCGTAACAGCCAGGTTCGAAAAGCAATTCGCCGAAAGGCTGAATGTTAAAAACGCCATTGCCGTATCAAACTGTTCCGCCGCACTGTTACTCGCAAACCAGGCGCTCGGCATCGGGCGCGGCGATGAAGTGATATGTCCTTCCCTGACTTTCGCCGCTTCGGCCAATGCTTCGATTTTCGCGGGCGCTTCCGTCGTTTTCGCGGATATTCGCTCGGAACATGATTTGACTGTTGACCCCTCGGATATCGAATCGAAAATCACTGAAAAAACAAAAGCGATTACTGTTGTGCACTATGCCGGTTTCTCTTGCATGATGGACGAAATAACGGAAATTGCGGAACGGCACGGACTTCATATTATTGAGGATTGCGCCCATGCTCCGCTCATGAGCCATGTGTTCAAGGATGGAAAAGTTATGTCGCTCGGCTCCATAGGCGAGGCCGGCTGCTTCAGTTTCTACGGGAATAAAAACATAACAACAGGCGAGGGCGGAATGGTAACTGCAAATGACGATGCCATCGCGGAAAAAATCAGGCTGCTTCGCTCTCACGGCATGAGCGCAAACTCCTTCGACAAGATAAAGGGCCACGCCTTCAAATACGATATTACATCTCCGGGTTTCAACTTCAGGTTCGACGACCTTAGAGCCTCTATCGGCATTGTCCAGCTCGATAAACTTGAAAAATCAAATGCTGTCCGCAAGAAAGTCGCCGGCATATATCTGGAATATTTCGACAACTCGCCGGTTTCCATTCCTTTCAGAAACAGATACGAAACCGGACAGGGCCTTCATATCTTCCCTGTTCTGCTTCCGCGGCGCTGCGACAGGAATAGCGTGATGATGAAACTCAAAGAATCCGGTATTCAATCTTCAATACACTATTCGCCCATCCATTTGTTTTCTTATTACAGAGAGAATTTCGGATGCAAAAAAGGATCGCTGCCTGTTACCGAAAGAGTGAGCGAAAGGATTCTCACTCTTCCACTGCATTCACGCATGTCCGGCGACAACGCTGCTTTTGTAGCGGAAAACCTGCTGAAAGTGATTGCCTGACAGAGACAAACATGACTGACGACATCAAAAAGCTTAAAGCATATAAAACGTATACGAAGGAACTTCTTTGCGACCCGACCGGGTACAATTCCGGCTCCCATAATTTTATGGATGAACTAAACATCCGCCAGATGTACGAATACGCCGTGCTTTTCCGCAGGGCTTTTCTCCGCGCCGGATACGCGAAACGCAGTCCTGTGGATCTGACACTGCTGGAAGCCGGTTGCGCATGGGGGCTAAGGCTCAATCAGTTGACAAACTTCAATTTCCAACCATCGAATATGTTCGGAATAGACATTATTCAGGAGTATATCGACGAGGCGAAAAAACTGAATCCGTCGATGAATTTCGATGTCATGTCCGCTACCGATATGAATTTCGAAAACGATTCCTTCGATTTCTCTTTCGCATGTGTCGCTCTTTCGGCGATGATAGATGAAAATGTGATAAAACGATCGTTGTCCGAACTTTGCAGAGTCTCAAAAGATTTTGTGCTGATCCTCGATAATTTTGAAAAAGAATATTCCAATATTAAAAACGACATTACATATTTCAAAGGGGTAGACGAGCAGCTTGTACTGAAACTCGCCGACCGTAAAGATGTCCGGAGCGTCGAATGTATCGGTTCGTTCTGGACAACAAGCAGTTTCTCATGGCGGATGCACGACATTTTCAACATGTTCCGCTTCCTCGAGAACATCTCATATCCTTTGTTCATCAAATGGTTGTCAAAAGATTCTCACAAGGCCTTTTTTATTGAACTGAAATAGCCCTTGGTTCCAATACCGTTCAGTTAAGCGAAATATGGCTGAAAAACAGGATAGGGTATCAAGAGAAAGGAGGACGGACGATGCCCTATTATGGACAGAGGAAACCGCGGGGAGAAGTCAAACTGACGGAGATTATCAGCATGGGCGCTCTGGCGCGAGTTATTCCTGCGAAAGTTGTTGACGAGGCGGTGGAAAAACATGAAAGGAAGGAGACTCGAAATCGTTTACTTCCTGCGAGAGTAACGGCCTATTACATTATTCTGATGACGATATACAGTCATCTGGGATACCGGGAGATATTGCATGTGATGGTGGAGGGATTCAAAGCACTTTTCAAGGATCTGAAGGGCTGGCATGTGCCTCACAAATCTGCGGTCACGCAAGCAAGAGCGCGTTTAGGAGCCGAGCCGATGAAGGAACTTTATCGCAACATAGTGAGGCCTGTCGCTAAAAAGGAAACAAAAGGGGCATGGTATCGTGGCTGGCGGCTGACAAGTTTTGACGGCACGACACTCGACGTCGCGGACACACCGGAGAATGAAGCAGCTTTCGGGCGACCTGGCAATGGTCGCAGCGATAACAAGAGCGCATACCCGCAGGTGCGTCTGGTCATGCTGTGCGAGCAGGGAACCCATGTTCTGGCTGATGTTGAATTCGGCAATCTGGCCACTGGAGAACAAAAAATGGCGCGCAGCCTGTTTCGTTCATTGGAGCCGGAAATGCTCAACCTTGCAGATCGTAATTTCTTCGGCTACAAGCTGTGGAACGAAGCCAGCGCCACGGGAGCGCAACTGCTGTGGAGAGTGAAGAAAAACTTGATACTCGAACCTGTGAAGACATTTGAAGACGGATCATTCACCGCATGGATCTATCCCAGCACAAAAGCGCGGCGCAAGAAACATAACGGAATACTTGTGCGGGTCATAGAATATACTATTAATGATTCCGGCCGCATGGACACAGAACCGAAATACCGCCTGATAACAACCATATTAAACCCTGACGACGCGCCCGCCCATGAACTGGCCTGCCTCTACGAACAGCGACAGGAAATCGAATTCACTTTCGACGAAATCAAAACACATCAGCGCGGCGCCGGCGTTGTGCTTCGCAGCAAAACGTCGCAAGGAGTTGTCCAGGAAATCTATGGCTACCTGCTCGCCCACTTTGCCATACGCAGCATCATGCACGAAGCCGCCCTTGCGCTGGATATCGATCCCGACCGCGTTTCATTCACAAACACTATTCGCATCATCCGAAGAAAGCTTCAGCGGTTCCAGTCCATTTCCCCCCAGGCGGTGGGGTGATTTGCATCAGGAGATTATAGATGAAATCGCACAGGAATTATTGCCGAAAAGAAGGCTTAGAATGAATCCGAGAGTTGTCAAAAGAAAAATGTCGGGGTATGCTCTGAAACGCCGGAAACACAGGAATTATCCGCAACCGTCCAAGAGAATTCCGGATGCTGTGAAAATTGTCGGCGAGGTGCTTAACTGAACGGCATTGGGGTTAGCGCAATATTTCCAATGCCACCCACCCGTGAACGGGGTTACAAATTCATGTACGATTGAAATCCTGATATTTCCATGACTGATCCACGAATAGCTATCTTCATATCAGACATGATTATTATTTTGTGATTTACTCAAGGTCTTTGTATTGAATGCCGATAATATAACAGGAAAATCCAAAGACATGGACGTCATTGTTTATCACGGAGGATAGCAATATGTTTGTTTCGTCATTCATATATCATTTCCTTTGTTGAAAAGGCCAACCGTATCTATTATGATGCGGTTTTTTTGTGGGGAATAAATCTGTGTGCTGAAGTGCTCCACACAACACTTCAGCCGTGTTAAGTGAAGTTGCCGGGTTCCGGGAACATGACGGAAATTCGCTTTCGAATTCCGGATCATGCCCTCAATGGATTCTATTCCCGGCTGAAATGTTACTGCTTGCAAAATAACGTCACTGTTTTGCGCCAATTGCAAAATTATGTTCGTAGCGAGGTCGAGCGAAATTGTTCAGAGCAAGGCGGAGGTGTAAAATCCTCGCAGGCGTACTTGTAGAGTACGTCGAGGACGATTTCGCGCCGACAACGCAGCTATGGACAATAGCAGC
>JAJRTR010000026.1 GCA_024278215.1 bacterium
TAACCCGCATTTGTGAAATATGCGGGATAAGAGATGATTCTGCAATCGGCTTTGCTGTAAAACATTATCCATAATCTGTATAATGTTGCCCTGGCGCGGAGGCGTGCGCCATCACGGTTCCACTTGGGGGCGATAAATGCCGAAAACAGAGCCTGTCACGGGCGGCAAACTTTCATTCCTTCAAAAGTTCACTTATGGAATGGGCAATATGGGCGGTAATTTCGTCAATCTTGCCTTCTCTCTTTTCATACTCAAGCGGTTCGACGCTTATGGCCCGTATATATGGTTTTCGATAATCATGCTGGCGGGGCGAATTGTGGACTCGATAGCCGACCCTCTGATCGGCTACTGGAGTGATCGCACACAGACACGCTGGGGCAGGCGAATACCTTTCATGATGTTTGGCGGGATACCGCTCTGCATCGTGTTTTTCCTGATCTGGGTTGTACCGCTGAATGTTTTTCCGAGCGGTTCGACGGCACTTTTTGTCTATCTCTGTTTCCTTATGGGTGCGTTCTGGTTTCTTTTCACAGCCGTGTGTTGTCCCTACCTCGCGCTGTTACCCGAGATCGCCAACAGCGAGCACGAGCGACTCGAACTCGCGGAATACATGGCTGTGTTCATGCTTGTGAGTTCCGGTGTTGTGATGATCCTGCTGCCCGTGCTGAAAGATAGCTTCGGGTATGTCGGAATGGCGTTGATTGTCGCGGGCATGACTGCGGTCAGTATATATTCGCCTGTGATAACGATAAAGGAGAGATACGCGCGGAAGCCGGAAGATTACGGCATTCTGACGGCACTGAAATGGACGTTCTCGAACAAGGCTTTTGTCATTTATGTGGTCAGCAGCGTTTTTCTCCAGATTTCGTTTCAGACGATTATCATGAGTATGGAAATGATTGTCACGGTGATACTGGGCAAGCCGGGTTCATATATGGGGATAATCATGGGCGGCGCGGGTCTTGTCGCGGTCATATCGTTTTTCCTCATAAACGGCCTTGCCGAGAAATATGACAAGCGGAAAATCTATATGATCGGAATGGGTATTTTTGTGTTGCTGCTGCCGTTCATATTCTTTTTCGGGCAGTATGATCTTTCGATAAATCTCGCCTTTATTGGAATTCATTATGTGATTTCCGAGCTTGCCGTAGCGTTCGTGGTTTTTGGCCTGACGGGATTCCCGATTGCCGTGCTGATGGTGCTTCCGCCTACGATCCTTGCGGACATTATCGACCTGGACGAACTGAACACGGGCGAGCGGCGCGAGGCGATGTATTTCGGCGCGCAAGGGTTCCTGCAGAAGGGCGGGCTGGGGCTTTGCGGTTTCATCATCGGTGTTCTTTTTCAGTTGTACGGGGCGAGTGTCGACAGGCATCTCGGACTCGATCTGCTCGGTCCTGTAACATCGTTTTTCATGATCATCGGGTTCATTATCTTCCTGTGGTATCCGCTGGATAATAAGCGTGTCGCCGAGATTAAGAAGCAACTGAAGAAAAGAAAAGAGGCGGCACCGGCCTGATGCCGCGAACTTGAAAAAAACGCAAACTGTTTTACATTTACAATGATGAGGCAGTTGGAAAATAATAAAACGGAGATGCACAATACATGCCGGACTTTGTAATAAAGAACGGAACCGTGGTAGACGGTTCGGGACGAAAAAGATTCAAGGCTGATGTAGCGATAAAAGGCGACAGGATAGAAGCCGTCGAGAAAAGAATAGATGTCGCGCCCGGAAACGGTTGCGTCGAGATAGACGCTGCCGGAAAGATCGTTTGTCCCGGCATAATAGACCCTCATTCACACGCCGACCTCACGATACATCGCGAGAATCACGCCGATATGCTCGCACCGCTCGTGAGACAGGGTATCACCACATTTATTGGCGGCAATTGCGGCATGTCGCTCGCTCCGCTGACAAACAACCATCCCCTGTGCATGAAGATGTATCTCGAAGGCTTCACCGCAATGGAACTCGCGAAGGACCTGCACTGGAAAGACACTGCCGGATTCATTGATTATATCGAGGCGCAGGGTGTGTGCATGAATGTCGCGCTGCTCGCGCCCCACAGCCTTCTGCGCATCGACGCGATGGGCATGGACACACGTGTCGCGCGCAACGACGAAATAGACGTGATGGCGCGTCGGCTCGACGATTGCCTCGAAGCCGGCTGCGTCGGCATGTCCACCGGTCTCCAGTATATGCCCGGTCTACAGAGCGACACGCGCGAACTTGTCAAGCTCGGCAAAGTAGTCAAAAAACACGACGGCATCTACGCCAGCCACCTGCGCAGCTACATGAGCACTCTGCCTGAAGCGATCGACGAACTTGTGACAATCGTGCGTAAAAACAACATCCGCGGCCAGGTCTCGCACATCTTCTGGGTGCCGGACATGGGGCCGCTGGGACCGCTGCTGCGCGAGTTCGCAAAACTTTTCATTAACCTGTCGAAACACTGGACGCTGCCCGCGAAACTCGACAGCGAGATCGAGAAACAGATCGGGAAACTTATGCGATTGCGCCGTAAGGGGCTTGAAATAGGTATGGACGTTATGCCCACTACCACTACATTTACGCATCTGATGGCCTACTTTCCACCCTGGGCCATAAAAGGCACAAAGGAAGACATCGGGCTCAGGCTGATGCACGCGGGGCGCCGCAGGAAGATGCGTGAAGACATCGAGCACGGCAAGCTGATCTGGCCGCACACCGGCTCGAACCAGTGGTCTCTCAACATCTTCAAACTGCTCGGCTGGGAATGCACAAGGATCATGGCAGTCGTCACAGAAAAAAATAAACCGCTCGAAGGCCGCCGGATTACCGACATCGCAGCCGAGCGCGGCAAGCATCCGTTCGATTTTCTTTGCGATCTGCTGATACAGGAAGAGGGCAGGGTGCTCGTGTTCTCATCAGTGGGCGAGCCGGAAGACAACTTCACCGAACAATCGCTCTACGCGCCTCTGAAACACCCTGAAGTGTCCGTCAGCACAGATACGCTCCTCATGGGGTTCGGGCGCCCTTCGCATCTGTTCTACGGTGCCTATCCGAAGTTCCTCAGCCGCTATGTGCGCGAGATGAAAATGCTCGACCTCGAAACCGCCGTAAGGAAAATCACCAGTCTGCCCGCCGACCATTTCAGACTCAAACTTCGCGGCACTCTCAAGAAAAAATGGTTTGCGGATGTGCTAGTCTTCGACCCGGAAACGATAGACCCCAGGTGTAGTTTCCAGAAGCCGAGCGGCAAGCCGCGTGGTATAGAACATGTTTTTATCAACGGAAAACATGTCGTCGACGGCGATAAGACCGATCTGTCCGCAATGGCGGGAAAAGTGCTGAAAAATTGACCAGACACATATTGACATTACAGGGCGTCATATTCGTGCCCAAACAAAAGCGGTTTGAGCACGGCACACAAAATAGGGGAATAGATTCCCCCTGCTAAAGCCGGGATCCTTACTGCTACAGCTTCATCTGAAGCTGACCTGAATCCTTTCATAACAGGATTCAGCAGGGCTCATTCATCCACGGGTAAATCCGTGGTATTCTGTCTACGACCGCATAAATATTTATAATACATATACGAGATGATTAATATTTAAAAGTTCAGCTAAATATATTTCTTCACTTGTATTTCCTTCATATAAAGTGTCTCATTCTTAAATATTCCAGAGAATTCAATCTGTTTGAATTCATCACATGGATGCGTGTTATTTTTGAAACTATGCTTGTGCGGCGTGCTCCAACGCAATTCATCCAATGTGTGCCGTGCTCAAATCTATCTCTGCCCCCGTGTGTGCGGCGTGCTGAACGCAGTTCATCCAATGTGTGCCGTGCTCAAATCTATCTACCCCCCGTGTGTGCGGCGTGCTGAACGCAATTCATCCAATGTGTGCCGTGCTCAAACCGTTTTTGTTTGGGCACGAACGAAAGCACCAGTAAAATAATCATCCCGGAAATGTTTTCCGATCTATCTTCACTGCTCCTTCTTCACCACAGTACCAGTAACTCGCGCTGGACCACTTCCAATCTACCGCTTGCCTCACGAGTTCCTTTCTCACTGGATTACTATGTGTGTAATCCACAACTTGTCTCAGTGTAGACAACTTCACAATATTTTGATCGTATCCTCTACCTTTCATCCAGAATCTGTATGGTCGGTGTTTCTGACCTGTAGAAAGCACAACGAGTCTTTCCGCTTCATTCCTTCGGAGATAACCTGTTGCCTTTCTTGAGACAGGTTGTTTTATTGAAGCAAGAATGTCAGAAATTTTATAATGCTCTTCCTGTGGCCATACCAAAAGGTGGACATGATTGGGCATGAAGACATAAGCCCAGACAGAAAAGTTATATTTTGTACTTGAACGGTTTATTGATTCAGAAAGAAATTGACAGAATAAAGCATCATTGAGAAAGTCCTGCTTTTTGAAACATGAAAATGTCAACAGGTGCGCGTGTCGAGATAGATTGTATGTTCTTCTCCTTGTTTGAGTTTTGTATTGTTGCGACATATGAAGATTATACTTATTTTGAGGGATATGAGGTTTTTTTTGTTTATTGGAAGTTGTAAGACGTCCGGCAGGATTTACTGTTCGTGCCCAAACAAAAGCGGTTTGAGCACGGCACACGCAGATGGGCGATGGGTTTGAGCACGGCACACGCAGTTTTTATTTACTTCAGCGACTACACGTTGTCGCTTACGCTTCGATAAGGGCCTTAAGGGCCTATATCCGCATTGGTGAAATATGCGGGCTAATTACAGCTACTCGGAGAAAACGGCAAGAATGCGACGAACCTTTTTGAGTTCTTCTCCATTTTCCTGAATCATGATTTTTTCTCTTTCCACAATATCCGCGGGTGCGCGTGTCAGAAACTTTTCATTCCGGAGTTTATTCTCCGATTTCTTTATGTCGCCTTCAAGACCTTTCTCTTTCTTCTTAAGGCGCGCGATCTCTTTTGCAAGTTCATCGCCGCCCCTGCCGATGATGATCTCTTTCCGGCGTCTGATCTCGTCGTCGATCCTGCTCTCGCCGTAAGGGACGACAATATCGAAATCGGCGAGTTGCAGCGAAGTCGTTTCCGCTCCATCAGCAATTGATTCGACGACCTGCGCACCTGCCATCTGATCGATAAAATCTTTCAGTTCGAACAGTGCGTCAACTATCTCTCTGTCGCCAGTGAATGTGACGAGGATCTTTTCCGAAGGTGGGATGCCGAGTTTCGCGCAGAGGTCGCGAATGCCGCGTGTTGCCTCCTGCGCGCGGGCGACGTACTCGATGATCTTTTCGTCTTCGTTCCATTCGAAATCGGGATAGCCGTTGTCAAGAATCGAGCCGGAGGTGAGCGGCAGGTGCTGCCATATTTCCTCAGTGATGAAGGGCATGAACGGATGCAACAGAACGAGTGTGTATTCGAGAACTTTGTTGAGGATGACTTTCACGGCGTCGGATTGTTCGGAGTCTTCTCCGTAGAGTTTCGACTTCGACAGTTCGATGTACCAGTCGCAGAAGTCGTGCCATGCAAACGAATATATGTTCTGGAGCGCTTCGTTGAGATCGAAACTTTCCGTCAGCTCAGATGTTTTCCCTACAAGCGCGTGCACGCGCGAAAGAATCCACTGATCCTGCTTGTCGAGGCTTGTCGGGTCGAGGTCTTCGATCTTCACACCCGCGGGTGCGTCGCCTGCCGTCATAAGGATGTATCTCGCGGCGTTCCATAATTTTGTGATGAAGTTGCGGCCCGACCGGTACTTGTCTTCGGACACATTAACATCCTGCCCCATCGAGCCCATGAAGAGGAAAGTAAAGCGGAGCGCGTCCGCGCCGTACTTGTCGATTATCTCGAGCGGATCGACGACATTGCCGAAGCTTTTACTCATCTTCATTCCGTTCGAGTCGCGCACGATGCCGTGTATGAAAACGTGTTTGAACGGCACGTCGCCGCCGAACTTCAGACCGAAGAACATCATGCGGGCGACCCAGAAAAAGATGATGTCGAAGCCGGTGACGAGCACGGAAGTCGGGTAGAAGTTTTTCAGGTCGACAGTGTCGCCGGGCCATCCGAGAGTGGACAGCGGCCAGAGGCCGGAGCTGAACCATGTGTCCAGCACATCATCCTGCTGCGCGATGTTCGCCGAACCGCATTCGGTGCATTTGTCCGGGTCTTCGATCTCGCATATTCGCGCGCCGCAGTCCGCGCAGTCCCACACGGGGATACGGTGTCCCCACCAGAGTTGGCGTGAGATGCACCAGTCGCGTATATTATCGAGCCAGTCCATGTAGACTTTTGTCCAGCGTTGCGGCACGA
This sequence comes from bacterium, assembly GCA_024278215.1. Classification (GTDB taxonomy): domain Bacteria; phylum UBP15; class UBA6099; order UBA6099; family JAJRTR01; genus JAJRTR01. Next base: position 6,302 of record JAJRTR010000026.1, read on the forward strand.
AAACCGTGCGACCGTCGCGGACGGCGTCCTTTGCGGGTTCCGCGAGGCTTTTCATGGCGATGAACCATTGTTTGCTGACGTAAGGTTCGACGACACTGGCGCAGCGCTGGCAGTGGCCGACAGAGTGGCGGTATTCCTCTATCTTAATAAGCAGGCCGGCGGCTTTGAGGTCTTCGACGATCTTCTCGCGCGCGTCGAAACGGTCGAGCCCGGCGTATTCGGGATAATCTTCAGTGATGCGCCCGTCCTTGTCGAGCATGAGGAACGAGTCGAGTTTGTGTTTGATGCCGAGCTCGTTATCGTTGGGGTCGTGCGCCGGTGTAACTTTTAGCGCGCCGGTGCCGAGTTCCATGTCGACATACTCGTCGAGGATAATCGGCATGATCCTGCCCACAAGCGGCAGGACGCAGTTTTTGCCGTGATATTTCTTATAGCGTTCGTCATCGGGGTGGATCGCGACCGCCGAGTCGCCGAGCATCGTCTCCGGTCTTGTTGTGGCTATTTCGAGATAAGCGTCTTCGCCCTCGACGGGGTATTTGATATGGTAGAACGCGCCGTCGATGTCTTTATATTCCACCTCGATGTCGCTTAGCGCGGTAGTGCAGCGCGGGCACCAGTTGATCATGCGCTCGCCCTGGTAGATGAGTCCTTCGTCGAACAGTTGCTTGAAGGCGGTGCGCACGGCGAGAGAACACTGTTCGTCGAGTGTGAAGCGCTCGCGCGTCCAGTCGACAGCCGTGCCGAGCCGCACGAGCTGGCTCTTTATATTGTCGTGGTAGATGTCCTTCCACTCCCAGACGCGCTCGACGAATTTCTCGCGGCCGAGTTCATGGCGGTTGGTGCCTTCCTTGCGGAGTTGCTTTTCGACAACATTCTGCGTGGCGATCCCGGCGTGGTCCATACCCGGCACCCACAGCGCGTCCCTGTTCTTCAGGTGGTTGTATCTTATCAGCACATCCTGGAGCGTATTGTTCAGGGCGTGTCCCATGTGGAGCGAGCCGGTAACGTTCGGCGGGGGGATTACTATACTGAATTTTTCCGGTACATCTTTCGGATGGTCGGAGAAGACGCCTTCCTTTTCCCAGAATTCTATCCATTTGGATTCGTACTCGGACGGTTCGCAATGTTTCGGCAGTTCGGTGCTGTTTCTTTCCGGTTCATTTCCCTTTGACACTTCTGGAGCCTCCAGACTTCACTTTTGCTTTTGATGCAGTTTTCTTTGTTTTCTTTTTTGTTGATCCGACTTTTCTTGTGAGCGCCACCCTGATGACTTCCTGAACGTCTTTGACGAAAATGGCAGTCAACTGGTCGGTGACATTCGACTGAATTTCTTTATAGTCCTTCTCGTTTTCTTCGGGCATGCAGATGGTTTTTATTCCAGCCCTGTGAGCGGCGAGTACTTTTTCCTTGACGCCGCCTACGGGCAGTACTTTGCCGCGCAACGTGATCTCACCTGTCATTGCCACATCGCGCTTGATGGGGATTTTGCCGAGCGCGGAGAACAGCACAGTGACCAGCGCAACGCCGGCGGACGGACCGTCTTTCGGCGTCGCGCCTTCCGGCACATGCAGATGTATGTCGTTTTTCTGGAAGAAATCTTTCGGCAGCCCGATCTCGTCGGCATGTGATCTCGCATAGCTGACTGCCGCCTGCGCCGATTCTTTCATCACGTCACCAAGCTGGCCCGTTATCTGGACATTCCCTTTTCCGGACATGAGCGTAGCTTCTATGTTTAATATCACACCGCCGTACTGTGTCCATGCGAGTCCGGTAGCCAACCCGATTTCGTTTTCTTCGCCCGCCACGCCGTACCTGTACTTGGGCGGCCCGATGTATTCCTCGATATTCTTCATCGTTATGCTTATCTTCGGCGGCTTCCTTATCTTGAGTTCCGTCAGCCTGGACTTTTTGCCTTTGGCGGACTTGTGCGCAAGTTTCTTCTTCGCTTTTTTTGTCTGGTCTTCGACAATATTCGTAGCGTGTTTTCGGCAGATATTGCCGATCTCGCGCTCGAGATTCCTGACACCGGCCTCGCGCGTGTATCTGCGAATGAGTTCGAGCAGCACTTCGTCGCTTATCTCGATCCAGGATTTGCCGAGTCCGTTTTTCGCAAATTGTTTCGGGATCAGGTGCAACTTGGCGATATTCAGTTTTTCTTCTTCCGTGTAGCCGGGAAGCCGGATCACTTCCATGCGATCGAGCAACGGAGGCGGGATCGGCTGCACGAGATTCGCCGTTGTTATGAACAGTACTTTCGACAGGTCATAAGGGATCTCGAGGTAGTGGTCGGCGAACTCGAAATTCATTTCCGGGTCGAGAACTTCGAGCAATGCTGCCGACGGGTCGCCGCGAAAATCCGTACTCATCTTATCAATTTCGTCCAGGAGGAACAGCGGATTGATCACGCCCGCTTTCTTCATCTGCTGTAGTATCCTGCCCGGCATCGAGCCAATGTACGTGCGCCTGTGCCCGCGAATTTCCGCTTCGTCGCGCACACCGCCCAGCGATGAACGTATGTACTTTCTGTCGAGCGAACGCGCTATCGAACGGCCCAGCGATGTCTTCCCTACACCCGGCGGCCCCACGAGGCAGAGTATCTCGCCGACTTTCGCTTCGCCTTTCTTACGGCTTTTTGCAAGTGTACGCACAGCAAGGTACTGCACGATTCTTTCCTTGACCTTATCCAGTCCGTAGTGGTCTTCGTCGAGTATTTCCTTTGTTCGCTCGATGTCCAGGTTTTCCTGCGACGTCTTCGTCCAAGGTATATCGAGAATCCAGTCTATGTAGTTGCGCACGACAACAGCCTCGGCCGTGCCGTACGGCATCTTCATCAGGCGTTGCAGTTCCTTTTCCACTTTATCTTTCGCGACCTGCGGCAGTTTCGCCTTCTTCATACGCTTACGAATCTCTTCCGCTTCCTCGTTCTTGTCATCCGTTTCGCCCAGTTCCTTGTGGATAGCTTTGAGCTGTTCTTTAAGGTAATACTCTTTCTGCGACTGCTCGATCTGTTTCTTGACCTGGCCCTGAATTTTTTTCTGGATGTCCAGAATTTCGAGTTCCTGCTCGAGAAGTTCGGACAGAGTGCTGAGCCGGTCGCGCGGCGCGAAATCCTTCAGGATGCGCTGCTTGGCGTCGACTTTCAGCACGAGTTGCGAAGCAATAAGGTCCGCCAGCCTGCCGGGCTCTTCCACCGAGCTTGCAGTTGTATATGCCTCAGGCGGCAGCGTGCGTGTGAGGCGCACATAGCGGTCGAACTTGTTGAGCACGTCGCGCATCAGCGCCTCGACGCCCAGGTCTTTGTTCTCGTCGTCGGGAATCTCCTCGACACGCACTACGAAGTATTCGTCCTCGATCAGATACTCGAGAAGTTTTACACGTGCCGTGCCCTCGATCAGCACCTTTATCGTTCCGTCCGGAAGCTTGACCATGTTCAGCACTTCGCAGATGGTGCCGGTGTCGTAGAGTTCGTCGGGGCTCGGGTCTTCCGTGTTCGCCTGCTTCTGTGCTATGACGACAATCCTGCGGTCGTTCATCATAGCTTCTTCGAGCGCCTTTGTAGATTTCTTGCGACCGATAAAGAGCGGCACTATCATGTGCGGATATATAACAACATCGCGCAGGGGCACAAGCGGAAAATTAAATACGTTATCAGGTATTTTTACTTCATCGTTTGAAAAAGGGTCATAATCAGCCAAGGTACACCATCCTAATTGATATAAGTACCTCAATATATTAATAATACACGCCGCCGTTGCAACCCCGCGGGCCACATTTCATAAAACATACTCTTTCAGCGAACGTGAAAAACGCCGCTTTTCGACTGAAAATACAGAGTCCTTCTACTGTGCGCCCCGCGTGCAACTCGTTCCTCCGCACATGTCATATCAAATGCACCGCGGCTTTTCAAAGCAGCGCGATTGTGTTAAACTTCTGCCCGAAAAGAATAACGTAATAGAGCCAATCGCAAATTATGTTCGTAGCGAGGTCGAGCGAAATTGTTCAGAGTAAGGCGGAGGTGTAAAATCATCGCAGATGTACTTAGAGAGTACGTCGAGGACGATTTTGAGCCGACAACGCAACTATGGACAATAGCAGCCGATCGCAGCAGAATCAGAATTTTGCAATTGGTTCAATACATAAGGGACAAAGGGGGATCAGGTACATGAAGAAATGGGTATTGATGCTTTTAGGGTTGATGGTTGCCGTTCTCGTGGTGTCGTGCTCGAACGCGCCGAAGAAGGAGAGCGAAAGTACGGATAAGGTGAATGAGCCTGCCGCTAAAAAAATTATCGGTGTATCGTTGCTCAAGGAAAACGACGACTTCTATATCACACTGAAAAAAGGACTGCAGGCGGCTGCCGATGAGTTCGGCTACGACATCGCGATTCTTTCAGCCGACAACGACGAGATGAAACAGGACCGAAACATGGACGCGCTGCTCCTGAAAAACATTGCCGCTATTGTTATCTGCCCGGTGAACTCGAAGGGCGTCGGACCGATTATAAAGAAGGCGACCGACAGAGGGATACCGGTATTTACGGCGGACATCGCAGCGGAAAAGGGCGATGTCGTCGCGCACATCGCTTCCGACAACTACCAGGGCGGACAACTCGCCGCGAAAAATATGGCGCAACTTGTGGGCAAAGGCGCGAAAATCGCCATCGTCCAGCAGCCCGGCACTGAGTCGGTCAAGGCTCGCGTTAAAGGGTTCTCCGACGAAGCTTTCAAACAGGGCCTTGTTATTATTAAACCGTATCTCAACGGCAAAGACGATACGCAGGAAAGCGAGCGCGTCGCAAATTCCGTTATTATCCAGAACAAAGACCTCAAGGGGTTCTTCGCGGCCAACGACAACATGGCGGCCGGTGTCGAGGCGGCAATAAACTCCAGCGGCAAAGACATCGTCCTCATCGGTTACGACGCCTCCCCCGCCGCTCAGGGCAAGATCAAGCAGGGCGGCGCGTGGAAAGCGGATGTCATCCAGTATCCATTCGAAATCGGGCGGATTACAATTCTGTCCATCGACAGATATTTCAAAGGCGACCTGAAACCGAAGGCCGGTGAAAAGACGATTATTGTGCCCGTTAAAGTCGGCATCGTCAATCAGGAATCACTGTCGAAATAAGGGCTGATTTGCAGAAGTGTTGTCTGAATAGTTCAGCACCGGATTCCCGTGATAGTGCGGGCGGCGAATAAAATGCGGGTGCTACGAAGTTCATCACTATGGAGACTTTGTAATATAAATGAAAAAGCGCAATCCATTTGTAAATTTTCTCATCAATAACGGTATATACATTGTTCTTGTCGTGATGTTTGTCTACTTCGCCGTGACCGCGGAAGGATTCTTTACATTTCAGAACCTTGCGAACATCCCACAGCAGATCGCATTTGTCACGCTCATCGCAATAGGGATGACATATATCATCATCACGGGCGGCATCGACCTTTCCGTCGGTTCGATCGTCGCGCTCGCGGCTGTTGTTTTTGCGATATGTGTGCAAAACGACAATATCGCCATTCCGCTCGCCGTCCTGATCTCTCTGTTCGCCGGATCATTAAGCGGGGTTACAAGCGGGTTCTTTGTCGTGAAATTCGATGTGCCGCCTTTTATCGCCACATTTGTAATGATGACTATCGCAAGAGGTGCCGCCCGCAGCATTTCAGGCAATACAAAAATATTCATCGAGACAGCGGACCTCACGCCATACACAAACTTCATCACCAGCGCTAAAGTCGGCGGCGTACCCGCACTGGTTATACTTACCCTTATCGTCCTCGTGATTTTCGGACTGATGCTCATTCGCACGCGCTTCGGACGCTACGTGATCGCAATCGGCGGCAACGAGGAGGCCACGCGCCTTTCCGGCATAAACGTCGCACAGGTGAAAATGCTCGTCTACATAATCACAGCCGCGCTCGCGTCCGCAGTCGGCATAATGATGGCCTGCAAGTTCCAGAACGGCAACCCCGAGTTCGGCAACATGTGGGAACTCGACGCGATTGCCGCCTGCGTCGTCGGCGGCACAAGTCTCATGGGCGGCAAAGGCAACATCTTCAAAACCTTCCTCGGCGCCTTGCTTATCGGCATCCTCGACAACGGGCTACTCGCCAAAGGTCTCAGTTCCGAAATGATATATATCATAAAAGGCGTGCTCATCCTCGGCGCGGTTCTCATCGACCGGATAAAATCGGATTGATTACTGTGACTTATTACACGCCAAAGTATTAATATTAACTGAACTGCGGTTTTTATAAGCAATGCCATGTCAACAAAGAAAAGATGTATGATGAGGTAGCGTAAAAGCTATAAAAGTGTAGTGCTGGGTCACCGCCCTTCCAGCGCCATTACAGGCCTGACGTGACAGTAGTAGAATTTATGGAGATACGATCCGGAATTTAAGGTCAAATTTCAGGCATGTCCCCAAAAGTTTCACAATATATAGAAAAACGCACAAGTTTGGGTATTAGTAGTATTAGATGCAGTTTGGGATTCAGTAAAATATATAAATTATGTGTTAAATGACGAAAAAACGGGTATCATAAGAATGTAAGAAGAGAAATGATGTAAAATTTATAAAAAAGGGGTGAATGGGACGATAATCAACAGAATTTTTTTTTAAAACTACACTTGCATTTCAGGAATAGGCTGATATATAATTAAATTAAGTATAAACCTACCTGGATAAAGTCTGTAGGATGCAATAATCATTTATCATAATTTATAGAATAATATTAGAAGTAGTAAAGACTGATTATCCAGGTAAGTACAGGTTCATAGATATGAAAGATAGGAGGTGATATTTGAAAAGCGAAAAATCCATGAATGAAAGAACGGACAGGCAAAGTGGTTTTACACTGATTGAACTCATGATCGTAATAGCCATTATCGGCATATTGGCCGCTGTTGCTATTCCCAACTTTCTGAAAGCACGAGACAAAGCACAGTACTCAAGATGTGTTGAAACACTTGGCGGTGTCAAGGTGGCTCTGGAGATGTACATGACCGACTATGGGTTCTACCCGCCGGTCGGTGGTGCATGTTCGGGTGCAGGAACATGGGGAGACGATCTTTGTCCCTACATGATCGCAAACTGCGACGATCCCACAGGCGCTGATGCTGGTAAGGTATGTACGAGGCTCGCAGGCAACCCTATCAATACGGGTAACTGCAATACGCCGACATACAGCCCGACCGGTGCCGCGCCGGTTTACGACTACTCGCTGACGGCAACATCTAATGATAAGTGTAAGATACATATCAGGATGTGTCCAGCCGGATACGAATGGACCAACTACCAGGTTGCGGTTAATGCTGGTTGTAATCCAGGAGTTGACCCACCTGCGAATCAACCTTGCCCGTAAGTGGTGTTCGGTTCATGAGTTGAGTGTTTGAAAACTTATATAAGCGGAAAATAAAGGCAGGGGGATGTTTCCCCTGCCGTCTTTCGCCTGTATATTTCGAGGCTTTGAGCTGAAGGAGCTTCGTGTTCATGGACGTGCGAAGATTATCATATCGAATTTCACCCGGCTTCCGGTGTGCGTTGTGGCATGCTGGAGTTTTTACGTTCTCCTCAAAGATCATAACATCTGAAAACAACAATAAAAAAGGTTTTACTCTTATCGAGTTGATGATAGTTGTCGCGATAATCGCCATTTTGTCAACTATCGGTTCGATGGCTTATATTATCAGCCGCGATAAAGCGAGAGCTTCCGCCTGCATGATGACAATGGATACGATAAAAGCGGGACTTGAGCAGTATGTAGGCGATTATACATTCTACCCCGACTCGTCTGCGATCACATCATTTGCAGATGCGAAGGCTGTGCTCAAGGGCAGTGTGGAATTCAGCACCAACACAACATGCGAGGACCCTCTTATTTATGTCTCCGGCAAGACGAATTATAAAATGGAGACGCGGGTTCATTTCACAGGAGCGCCCGGGCTAGGGGTAAAAATTATACTTGAAAATGGCGAAATGCACCAGGAAGATTTGAAGATTTGATGTAAAAAAATGCTGCCGAAGCAGGAAACGACAATAAGTGTAATTATAAAGGAGCAGTGAAAGATGAACACAGATGTATTGTCGAAAACAAGGAGGAATTAACAATACAATTGGATATTTTACCAGACGGTTTCTTTGGAATAATCGGATTGTTCATCGGCAGTTTTTTAAATGTCTGCATTTACCGAATTCCGAGAAAGGAATCGCTGGTGTGGCCCGGTTCACACTGCCCCGGATGCGGGCGGCCACTAAAAGTCATTGATCTGGTGCCGGTTCTGAGTTACCTGTTCCTGCGGGGGAAATGCCGCACATGCGGAGCAAGGATTTCCCCGAGGTATCCGATAGTCGAACTGATCACCGGAGCGGCTTTTTTCTGGTCGGCTCAAAGTGCCGGTGGTGATGTAGCAGTGTTTGCCGGTAATATCCTGCTGCTGTCGGGATTGATTGTGATAACTTTTATTGATCTCGACCACTGGATAATCCCCGACAAGGTGGTTTTTCCACTTGCCGCGGCGGGTTTTATAATCTCCTGGATAAGGGGGATGCCGGCAGAGGCGGCAATGGGGGCGGCACTGGGATTCTTCGGATTCTATGCCATAGCGATAATCGGCACGGTGCTGATGAAGAAAGAAGCGATGGGTGGCGGAGACATTAAACTGGCCGGGATGCTGGGATGTTTCATGGGCTGGAAGTTGCTGCTGACGGCATTGTTTCTTTCCTTTCTGATCGGTTCGATAGTATCGTTGCCGATGCTGCTGAGGAGGAAACGGGGAGCGAGAGACCCGATTCCGTTCGGGCCGATGATGGCAGCCGGGGCCGCGCTGGCGTTGATAAAGGGGGGGGAGATTCTCTCCTGGTACGGAGATTTCATCGCGGGAGCAATTCTTCCAAAATGAGACAGAAAGTCTCGAATGGAGTAATAAGATGAGAGACATCATGAAAATGACAAAGAGGATTTATGAAAAGAATGAATCGGGAATGACTCTTATAGAAATTCTGATAGCTATGACTATCCTGATAGTGACCTTGCTGGTTGTTGTCATAGCATTGTCGTCCGGAATGGAACAGTTGAACGAGCAGAGGATCAAGAGGACGGCTGCGGAATGTGTGCGGGTGGTCATGGAATATATGTCTACGATGCCGCCGGATACAGTATACGGATATGCGGGCGGCAGTCCGAACCCATCAGTAATAACAGGCAACTTCGCAGCGGGTGGATTCCTGCAACTCAACGCTTTCGTTAATTCGATAAATCCCGCATGCAGAGACCTCTCGGATATATCAAAGCCGCTGGGTTCGAAAGTACAGCTCAGATACTCGATATGCCCCGGTTGCATTTCCTATACCGATATTGATCCTGAAAGTTTGATACCGTGGACGACGTGTATGTACAACATGGAAGTAATGGTGTCGTGGAACGCGGTAAATTTCGGTGGCAGCAAATTAATCAAGTATAAAAAGAAATTTTTCGGACGATCGAGGGGAAGTTGTGATCCGGCTGTAAATCCCGACGGCTGCGGATTGGGTTCTATTCCCTATACAGAATACGCATGTACCTATTAATGGGAGACACAATGTATAAAATGAGACGAAAAATTACAGATCAGAATGGCTTTACGCTCACGGAGTTGATGGTAGTACTTGCCATTATGACGGTTATCACACTGGTGGTGGCAAAAATCATTGTTGCATCAATAAATGTGATGATGATGGGGACACGCCAGAATATCGCGCAGAGCAGTGTCGAGTACGTCATCAACAAAATAGCGGAAGATATCAGGCAGGCCGGTAGCGACGACTTAAGGCATATTCTTACCGGCTCGAACGGTAGCAGTATAATTTTTGTCAGGTACCAGCAGAACCTCGATGCATACTCGGACAGCGGCGACCGCAATTTCGATCACGCCTGTTACTCCTCGGTGCTGCCTTCTGGTACCGATGCTTATGACACGAATTACAGGCCCGGCTACATCAGGGGAGGGACCGGTTCCGGTGATCCCAGTAACCCTGGCTGCAAAGTTTATCCGCTGACCGATACTTTTTCGGATGTCAGGAGCTTCAGGATAGAATTCTGCCGGCCCGGCGAGGACAGCCCTGGTGATTACGATTGCACGACCAACAAAATCGACAATGCCGGTCTCGGAGTGCAGCCACCCAATCTGCCCGACCTGACCGACACGGCAGCCTGTGTGTGGATGGTGAAAATTTCAGCTACCTACTCCCGCAGATATGTCGCGAAAAGCGAAGACATAGACCCATCATATTACAACAACACAGTATACAGGTATCAGACGGCCGTTGTGCTTCGGAATCCATATACGATGTCTCTTTTTCAGGATCAGGATAAGGATGGATATGTTGATTGCTGTGATAAAGACTTCAGGACGGATATAGGGAACGATATCGATTGGTGTCCACCCCCGAACAGTATGTAAGGCAGGCGGGGCCAGGATAAAACGATTATTATAAAGGGGATCAGTCATGTTTAATAAAGGAACGGAAAGTTCTATAAAACTCAGGGAAAGGGGATCGGCGCTTCTGCTTACTATGGTGGCCGTGTGTATTCTGGCTGTCATCGGCGGCTCATTCGCTCTGATGCTCCAGAGCGAAGCTCGCAGTGTCAAATCGAATATACTTGCCCAGCAGGCCCTGTATGTTGCAGAATCCGGAATTCAGGATGTCCTCTTCCAGAGGTCGAAAAGACCTGCGGACATGTGTTTCCCGTTCTTTTTCTACGATGAGAACCTGACAGAAACAGAGAGGCTCGATGAAATAAAAAATATCACACAGGCGCGAAGCGGCGGCATCGACAGTGCGCCTACAGGAACATGCGACCCCACAGTGGACTCGATTCCCGAGGATGTCTCCACGCAGGAACTGCCATGCTGGCCCTATAACGAAGAACTTTACGCGAATTACATTCATTTTGCCGAAGACGGAATGCCTAACGATGGTTTTACCTGCCATGACGGCTCCAATCAGGATGTCTGCCCCAACTATGATCCGCTGTTGTGGTGGCCGGCCAAGGAATCCGACGGCACGATCGGCTGGAAGGACATGGACGATTCCCTGCCTGTTCCGCTTCCTGACATGGCGACAAGTTCGGGACAACGCTACACTACCGGTTTCTTCACTCTTTGCAACGACAGTTTCGAAGGTATCGCGCCAACAGACCCGGGCTGGGATATGGCGTGTCTCGCCGCCAAAGGAGGCGGAAGATGCAACCAGAATGTCATAAGGCTCAGTATCGTTTCCGTGGGTGAAGTGCAGATGGGCAAAAAAGTTGTGCGGCGGGCCGTCAAAGTCGACCTCGCACCGCCGTCCCTCTACTCCGGTGTTATTGACAAGTATGTCGATATGACACTGATGTACCAGACAAATATAAACGGTCCACTGCACATAAACGGCTGGTGGAATGCAAATAAAAATAAATATTCCGCGTTCCTGCTTTCTCTGAGTCTATCCGTGGCACCTATCGCAATGTGGCTCGATCCGCCGGAAATGGTGAGCGTCAGCTATCCTGAAGACCCGGACAACCCGGACTGGCAGCCCAGCAGTCTCATAGGTGGGTTCACTTTCTCCCATGATATCGTCTACGTGCACCTTCCCGTCAGAATCGAGATACCACAGGTAAACTGGGCCAAGTGGGAAGACCGGATGAAGGCCCTCTACGACAAGGCAAGGGCGGAATACAGTGATACCACGGTCTACGCCCTGCACAGATGCAAATATAAAGCCGCCGTTAGAGATACATCCGGCGACTGCGGCGACTCCGGCGCACAATACTTCTACGATTCGGGCGGCAACAAGTCCGACGACAAGATGGATGCGAACATGCCCAAATTCATGTCGTCTATGAGCCCCAGTCCATCACCTTACAACACGGGCGAAGGCAGGATTCACAACCTCGAACGCTACAAGAGCGATGCACAGGTGTGGAGTGCATCCGGCAAGTATATTTTCGACCTGTTTGATCACTGGAACCCGGGCTCGCCGTCTTATGTGGAAGGCACGGAGAGTTCGCACGTGAACAACAATCAGGACCCGGGGCCGATGGATAAGTCGCTGCTTTACAAGCGCAAATTCATCCTCGATCCGAACTTCAATCTCGGCTGCCTTACATGTGTAATATCCAACGGCATCAGCCTCGACGCATTCATGTTCTGCTGTGTGGGTAAAAAACTCAACCGCAACGAGTTCTGGTTCATGGGCAAACACGAATTCCGCGACTTCGTATTCGTAGATGGTGTGATAGGAATCGGCTACAGGACACCGTACCATACATGCGGCGGCGGCGACGGCAAGCTGGGTGTATATTGTATTGTAATACCGGAAATAACCCTGTTCTGGCCACTGGACTTTATTTCCATACCATCATGGAAATTCGGGCTGCCGCACTGGCACATGGGCGCGGCGACCGTAAAGGGCGAAATGCTGATAAACGGGCGCCTGTATATGGCCGACTGGATACACATCGACGGCGGCACAATATACACAGACGGCCATATTATCAAAGATGAAACCAGCGGCTACGACGTAACAATACATCTCGACGTGCTGTTATGCTGGATCATGACAGGCTTTATGGGAGACAAGATCACAATAGACCTCGGCATATTTGGAACATTCAATATTTGTGACATAATTATGGGAATACTGAACCCGATCATATCGGCGCTTGTGCCATGGTGGCCGACCATGGACCTTACAAATAATTCCCTTATAGACTTCGAGTCATATCTCGATATTGACGGCATCGGGCCCGACAACAGCGTGGTGAATCCAGGAACTCTATATACCCGTGGCGACTTCAGATTGCAGGAACCGGGGTGGGATGCGATAGCTTTCCTTGGAAACGCGCTGCTCGGGTACTTCCTGCCATTCCTGGAGCTGACCCCGTCTATGGACCCGATACGAATATATAACGGGGGCGCTATCGTCGCCGGGGGCTGGAAAAACGGCAGCGGAAATCCTGCATACAAAGATGGTAATATCTGGCTTGCAAATCACAAAAGGGCGGATATTCTGACTTATGACCCCGAGAATAAAAAGCGAAGCGTGGGCTATGTGCTCGCAAGAGGCGGTTTGAAGGTATACGGCGACATCGTCAGCCAGTACGGCTGGGCCGGCCTGCTCGACAGTTGTTCCACATGGGCCGGTAACGGCCTTGATGAAGACTGCGCGGCAGCAGGCATCTTCTACTCGGGCGGTATCGCCGCAGGGACAAACTCCCGGAACATGTACTCCCGCAGGGGCATGGACCTTGGAGTGCCGTTCGGCCAGTACGACTATGAAATGAGCCAGACATGTCTGCCCGAGGACGACGGATTCTGGGAAGACCCGCTTGGTCAGGGACAGTGCTGGCTTGTAGATGGCTTGTTAGGAGACATACTTGGCGGCAACGCTGCCGAACATAATATCAGGGGTCATGTCTTCGCCGGTTCCGTAGGCGCTATGCCGGGACTGCACTTCAGGCTCGACCAGGATTCCACGGTCAGGAACGACGCCGTAAGAAGGCAATACTTCAAACAACTCGGTGGCGTTCCCATCAACTGGCAGGAACTCGAGGCGCCAAATAATCTGCCATCTCTCGTTAACTGACTTGGTCTTATATGATCTTCCGGAGCGCCCGTGTTGTCTGCGGGCGCTTTTTGGTCAGGTTGCATTCCCCGCGCCGGGACCCGGACAAGGACCACGGGATTCGGGAGTTCGGCGAAGATCAAAGACTTTCCTTACTCGTTTATCGTATCTTATTCCTGTTCTCCGGGTCCACCCTGGAACGTCGAAACTGAAAGCGCCGGCTTTCACCATAAAGTTTAGCGACAACATTGTGTTGCTCCGGTCTCGCTGCGAACATACTTTTGAAGGAGGCTCATTCTGTGAACGGCTACAGAAATTATTTTTTCCGGATAGTTGCGAGGGACTGAAGCCACTTGACTACATTTCGCATAAGTGGAATTATTATATAATCAGAGTTATAGCAAAAGGCGGGTGACAGGCGATGGGTAGGAATATTCTATTTATAACGACCGACCAGCAGCGCTTCGATTCGCTGGGGTGCAACGGAGGAAAGATCGCACGCACTCCTGTGGCCGACAAACTGGCTGCGACAGGCATCAACTTTACGAGGGCAAACTGCAATAATCCTGTCTGCATGCCCGCGCGCACTACAATGTTTTGCGGGCAGCATCCGCTAACACACGGTGTTACCTGTAATGGGATAAATTACTCGAGCGGTGAAAAGGGCATTGCCAGTTGGCTGAAACGTAAGGCGGGTTATAAATCTGCTCTTATTGGGAAATCGCATTTCGAACCCATGTATGATATTTTCATGAAATACAGGCAGAACCGGCTTGCTTTCGAGGGCTCGAACGGTCCATGGCTTGGTTTCGATTATGTCGAACTCGCTCTCCACGGCCTGTACGGCGGCTCCCACTACACGAAATGGCTTATGGAGAATCATCCTGAGTATGCGAAGGGTTTCGCAATGGCTATCGGCGGCAAGGGCGGCGGCGACACAGGCGCGCCGGAAGTTATGCACAACCCGATCCCGCGCGAACTCTACCACACAGACTGGGTCGCAGACAGAACAATCGAACATCTGGACACGCTCGACGATGAAGACAACTGGTTTATATGGATGAGTTTCCCGGACCCGCACCATCCGTTCGACCCGCCGGCTCAGGAGCAGCGCAGAATCGACTGGCGCGAACTCGATCTGCCACCCGGCAATCCCGGCAGCGACGAAAAGATTCAGGAGATTCTGTCCGGGAAACCGCAACACTGGCTGGACTACTACATGGGCCGCTTCTGCAATCCCGAAGGCACCCCTTCCGGGGTTGTGCCTCGCAATCTTACCGACGACCAGATAAGAGAAATAAATGCTGTGATACATGTCGAAAACGAATTGATAGACGAGGCGTGCGGTCGGGTGCTCAAGCATCTTGAAGGTAAAGGCTGGATGGAGAATACGGATGTGTTTTTCACCACCGATCACGGCGACATGCAGGGCGATTTCGGCATGGTTTTCAAAGGGCCGTTCCATGTGGACTCGCTTTTGCACGTGCCGCTGATATATAAACCGGCGGTAACGGCGAATGTGAAACCTGTGCAGATCACTGATCCGGTTTCACAGGTGGATTTTGTGCCGACATTCTGCGACATCGCCGGTGTGCCCGCTCCTCCGTGGGTGCAGGGCCGGTCGCTGCCCCTGACGACCGACGACCGGCGAGAACGCGCGATCACTACCTGGGACAGCCAGTACAGGAGAGTGGGCATGCACCTGCGCACAATACACCGCGACGGCTACACTCTCACATCTTATCTGCCGAGCACAAGGCGGGAAGGCGGCAGATTTCCGTTTATAGAAGCGATATGGGGAAGTTTCGGGAAAATCCCGCTGTATAAAGGGACGGAAGGCGAACTCTACGATCACCGGAACGACCCGCACCAGTGGCATAATCTTTGGGACGACCCGGGCTTCAAGTCAATAAAATCAGACCTGCTGGCGGACCTCTATGATAACATGCCGCCTGCAAGAACACCGCCGAGGAAAGTCGTGACGCCTGTGTAGGGCATGGCGCTCAACAGGTTCAATGAACACGCGAAATGTTCCATTCTCATTATTGATAAAGCCTGCTTCGGCGGACTGCAATCTCCGTTGCGAATACTGCTTCTATCTTGATCGTTGCCGTATATACCCGGACTCGAATATCCATCGTATCAGTGATGACACTCTGGAGCGGCTTATCAGTTCCTATATGGCTACGCAACAGCCGCAGTACATTTTCGGCTGGCAGGGCGGCGAGCCAACACTGATGGGTGTGGACTTCTTTTGCAGGGTTGTCGAGTTGCAGCAGAAATACGGCAGGCCCGGCGCGGAGGTTGCCAACGGGCTACAGACAAACGCCACGCTGATAACCGATGAGATGGCCGAGCTGTTTGTCGAATACAACTTTCTTCTCGGTGTGAGTCTGGACGGCCCGGAGGAGATACACAATAAATATCGTCGTATAAAAGGCGGCGGCGGCACACACGCGGATGTGATGAATTCTATCGAATGTTTGAAAAAACATAATGTCGAGTTCAATATACTTACATTGGTTTCAGCGGCGAATGTGGGGCGGGTGGGTGACGTATATTCATATCTTGTCGACAATGGATTATACTTTCAACAGTACATCCCGTGCGTCGAGTTGGGTAAAAACGGCGACCTGCTGCCGTTCTCGATCACGGGCGCGCAGTGGGGCCAATTCCTGTGCGGCATTTTCGATCTCTGGAAAAGAAATGACCGGCGGCGCGTGTCCGTCAGATTTTTCGACGATGTGCTACGCGTGGTCCTGGACGATAAGCGCGATATATGCCGGCTGGGCAATGACTGCCGCCGCTATTTTGTTGTCGAGCATAACGGTGACGTATATCCATGCGATTTTTTTGTATATCCTGAATTGAAGCTCGGGAATATTGCGGATGATGCGTGGGAGAGTCTCTGGGATTCGACGTTGTTCATTGATTTTGGAAAGCGGAAAAACGAGTGGAATAGTGATTGCAACGACTGCGAATGGTGCGCGATATGCAACGGTGACTGCCTTAAGCACAGGATGCCGGGCGGATGCGGCGATCCGCGCCGACTGAGCTGCTTATGTGAGGGATGGAAGATGTTTTTCGATCATGCGATGCCGACATTTAAGGAAATAGCGGATAAAATCCGGCGCGAACGGCGCAGAATCACGTCGGAACAGGAGAAAACACACGCTGCGGTCCCCGGCAGAAACGATTTGTGCCCGTGCGGCAGTGGAAAAAAATACAAGAAATGCTGCATCAGAAAGTGAAGTTCGCTGATAATATATGAAGACGACAACAGGTGCCGATTGTGTCGAGATTATCCGTAATATGAAGTTTGGCCAAAGCGGCGTTGCAGATTTCAGAGGGCTGGACCTCCGCAGGGGATCATTAACTATTGAGGCATTCAGTAATAAATCTATGATGTTTTGATATTTGTACAGTACCATTGTTTTTCGCCTTTAGATACATGGAATAACTGATGGATTGGATTTAATGAAAATACATAAAAAACATGATAGAATGAAGGCACCATATTTGTGAAGCCGGGCACTGAATACATATTGTGTTTGCATCAAATGCGGGAAAGAAAACGAAGTGAAATATCGGAGTCTCCTGATGTCGGTATTTATCAAAAGAGTATCAATAGAAAACTACAAAAGCATTGCGAAATGCGTAGTTGATTTGCATCCGTTTACGATATTGGTTGGATTGAACGGTGCCGGAAAAAGCAACTTTTTAGATGCGCTCGCTCTTGTGTCCGAATCTCTTCAAACATCACTCGAACATGCACTGAGAGAAAGAAGCGGAATAAAGGAAGTCCGCAGAAGATCAAGAGGACATCCACGTTATTTCGGTATACGTATTGAATTCGTTCTGCCGGATGAAAGAGAAGGTTTTTACGCTTTCAAAATCGGAACTTCGCATACTCATGGCTTCAGTGTTCAAAAGGAAGAATGTTTAATAAAACCTCTTTACAACAACAAACCGGACAATACCGGAGAACTGTTTGAAGACGACACTTCATGTTCGCTGCCGAAGCACCTCCTTGAGACGACACACTTTCTTATTGAAAACGGGAAGCGCAAAAAAGGCGAAAAGTACTATCCGCAGGAAATCGAACCCGATCGTTTGTATTTACCGCTGGTTTCTGCTTTCCCACAGTTTCGCAGCATTTATAAAATGTTGGCTGGAATGGGTTTTTATAATTTGAGTCCCGATGCTATAAGAAAACCGCAAAAGCCCGACGAGGGAAAAATTCTTGCGCGTGACGGAAGCAACATCACAAGCGTGATAAACAAACTCAAACGACCGGAACTGGTGGAACTGAAAAAACGTATGTTTCATTACCTGGAATCGATTGTCCCCGGAATATCGTCTGTCGAAACAAAAAATCTTGGCTCTCTGGAAACACTTGTTTTTAGACAGAAAGTTGCAGGTGATAATAACGATTGGAGATTCTATGCGGGGAATATTTCAGATGGAACATTGAGGACACTCGGGATTCTAGTCGCAGCATTTCAGGCACATTTCCGATACGAAGATAGATCAGTCTCGCTGATCGGAATAGAGGAACCGGAAATCGCAATCCATCCGGGTGCTGCTGTCAAAATAGCGGATGCCCTTTTTGAAGCTTCGGAACGTGTCCAGGTAATAATAACAACCCACAGCCCCGACCTTCTCGACCACGAAAATATACGCAAACAACCCGAACACATACTCTGTGTCTCAATGGAGGAGGGGAATACGACAATTTCCGCTGTTGATGAGGTGAGTCTGGGGGTAATTAAGGATAACTTGTACTCGCCGGGCGAACTCCTCCGTATGGATCAAATCGAATCGAATAGAGAATCATTCGAGACTTCCATTGAGCAACTCAATTTATTCGATAAAGACTTATCATGAATAATCCAGTAATTATCAGTATTGTCGAAGGACAGGGCGATGCGACCGCTGTTCCTCTGTTGTTGAGGAGGATCCTTGGGGAGGAGTTTGGTCGATATGATGTTAAAATCAAAAAACCTATCATCGAGCACCGCGGTAATCTGGTTAAAAAAGATAAACTATCAAGAGCTGTAGAAATGGCTGCAAGAAAGATCGTTGCCTGCGGTACCGGGTGTATCCTGATACTGTTCGATGCGGATAAGGATTGTCCGGGCAAACTGGCACCGCGAATATTACGCATGGCGAAGGACGCAAGAAGTGACATGAACATAAGTGTTGTAATTGTAAAAAAGGAATATGAAGCCTGGCTTGTTGCGTCAATGGAAACATTGTCTGAAAATGTGGTGAACGGAATTATCGAACACTCTAAAAAAGCTGAAGAGATCAGTGACCCGAAGTATTTCTTGAAAGATTCGCTGGGACAATATACCCCGACAGTGGACCAGGCAAGGTTGACTGCAAAGATCGATATTCGGATAGTGCGGGAGAGATGCCCGTCGTTTGACAAATTATGGAGAGAATTGGAGTCGTTTTGTGACAGACATTATGTAAATGATACAGGACGGCAAGAATAAGTTAATGATCCTGTGCGAATTCGGTTGTCTCTTATATTTATGAACAAGTTTCGCAGGTTTAGCGCTTGGCACCGTAGCTGTCCCGTGCGACTTTGAAAGAGGAGTCGAGTAAGATGAAAAGAATCGGAATGATATATTCGGACCGCTATCTCGAACATGATACCGGCAGCCATGTGGAAAATATAGAACGTCTGAGGTCCATCAGGAGTCACCTGCTCGAGCAGGACTGGGCGGACGACATCGAGTGGGTCGAGCCGCGCGAGGCGACTGTCGACGAGGTCGCGCTCGTTCACTCGAAAGAATACATGAATTATGTAAAAAACGCCTGTGCCGGTGTGCGCGGAATCAGCTATCTGAATCCCGACACGGCGGTGAGCCGCGAGAGCTACGACGTGGCTCTGCTGGCAGCCGGGGGTGCGCTGGAAGGAATCGACCGCGTGATGGACGGGCGCCTCGACGGCTTTTTCGGTCTTGTGCGTCCACCGGGCCACCATGCCGAACATGGCGAATCGCTTGGCTTTTGTCTTTTTAACAATGTTGCTGTCGGTGCGCTTTATGCACGGCAGAAGTTCGGCGTCGAACGTGTATTCATCCTCGACTGGGACGTACATCACGGTAATGGCACACAGCATTCTTTTGAGAATGACGCAAGTGTTTTCTATTGCTCTCTGCACCAGTACCCACATTACCCGGGCACAGGTGCCAGGGACGAAATGGGCGTTGGGAGCGGCACCGGCTTCACGCTGAACTTACCGATGCGCACCGGAAGCGAGGATGCCGACTATATGTATCTCTACAAAGAAGTGATCACAAAAGCCATCAGGAAATATGAGCCGCAACTACTGCTGATTTCTGCCGGCTACGATGCGCACCGGAGCGACCCACTGAGCGGAGTTATGCTGAGCGACGAGTGTTTCGGCGCCATGATGGATTCACTCGCACGCGCCGCCGGACCCGGCTGCCGGGTCGGTCTGCTGCTCGAGGGCGGCTACAACCTCGCGGCGCTGGCTCGTTCAGTGACAGAGACGGTGGGTGTTTTCGGAGAATACATTGCGCCTGCCGATATCCGTGGTTCGGCCTCACCGGCGGCGCTCGGACTCGGTCAGTTCATTAAGAATGAGCATCCCTTTTTCAAGGATATGGATTAAGGCGGCACGGAGGCCACGATAAATGAGAGTTGTTATGCTTGGGACAAGCGGCGGACAGCCGACTCCGCGCAGGTCTCTGCCCGCGGTGGCGATTATTCGTGAGGGTGAGATGATCCTGCTCGACTGCGGTGAGGGCACCCAGACACAAATAATGAAAAAGGGGATCGGCTTCGGCAGACTGTCGAAAATTGTTATTACACATATTCACGGAGATCATCTTTCGGGACTCATGGGCCTTTTTATGACACTTTCGCTGCTAGGCCATGAGAAACCTATCCGGCTTTACGGACCGCCGGCGCTGCTCGGTTTTTTCACGTCGCTTAAAAGGGACATAAATCTGCATGTAAAGTTTCCTCTGGATATAGAAGTGCTGAAGCAGGGCGTGTTCGCGCGTGAAAACGATTATCATCTCGAAGCCGTGTCCGTGCCGCATTCAGCGCCTTGCATGGCTGTCGCGCTGCAGGAAAAGATGCGCCCCGGACGTTTCAATATCGAGCGTGCCCGTGAACTCGGCATCCCCGAAGGTCCGCTCTACAGCCGTCTCCAGCACGGCGAGACGATAACGCTGGACGACGGTCGGCGTATTTCACCTGCGGAAGTGCTCGGCGAACCACGAAAAGCGCGCAGGGTGGCCTATGTGACCGATACTCTTTATAATCCCGCGATTGTGCCGTTCTGCCGCGATGCCGATCTGCTGATACACGAGTCTATGTTCGCAACCGATATGGAGCACGAAGCGAGAGCGCGAAAACATTGCACGGCCGCACAGGCTGCGACAATAGCAAAAGCGGCGGGCGTGCGCAAACTTGTCCTGACTCACGTAAGTGCAAGATACCTCGACACTGATCCGCTGAGAAAAGAGGCGCGGGCGATCTTTCCCGAAACATACATAGCACGCGACCTGATGGAATTCGAAGTGCCGTACAGGGACTGACGGACAATTGCAACTCATTGTTACGATGCACTGTGGATAGAATAAGGATAAAGAAATGTCGTCGAAAAGCAACAAGAATAAAGACGAGGACGCCCTGATCGAGATGATGCGAGCGCAGCTTGGCTCGCCGTCGCGGCACGCGGTGCTGGGCATGGGAGACGACGCGGCGATTCTCGCGCCGCCTTCCGCGGGCCACGAGATTCTTATCACAACGGACCTGCTCGTCGAGGGCACACATTTCAAACTCGAATGGTCTTCGCCGTACCAGGCCGGTTGGAAAGCAATGGCGGCAAGTGTGAGCGATATTGCCGCTATGGGGGGGCGGCCCACTTATGCCGTTGTCTCCATCGGAGTGCGTGCGCGAAATCGGGCAAACTTTATACGGGGCATGTACGATGGAATAAAAGCGGCTGCAGAGCGCTACCGCGTGGCAGTTGTGGGCGGCGACACGGTGCGGTCGGACCGCACTGTAATAAATGTTACAATGCTTGGCGAGGCGGCGACGGGCGCGGCTGTCAGGCGATGTTTCGCAAAGCCCGGAGATTATATTTATGTGACCGGCGTGTGTGGAGACAGCGCGGCCGGCTTTGAAATATTGTCGCGCAAAGAAAAAAAAACGGATATCAGAAATGAGATCGAACTTATCAGACGACATCTCGCACCCGAGCCCGTGCCGGAGGCGGGAATAGCGGCAGCGGCATCGGGCGCGGCGGCGGCAATGATGGACCTCAGCGACGGCCTCGCGATCGACCTGCCACGCATGATGAAATCGAGTTCGTGCGGCGCAATTGTGCGGACCGGCGATATCCCCGTGTCGAAAGAGCTGGTTCGATATTGCCGCAAAAACGAAAAAGACCCGCTGGACTTTGCCCTCAGGGGCGGCGAGGATTTTAACCTGCTTATTGCCGCCCGGCCCGCCCTTGCGGAGATACTCGAAGCCGCTGTCGAAGGTGCTGGTGTGTCTGCGCATCGCATCGGCGAAGTGACCGATACCGCCGTCGGAATAATGTTGCAGAACGGCGACGGCAAGCTGTTTCCCTATAAAGCGGACTCTTTCAAGCATTTCTAGTCGAAAAGGTATTCGTTTTTATCAATAACTATAAATGGGCAACAATAAAACAAAAGGCATTCCGGTCCTGATCCTGTTCAGCCTGATACCCGTGATAGTTCTGTTGGCTATACTCGAGGTCGGCGCACGGCTGCTGCCGCCTGTCGCGTACAATCCGGCGGCGACCGGTTTCATGGGTGGCGGCGGCGCGTTGTTTCGGGAAGACCCTTTGCTGATGTGGCGCGCGCGGCCCAACATGAAAGGTCGCCAGTCGACAAATTCAGGCGGTTTCAGGGACGACGAATTCTCTAAAAAAAGGAAAAAGAATGAAGTCAGGGTGTTGCTGCTAGGCGATTCTACAACATGGGGATGGGGAGTCGCTGAAAAAGATATGTACGCAGCGGTTATGGAAAGCGTGCTTGACAATTCGGGTGCGGGAAAAGATTTCAATATTATAGACGGCGGGATGCCGGGTTACTCCGCTTTTCAGGGACGCTTGCTGCTCGATACGGAACTTGGTGAGTTGCAGCCCGATTTTGTGATTACCTATTTCGGAGTGAACGACAGTCACGCGCGGCCCGGACTTACTCCCGATAAAGATATTAAACGTGCTCCCGTGAAACTGCTCGGTGCGGTGCGACTGTTGCGCAAAAGCAGGTTCTACAATGACATGAGAAAACTGGCCGACCGCGCTCGCGAATCGGCAAAGGCGGGAGAAAGCGGAAGCGGCGTTATAAAAAGAAGGCTTTCGCCGGAAGATTTCAGGACGGCAATGGACGGTATATCTGCGGATTGCGATAAAATCGGCGCGACTCTTATCAGCATGAATCCCGTCTGGTTCTTCAATGGCCGTGTCAGGGACGACGTCTCGAGGATTCTTTTTACCGATAAAGGAACAATTGTAGAATACTCGGGCGGCAACCCTGTTTACAGCTACGAGCCTGCGGCATGGGATACGCAAAAGGTGTTAACGCAAAACCCCGGCATTCCGCCTGAAGCGCTGTTCCTCGATTACTGCCATTTCTCTCCTTATGCGCATCGGATGGTGGGGTTAAGTCTTGCGGAAACTGTTCTTGCAAAAATTGCAGTATCAAAAATAAAATGACTATCACCCAGTTTTATTGATCGTACCGTTTGCAAGATCATCGATAGTGCGGCTACCGAGTTTTTCCCTGATTCCATCATTTACATCCATCCACAGTTCATGGCAATTACAGAATTCAGTTCTGTCGCATTGATGATCATCGATAATGCAGTCGATTATGCTTATCGGCCCTTCGATAGCCTCGACGACCTCGAGTATTGTTATTTCCCTGCCCGGCCTGGCAAGTTTGTAGCCGCCGTGCATTCCCCATACACTCTTTAGAAGCTGTGCGTTTTTGAGCAGTGTGGCAAGTTGAGAAAGGTATCTTTGAGAAAGATTTTGCCGTTCAGCGACATCTTTGATCGGGACAGTTTCACCGTTTCCGTGTTTATGTATGTCTGCCATCAATCGTACCGCATATCTTGCTTTTGTGTTTAACTTCATGCCCTTACACCGACAACCCTTTCAGGATACGTTTTTATGCCGTCCGTGCCAACATTGCTATTATAGCGAGTGCAATCGAAATATGAAGCATTCATGCAATTTGAATGTTGTGTATAAACTGCTTGGCACAAGTGCATACGGGAAAAAGTTATTTTGAACCTAAATACCATATAGATATAGTATGATATAGAGAAAGTGCGACAAACAAAAAGGGATACTACCAATGAATATGATGACGAAGGAACAGGCACGTGAATTCGCCGCAGAATGGCTTCCGGCATGGACGGGAAACGATCCGGAGAAGCTGGCGGACTTTTATTCGGACGATGTTTTTTTCCTCGACCCGGTGATACCGGACGGAGTTAAGGGTAAAGAAGCGCTGCTTGGCTACTTTCGAAAGCTGCTGGCGAATAATCCGGACTGGGTGTGGACTCAGATAGAAGGCATACCGATGGAAGATGGTTTCCTGAACAAGTGGCATGCTTCGATCCCGATAGGTACGAAAACATTTGATTGTGTCGGCGTCTGCTTCGTTAAGTTTGACGATGCCGGGAAGATAAAGCGAAACGAAGTGTATTTCGACCAGAGTGAATTGGTTGCTGAAATCATAAGGCTGAAAAAGAATGCGAAACAGCAATAATATGATCACCTTTCTTTCTTCACAACCAAATTGAGACAGTGGAATCAGGCTGGTATAATCCAGTGTCGTGTCAACGCTGAAAAGATGTAAGGGAATAAAGAGCAGAATGAACAGGAATTTGTCTTTGAGAAGTTGACACGACACCATGCAGAAAGGTGCCCCGGATGAAAAACAACCTTCGATTCGGAATAATCTCTTGCGCAAGTATTCTCGAATATGGTTTCATGCCCGCTGTCGAATTGACCGAAGGGGTCGAAGCGGTCGCAATTTCGTCGCGCGACATTAAAAAGGCGAAACGCGCCGCCTCGAAATATGGAATCCGAAAAGCTTATGGCGATTATGAAAGTATTCTTCATGATCACAACATAGACTGCGTATACATTCCGCTTCCCAACTCGATGCACATCAAGTGGGCCCGCAGATCGCTTGAAGCCGGGAAACACGTGCTTTGCGAAAAACCTCTCGCATGGAACGCTGCGGAAGCGGAATCGCTAATCGAGCTGATATCGGGTTCGGGCCTGACATTCGCCGAGGCTTTTCAGTACAGGTATCACCCTTTGATGCACAGGGTCGAAGAGATCGTGCGCTCCGGACGCATAGGCAAGTTGCAGCGGGTGGAAGCTTCATACTGTGAGATTATCCCCGACAGGCGCGCTGTGCAGTTTCGACCGGAGATGGCCGGTGGTGCGCTTATGGACGTGGGAAGCTACTGTGTGAATTTTTGCAGATTTATCGCCGGGTGCGATGATGCCGAAGTTGCGGCGGCGGAATCGGAAATCTCAGAAGGGGTGGACGGCTCCACATGCGCGGAACTGAGATTCAGCAATGGTGTGCGGGCAGTTGTACACTGCTCGATACTTGCAACCACACCATGCTATGCCGTCATCGCCGGTTCTGAAGGCACAGTATTCATTCACAACCCGTTCCCGGCCGCGCTGTATGAAAAAGGGCGGGTAGCCGACAAGTACCTCTGCATCGTCAGGACAGGTGATGTGATCGAAAATATTCGAGTGCCCTCAAAACTGACTTACGCATGCCAGATGGAAGCTTTCAGGGATGCAGTGCTTGCGGGTGAGCAACCATTGATAGATATAAACGAAGCAGTTGCGAATATGAGAATAATAGATGCGATACGAAAAAAAGCGGGTATCGAAGTTTCTCTGCCGGGATTGTGACATTCCGGGTCGGCGGAAGAAACTCAAAGCAATAGTATATTCTCGCTCAGTTCACCCGCTATTTCACAAATTCGCAGAGCAGTATGGCTATATCGTCGCTTATCGGCAAGTCGCCGGCATAGGACAGAACAGTGTTATAGAGGCTGTTCGGGACATTATCATTTTTATTCTTCATAAGATTTTTAAACTCTTCGATGAAACGATCTTCGCCGAACATCGTTCCTTCCGGCCCTTTTTGCTCGACACATCCGTCGGTGAACAGAAGCAGCGCGTCGCCTGGAGCTATGGAAATCTTCTTTGACGTGTAGTTGTTTTTATCGCGGATACCGATAGGTACGTGGCCGTGGGGCAGATTCTGTATTTCGTGGCTTTCGCTTTTAAGCAATATGGGTTTGGGAAGTCCGAATTGCGTGTAATCCATTTCAAGAGTGTCGAGATTTATGATGCCGTAGAAACCGGCGACGAAATAACCGGCAGGCATGAGAGGAATAAGCTGCTTGTTCATTTGTGTGATCACGGGTCCGGGTGTTGTGTGATGCGGAGTAACCTGATCGAGATTCATTTTTACTTCGATAGCGATCATGGCGGAAGTTATGCCGTGTCCCATGACATCTGCCATGAAGACACCCATATAATTGTCACGCAGACGGATAACTTCGTAATAATCTCCCCCGATCGAATCCGCCTGCTCGTAAAAATGCGAGAAGCGGATGTGCGGCGTTTCAGGAAGACTGTTGACAATGAGATTTTTCTGAAACTTGCTTGCCGACGCCATTTCCTGGCGAATGATCCTCATCGATTCCGTCAGTTGCTGCTGCACCAGCCGTATCTCCTGCGTCTTCTCCTTAACGCGCTGTTCCAGTATTCGGTCGCGAATTCGCACGAGGTCTTTGATCGAGACAATCCCCTGCAGCTTATCGCCATCCATGACCAGCAGATGCCGGAAGTTGCCTTCCATCATTTTTGCGTATGCCTCCTCGACGGAACTGTCCCTGCCGACATAGACGATATTTTTTGTCATCGCATCGCATATACACACCTTTTCCGCGCATTGTTTCTTTTTGACGACAAGCTTCAGCAAATCCCTCTCGGTGAAAATCCCGATCGGTTCGTCGTTTTCAACGACAACAAGAGACCCCGCTCCTCGTCCCTCCATGAGGTTTGCCGCTTCGACAGCAGTGGTTTCAGGAGGCGCGGTCAATATGTTTACCGCCATAACATTTTCAATGCTCAAATTGTGTGGCATTACTGTTTCCCTTTAAGCCAATTACTGTAATTGATGAAGGTTGCTATTGGCCCGCTTGAAATTTATTCGCGATACGAATACCCTATCATATACAAAACCCAACTATTTTGTCTAATGGAAACGACTGCAAATGCATAGAAATTTCGGCAGCAAAGGAAGCAAACAGACGAGAGAGCAGATCCGCGCGCAAATAGAGCTCGAATTTCCGGACGTACCGGCTGAGACAAAGGAGCGGATCGAGATATTGAGATACCTGATGCAGGATGAGGACGACCTGCAGAAGAAGGCGGCGATTGCCCTCGAACTGAGCGACCTCGAAAGCGGGCTCCGCTCGACAAAAACAAGGCTCGACATACATTTCGAAGGTCTCGTGTCACAAGCGCGCTCCGCATGGAACGAAGCGCTCCAGAAAAGCAGCGAAAAAGTGCTGCACGAGATGGAACAGTCGCTCGCGAAACGCCTGCCCGGAGCGACGCGGGAAGAACTCAAGCAACTTGCAGTCTGCATGTTGAAAGTAAAGTCCGGCAAAGCGAAAAAGGAAGAGTTTTCAAAACTCGGCGACGAGATAAAAAACGCAATATCGGCAAGACTTAAGAAGCTCAGGGAGAAAAAAGAACGTGAAGAAAAACTTGCCGCCGTCGCTGCCGCCGCTGTTGACGACGAGGTGTCAAAAGAGAAAGTCGAAGAAATGATCTGTTTTCTCGAAGAATCCGGTACTACGAATATGCAGATAATCGAAAGAGTCGCCTCGGTTTTTAAAATCGACGAAAAAAACTTTGGTCACGAGAACTTGAAAAATGTTATAGATGTGCTTTCCGACCGGCTCGGCCGGGACGACGACTACAGGGAAATGGACAAAGCTGGTCTGATAGATTGCCTCAGGCTTCTGATCACGTGAGTGTTTACACGACAATACGCCAACTGGTGAAACACACGGGTTAAGGCCAGCGGACACCGTTGTAATCTTTTGCGCGGAAGGGGAGGTCGAGAACGGACCTTCTGTCGTATTCCTTATCATAGATTGGCGGGAATGAGTCGAACAGAGTGCTGTAGAACATCCTGTAGTTTATGGTTTCGACGGCGCGAAGTTCGAGGTCTTCGATTGATTCGAGATACGCACGTTCTTTGTCGAAGGTGCAGGCGGCAATGGCTTCGTCGATAAGCGTTGCGTTCCACTCTGTTGGGGTAAAACTGTTGTCGGGAGCGCTGGTGTGCGGTATCGGATCGTTGCCGCCTTTCCAGAGTGAAGGCTCCGTCTGCAGATTGATAGAGAATGGATCGACAGGGCAGCCGTTGAGTATTACATTCATGTGGACATGCGGTGCTACCCAGGGGAAAAACAGAAGTATCTCGATGCCTGCGGCACCTGAGAGGGCAATTGTATCGCCGCGGTCGACGATGTCGCCGACCGCCACCAGCGAACGTGCGAGATGGCCGTATGTGGTAATGAGTCCGTCGCCGTGATCGACAAATATTTTCAGGCCGCCGTGGTCGAGCTGGCTCAGGACATGTACAACTTTACCCGGTGCAGCGGTGACAACTCGCGTTCCCACGGGAACAGCGAAATCCGTGCCGATATGGCTGTCGTAAGTGAATTGACCGCCTTTGAAGTCCCTGGCATACGTAACTTTCACCGAGTAGGGCTGGTTTGCCGGTGCGCAACGGCGGTTGTAAAGATTGTAAACAGGGACCTTATGGTCTTTACGGTCGATGCCGAGCCATGTGGGGATGGAAATTCGCGGTTTAAAAATCTTAAATGAAGTGAGGTCGAAAATCGTGGGCGGCACACCGCCGTTGCCGAGTGTCGCCTTCAGCGCGTCTCTGAGCGCCGTGCCCGGTTCCGTTATTCCGAACATTTCGAAAAAAGAGATTCTATCTTTATCATTTGACATTACAGCATCCTCGATTCGTTCTGCGAAGTTCTCAATAATACGGTGGCAAACGTTTTTTGATAAACTTGCGTGAAACGAATGTCGCATTATAGAAGTATATCCGTATATTCAGGAACCAGTCCATCGGCGAGAAGAAACTTTTCAGAGTACGTTTGAACATGCGCCTGAAATTCAGCCAGGGAGAATAGAGCCTGAGATATGTATCCCAGAACAGGTCTTCCATCTCTCCCGCGGGTATCGTGGGATGCCGCGCCACCTGCTGATAGGCGGTGTAGCGACGCCAGTCCTTGTGGAGCAGACGACCGCTCTTGTCGAGGTCGTCATAATGTTTTGTGCCGGGGTAGGGGGTCAGGATATAAGGATTCGCATAGATATTAGCGTCTGCAATGAATTTGTATGTGTCTTCGAAAGTCTGCCTGTCGTCGTCCTCGAAGCCGAATATCATATTAGCGGAAACAGCGATGCCCGCCTGCCTGAACGCGGTGAGTTTGTCTTTGTAGTCTTCAACTTTGTTGAATCCTTTATTCACTTTCCGCAGGGAAGTCGAGTTCAGGGTTTCGATGCCGATGAAGGCGCCGCGCATACCGGCACGGGCGGCGTGTTTGAGCAACTCGGGGTCGTCGGCCATTGTCAGCGCGCACTGGCTGACCCACCTGATATTAAGTGGGATGAGAGCTTCATAAAGTTCATAAGAATAACTCTTTTTCGCGGCGATATTATCGTCGATAAACATCACGAGCCGCGAACGGAGGTTCCGCACTGCGCGCCCAACTTCCTCGACGACTTCGCAGACCGGCCTGAAACGGTATTTCCTGCCGTAGAACGCAGTGACCGTGCAATACCGGCAATTGTTCGGACACCCGCGTGACGTCTGGCACGGGATCGACCGGTAGTAATACTTTTTGTATGGAATCAGGTCATAGCGCGGACCGGGCAGGTTGGCAAGCGGGTGCGGAGTGTCCGCGCGGTATCGTTCTTTAAGGCAGCCGTTGCGGTAGTCTTCAATAATCGTTTCCATCAGGTATTCCGCTTCGCCGATCACCACCGAGTCGCAGTGTCGGGCTGCCTCATCGGGCATGAATGTAGCATGAAAACCACCCATGAAAACAGTTTTTCCGTGTCGCCTGAACTCGTCTGCAAGTTCATAGCCGCGCACAGCATGCAGAGTGGAGATCGAGATGCCGACAAGGTCGCAATCCGCTGTCGGATCAACCGTCTGGATATATTCATTTTTTATTTCCACATCGATTCCAGCAGGCACAAGACCTGCAATATATGGAAGTGTGAGCGTCGGAAAAAAGGCTTTTTTCTGTTTGAAAGGTCTGCCGTCGTGGGTGTATTGCGTCGGCATTACAAGTAAAAGTTTCATTTATTGACTCCCGGTGGAACTAACCCAAACTCAATGAATTATATGGAGTGGCGACTGAAATTCAATGTATCAAGAAATTGAACTTGTGCGTTATTTCATAATTCTGGCGCGTTTTTATCCGGGTAACCGCTGAAATTCGGTTTCGGCTGAAAACGCACAGGCCAGTAATGTATAATACCCCAACATGAACATGGGAGACCGGAAATGAAATACAGGCAGGCGAATGAGTATCTGGACAATTTCTCGAACTACGAGAAGAAGGCGCATCTGCTGAAGCCGCGGTTCAGTCTCGATGCGATAGGGAAACTGCTCGAAAAGCTGGGCAGTCCGGAAAAAAAGTATCCTTCGGTGCATGTGGCCGGTACCGTGGGCAAGGGTTCCGTGTGCCATATAGTAGAAAGCGTGCTGCGGGCGACCGGTTGCAAAACTGCGCTCTATTCGTCGCCGCACCTTGTGGATATCAGGGAAAGAATAGCGATATGCGGCAGAATAATAACGAAAAAGGATTTCACTGAATCTGTCGAAAAAATCAGGGTGATCGTTGGCAATGTTTTCGATGAGCTGACATATTTTGAAGTGCTTACGGCAATTGCGTTCGATTATTTTGCCGACCGCGATGTCGACATAGCAGTCGTGGAGGTGGGGCTTGGGGGCAGGCTCGACGCCACGAATATGGTGCCGCCGTTTGTGGGCGCGATAACGACGCTGGGATGGGACCACGTGGCTGTGCTGGGGCCGACACTTGCGGATATCGCGGGCGAAAAAGCGGGTATCGTCAAGCGTGGGGCGACTATTGTCTCGTCGCCGCAACACTGGCGCGCGCGAAAAGTTATCGAAGAAACCTGCCGCGACAAGCAGGCACGCTTTATTGCAGCCGTCCCCGGGAATACAGTGAAACACATTGGAACGGAGCAGGGAAGGGTGGTCTACGAGATTCTTTCAGGCGCTGCGGAGGGACGATGTGTACTACTGCCGCTCGCCGGTGATTTTCAGTCGATAAATCTCGCTACGGCATTGGAAATCATAGGCGCGGTTTCCGACGATGACAGGTTCGATATATCGGCAGACGATATAGTTGCCGGAGTTGAAAATGTAGTCTTTCCCGGTCGTATGGAGTATGTGAAATTACCGTGCGCTCCGGTCGAGGCGATTATCGACGGCGCGCACAACGCTCCCGCGGCGGACGCGCTTGCCGGTTCGCTTGTCGCGAGATACGGAAAAGGCGCAAAAGTTGTTTTTGTCATAGGTATGCTGCTCGACAAAGATGCGGACACAGTGATGAAAAGACTTTGCAGGGCCGGAAGCGACGTGGTGATTACCGAACTCGACTTCGACAGGGCGACGCCGGCGAGGGAACTTGCGAAAACAGCTAAAAAATATTTCGACAGGGTCCTGGTCGCTGAAGATATGGCGGGGGCGATCAAGAAAGCGGTTGGGCTATCCGGTGGTCATGACGCGATTTGCATTACCGGCTCGCTGTATGCAGTCGCCGAAGCAAAAAACGCGCTGGCAAACCGGAAATAAAACACTTGCGTTTCCTGTTCTTAATAGATGTATTATTGATTCACAGATTTTCGTGATGAATATCACAATAATAAATAATTAATAAACTATTGACACTTATCACTATAAAGTGTAATATTACACCTGACAGGTTTATTTTCTCTCTCTATGGTGTTGTAATGAGCCCTCGACTTCAACTCAAAAAGCAAGGGCTCTTTTTTTCTGCACTGAATTCCTTAAATATACAAATAACATAGTAAAATCATCATATATTCATTGTTTTTCTACGATAATTCCAGTCGGGATTCGAGTATCTGTACGAGATGAATGTCGATGTGAGAGCAATAATATTTTCGTTCAAATTATAATCCGGTAATTCTTCGCCGGACCATCTGTGGAATCCTTTTTCAAGCGCGGCTTCAGCCTCATCAAATCCTACATCTCTGTCGAGCAATTCATCTGCGGCAGTAATACGGTCCGCCGCGTGCGCGAGTTTTTTCCGCTCAAGTTTCGTTTCCGGTATTTTCAGGAGCGAGAACATTTTCTTTTTATCGGCACTCAGCAATATGGTGCCGTGCTGGAGCACGCTTCCCCTGCGTCGCACCTGTGCGTTGCCGCTGATTTTTTTGCCCTGCACGATGATGTCGTTTATGGGGGCGAACTCCGCTTCGAGTCCCAGGAGTTCAAGTGCAAATATAATAGCGCGGGTTGTGAAACGGAAAGAATCTGCGATTCCGGCACCGATGAATTTTTCAGGGGCGATCAGGCTGTAGGTTATTTCGTTGTCGTGTATGACAGCGCCGCCGCCGGTCAATCTACGGATAATGTCGATGCCGGACGCGCGGCATCGTGCGATGTCGATAACATCTTCTATTTTTTCGGAATAGCCGATAGTCACGGCGGGCGGGTTCCAGCCATAGAGGCGGACGATGGGCGGGCAGCCGCCCGCGATGTGAGTTTCGAGCAGCGCTTCGTCCAGTGCCATATTGTATGGGCCGGGATTGAGGCCTGTTTTTAATATGTGAAATTGCATGTGCCCCTATTTCGACAAAGGTGATAATGTATTGCCGGTAAAAACTTTATGGTGGAAGCAGGAGCTTCCAGTTGTGGAGTTCCCGGGGGTGGACCCTGTGAACGCCATTTAAGGTCAGATTTCCGAGCCGACTGCACAATCAGGTGATTTAAGCAAAGCGGCATCGGCACATTCTTCAGCCCTGTATGAACTTCGCACGAGGGGACCGCTCATTACGGTTGCGAAACCCATCTCGAGCGCTTCGGATTTGATCTGCTCGAATTCGTCGGGATGATAGTATTTCACGACAGGCGCCGCGTCGCGACGTGGTTGAAGATATTGGCCTACTGTAAGTATGTTGACACCGGCGTCGACGAGGTCGCGCATGGCGGTGGTTATTTCACTGCGTTTTTCGCCTAGTCCGACCATGATACCGGATTTCAGAAGTGTTGCCGGGTATTGTTTTCTGACAAACTTGAGCAGATTTAAAGACCTTTCGTAATTTCCCTGTGGTCTTAGTGCGGGAAAAAGGCGACGAACGGTTTCGATATTATGGCCGAGCACATCAGGTTGCGTCGCGGCGGCTGTATAGACGGCATTTTCGTCGCCGCCGAAGTCTGGAATGAGAAGTTCGATACGGACTCCTGCGATGCCGTCGCGCAGAGTGCGGACGCAGTCGGCGAACACGGACGCGCCGCCGTCGGGAAGGTCGTCGCGCGTTACGGAAGTGATTACAACATAGCGACAGCGCAGTTTTCGGACGGCATCAAGCAGATGGGTGGGTTCAAGTGGGTCCGGAATGGCGGGCGGGCCGTGTTTTACACTGCAGTAGCGGCAGTTTCGTGTGCAGGTGTCGCCTATGATCAGGAAAGTGGCGGTTCCGGCGTCCCAGCATTCGCCGCGGTTGGGGCAACATGCTTCACGGCATATAGTGTGCAGGCCGCAACTGTCGAGAGCAGTGCGAACAATGCCCGCGGTTTTCGTGCCGGGAAGTTTCGACCTGATCCAGTCGGGATGTCTTCGCATAATAATGAGTTCCGGTTTCTATGGTCATTCGGAGAGAATGAGAGTGCAGGCGCTGTGGGCGCGCAGGTAATAGCCTTTCCATGACAGCAACTCGCCGCCGATGGGAACGGGTGAGTATTTACGTCCGTCATACATGTAGATAGCGGGATCGAGTATGCGGCTGTCGGCTGCCTGACCAAGGGTGAGTGTCGCGCCATCGCATTCGAGTTGGATGTTATCGCTCCATGCTATCGACTTGGCGTATGGATTCCCGATGAGGTTCCAGCCGGCGGCGAGTGGGACGTTTATTGCGATGCCGTCCTGCGCGGGAATACCCTCGATATCTATTTCGGTGTTGTCGGACACGTAGACCCAGTAGCCAAAACCGGTTTCTATGTCTGCGTCGGCTGCTGCGTAGTAGTTCCCGTCGTAGAACTGGTAGACGTTCATAAGGGGAAGATCGTCGCCGAGCTGTTCGAGAGCCGAGGTTACGAGCGGATCGACCGGTACGGAGATGAGGTTCCAGCCGGGCTGGAGAGTGTGTGTGACGACGAGCGGGTCGGAGAAAAGGGCGAGCACCTCAATTCTGAAATTATCGGCGGAAACATCGCCGCCGGCTGGCCGGTAGGTATAGCTGCACTGCGCGGCCATGTTTATGCTGGTGGCGGTGTTGATGTGAACGAGAGTGAAAGAATAGCGCTCGACAGGTATCGAGCCACAATCCCAGCGCAGAGTGACAGTGCCGGAATCGGCGTTAGTGACGACATTGAAAAGCCATTTTTCGACATTGTATGAATCAGCCGGTGGCCGGATGTCGTTGGCGTATCTGCCCGCGAGGCGGTGCCAGTCGTCGTGATCGAAATAGAGAGAGATATAGCCTCTGGCGGGTGATTTGTGGGGTTCGGGAAAGTCGAGGGGATCGAAGTCACGAGCCGCCTCGCTCGACGCGCCGAAGTAGTTGTCCATATCGGCGAAGCCCCCTGCGTAAGCTGAAATCCTTATGTTGTACTCGAAAGACCTGCGCAGCAGCCGCGACGATATTCGCATCAGTGATGCTGCCGATGGATCGAAAACGAGATCGACATCCTTATATGCCCTGATGCTGTAGCCCGTTTCAATCTCCATGCTGTCCGAGGCATCGTGCTGTGTCCATGATTTCGCGGTGGTGTCGTACGACGTTATCTTGTCGGCGATGAGGCCAAGGTCCACGGCATCGGCGAGATTGTATGTGGTGCCGTTGTAGCGAACCTGCACCTGGCCCCACGGGAAATTCTTCATAAAGGGGGTTCCGACCTGATTCCAGCCTTCATATATCCGCATCGTATATTCTGAAGTCGTATCGGCAACCGATCCGCTGTAGGAATACTTGAGGTCTTCGTTATAAGTCTTTATCCAGAACGCTTCGCCTGCCTTGAGACTCGAAGGATATTCGTATCTGCCGAGGTACTGGTCATAGTCCGACTTGTTGGGATTCCACCTGTAGACTTTATAAATGTTTTTGGTGCCGAACATGGAAAGGGGGTCGGAAGGCGACGGATTTATGGGTGTCGACAGCAGGTGCCAGTAGTGGTAATCGAGAGTGCCGCTGACGGTCGGCGTGTTGTCTATGTTGATGGTGACAGTGGTTTCGGACGAGTTTGAATTTGTGTCGACGGCGCTGAGTTTGAGAGTGTAGAGACCGGAGAGTGCGGAGGAATCCCAGGAATAAATGGTTGTGTTGTTGATATTGAAAGTGCCCGAGGCGAAGGCGAGCCAGATTGAAGGGTTCGTGCCCGCGCCGTAGGAGAGAGTCCACGAGTCGAGAGAGAAATCGTCGATGGTGCCGGAGATATTGAAAGAGCCGGCGACAGTTTCGCCGCTAGCCGGGTATGTAATCGAGACGACCGGAACGCCGGTGTCGGTCAGGACGAATTCATCCTCTGAAGTTGACCAATCGCCGCGCATGAAAGTCGAGTCGACCGCACGGACATTCCAGTAATAATGGCCGCCGGGAGGATTGATAGTCAGAGAAGTGCCGGTAACAAGGTTACCGATGCCCGCTGCGAGGTAGGGTGACGCGCCCGTGGCGGGGAAGGTGCCGCAGTAGAGTTCACAACCGCCCTGTGTGGTGCCGATGCGTACGTCGTAAGTTATAAGATCGGTGTCGGTAGTTTCGTCGTCGGAGGCGGCTGACCAATCGAGAGTAACGGCAACCTTTCCGGAAGTGACGATATCCGGTTCGTCTGACAGGACGATAGTGGAAGGCGGATTATTAGTGAAGTTGAGATTATTTATCCATATTGTATTTGGTTCGCCCTCGCCGGTGTTGAGAGGATCGCCGCTGTTGGCTTCGATCAAATCCTGATCGCCGTCGTTGTCGACATCGGCAGCGTGAATAGAGAGCGTGAAAGTGTCGCCGAGCAGCTGGCTTGTGTCGACAAAGGTGCCTGCGCCGTCGTTGAGCCAGACTTTATCCGGCTGCCCCTCGGTGTTGCCTGCGATGAAATCGTAATCGCCGTCGCCTTCGACATCAATCCGGCACAGTGCGATGGTTTTTCGCGAGCCGAGTTGCTGACCGGTGTCGGAGAAGGAGCCTGCGCCGTCGTTGAGCCAGACAGTATTGGGTTCGTCGTCGTAATTGCCCGCGATATAGTCGAGGTCTCTGTCGCCGTCGATGTCCATGAGAAGCCCGGAGAGAGTCGGTTCGTTGCCGAGCGACTGTCCCGAATCGGAGAAAACGCCGTTGCCGTCGTTGAGCCATACGACATCCGGCTGGTCCCTGTTGGACTCGACGAAATCGGCGTCGCCGTCGCCGTCGAGGTCGCCCGCGGAGATGTGCCATGTAGTACTGTTGCCGAGTTCCTGTGTAACAGTCGCGAATATGCCGTTTCCGTCGTTTATCCAGAGGCGGTCGGGCTCGTTCCTGTTGCCGCAGATGAAGTCCATGTCGCCGTCGCCGTCGATGTCTGCGATGTCCATGCCGAAAGTGTAAAAGCTGCCGAGCGACTGCATACTGTCGGTGAAGACGGCGTTGCCGTCGTTGAGCCAGATATTATGGTCCTGGACATTGCCCGCGACGAAATCGAGGTCGCCGTCGCCGTCGACATCGAGAGCGAAAGCTATGCGGGTCCATGTTTTTTCAAAACGTGCGGTGAGCAACTGTCCCGAATCGGAAAAAGAGCCGGAACCGTTGTTGAGCCATATCCTGCTGGGCTCGCCGAAGTACACGCCTTCGATAAAGTCGAGGTCGCCGTCGCTGTCGAGGTCGGCCGCCGGAGTTGAATAAGTACCGTAGCTGCCGAGCGACTGACCAGAATCGGTGAATACCGGCATGACAACGAAAGAATCCTCTGCGCTCCACGCGCTGCGTTTATAAGTAGGATCGACGGTTCTGGCAGACCAGAAATAAGTGCCTGCCGTCAGGTCGGATTTCCAGCTATTGGAGAAACCTACTGTGCCGGGTCCGGCGATGAGGCCGGGGCTGTCGCCCTCGGAAGGGAAAAAACCGCAATAGACTTCGCAGCCACCGCTGGACGTGCCGATGCGAATGTCGTAGGTCATAAGGTCTGTATCCAGTGTTTCCGGGTCTGAGCCGGGGGCCCAGTTTAGAATGGTGCCGGGGCGCTCGAATGTCCATACATCCGGTGCGGCAACTGGCGTTGGCGCGGACGGTGCGCTGTTGGCGCTGTCGATATCATTGAAATATATGCGGTTGCCGTCGATACTATTGCCTTCGATGAAATCTAGGTCGCCGTCGCCGTCGAGGTCGGCAGCGGATACGGAAACCGTATCTTCCGCGCCGATGAACTCGGCGGTGCCTTCGAAAAAGCCATTTCCGTCGTTGAGATAAATCCTGTCCGGCGCGCC
Organism: bacterium; assembly: GCA_024278215.1. Taxonomy (GTDB): domain Bacteria; phylum UBP15; class UBA6099; order UBA6099; family JAJRTR01; genus JAJRTR01. The sequence goes on from JAJRTR010000026.1 coordinate 43,732, forward strand.
GCCGCCGTTTCCGACGATGAAATCGTAATCGCCGTCGGCGTCGAGGTCGGCGGCGAAAAGGCTCGTGCTGTTTGCCGAGCCGAGCCGCTGGCCTGTGTCGGTGAAGTTGCCGTCGCCGTCGTTTACCCATACGTAATTCGGCTCGCTGTCGTAATCGGCTTCCATGAAATCCGAGTCACCGTCGGCGTCGATGTCGGCAGCGAATACAAAAAGAGTGGAATTCGTACCGAGGCTCTGTCCCGAATCGGAGAAAGTCCCGCGACCGTTGTTGAGCCATACGCGGTTACCCTGAAGCCTGTTGCCCGCGATAAAATCGGGGTCGCCGTCGAGATCGACATCGACGGAGTGAATGGAATAAGTCGTGTATGAGCCGAGTTCCTGGCCGCTGTCGGAGAAATTGCCGTCGCCGTCGTTGATCCAGACTTTGTTCGCGCCGCCATTGTTCGCTGTATCTTTGTTCGCGTCGATGAAGTCGATATCGCCGTCGACATCCACATCGACGGCGTCGATGCTGAAGGTTGTCAGGTCGCCGAGGCGCTGTCCCGAATCGGTGAAGCCGAGAGTTCCGCTGTTGAGGCTCCTGCGTTCGGCGGACGGTGCAGATATAAAGTTGTTGATCCATACATAGTTCGAAGAAATGTTTCCGGCGATGATGTCCATGTCGCCGTCTCCGTCGACATCGGCGGCGTAAGAAGACCGTGTGCTTTCGCTTCCGAGCGATTGCGACAGGGCAAAAGAGCCGGTGCCGTCATTGGTCCATATAGTGTTTGCCTGGCTATTGTAATTGCTTGCGATAAAATCGTAGTCGCCGTCAGCGTCGAGGTCCGCCACGTGGATGTCGATAGTCTCCATATCGCTCAATGACAAACCGGCGTCGGAATAGTTATAGACGGGTTTAACATCGAAGCTGTCCTCAGCGCTCCACGCGCTGCGTCTGAAAGTCGCGTCCACTGTGCGCACCGACCAGTAATAAGAGCCTTCAGGCAAGTCGATAATATGAGAAATCCCGCTTCCGGAATTGCCGGGTCCTGTTCCGGACCAGTAGACAGCGCCGGTCGCGGTGAAGCTGCCGCAGAATATTTCGCAACCCTCGCTTGTCGTGCCTATGCGTATGTCATAAGTCAGCAGGTCGGAATCGGTGGTTTCCGCGTCGCTACCGGCAGACCATGTGAGCACGGCGTTGGGCCTGTCGAGAGTCCACAGTTCGTGAACGGCGGTGAGCAGTGGCGCCGCCGGTACCGTGTTCGTGTTCGACAGGTTGTAAATCCAGACACTGTCGGCAGCGCCGTAGTTGCCCTGTATAAAATCGACATCGTTGTCGTTATCCAGATCGGCGGCCGCAATAGTCGTAGTATCGGAATCGCCCATCGTCAGTCCTGAATCAGTGAATACGCCCGCGCCGTCATTTTTCCAGTACTTATCCGCGCCGCCGCCGTTGTTGCCTTCGATAAAGTCATAGTCGCCATCGCCGTCCGCGTCGAACGCAAAGACGGAATAGGTCTTATCCGACCCGAGCGACTGCCCTGAATCCGAAAAAGAGCCCGCGCCGTCGTTTGTCCATATCGCGGTCGCCTGGTTGTAGTTGCCTTCGATGAAATCAGCATCGCCGTCGCCGTCAACATCGACGGCATAGATATCGAAAGTCGTATTCGAGCCGAGGCTCTCGCCGCTGTCTGTGAAAACACCGTCGCTGTCGTTGAGCAGGATTGCGACAGGTTCGTCCCTGTTGCCCTCGATCAGGTCGGTGTCGCCGTCGCCGTCAACATCCGTGAGGTCGATCGAGTATGTCGTGCCGCTTCCGACATCCCGGCCCGAATCGGTGAATGTTGCGCTTCCGTCATTAAGCCACAGGGTGCCGGCGCCGTCCCTGTTGCTGTCGAGAAGGTCGATGTCGCCGTCGGCGTCGAGGTCCGCGGCCTTTATCGAGTATGTCGTATTGTTGCCGAGGGATTGTCCTGAATCAGTGAATGAACCGGAATTGTCGTTCAGCCATATAATGTTGCCGCCGACAGCGCCGGAAACGAGGTCGATGTCGCCGTCGCTGTCAAGGTCGGCAGCGACGACGGAGCGCGTCTGCGACGAACCGAGAGACTGCGAGAGGGCGAAAGCGCCGCTGCCGTCGTTTATCCAGACGTCGTCTGCCCCGGATGAGTAGTTTCCTTCGAAGAAATCAATGTCGCCGTCGCTGTCAAGATCGGCAGTGACGATGGAAAGCGTATCGCCGGAACCGAGCAGCGCGCCGGAGTCTGAAAAATCGGTTTTAATCGTGAAATCGTCTACAGCGCTCCACTAGCTTCGTGTATAAGTTGCATCTACAGTGCGGACAGACCAGTAATAGGTGTCTGCGCCGAGCGTAACTGTGTAGGAGGTCGTCGCGCCGGTGACGCCTGGTGCTGAAGCAGCGAAGGGCGATTCACCGTATGAAGGGAAATATCCGCAGAATACTTCGCAGCCGCCGCTTGTCGTGCCAAGCCGGATGTCATAAGCCAGAAGGTCGGTGTCTGTAGTTTCCGCATCCGAACCGACCGACCATTCGAGCGTGACACCTGTGTAGGACGAGCCGGAGACTACTATGTCGGGTTCGTCAATGGCGGCAGGCGCGACGGGTGCCGTGAGCGCCGGGTTTATGTTGTTGATCCATATCCTGTTGCCTTCTCCGTTGTTGTTCCCTTCGATGATGTCGAGGTCGTAGTCGCCGTCGATGTCCGCGGCAAATACGGAATAAGTCTGGTATGAACCGATGACGAGCCCGTAATCGGTGAAAGTTCCGGTGCCGTTATTCAGCCAGATCGAGTCGGATTGGCCTTCGCCGTTGCCGGAAATGAAATCGATGTCGCCGTCGCCGTCGATGTCGCCGCCGTAAACGGAGAAAGTTTTATTCGAGGCGAGCGTCTGTCCCGAGTCGGAGAAGTTGCCCATGCCGTCGTTGAGCCATATTCGGTTTGCCTGGTTGTAGTTGCCCTCGACGAAGTCCGGTGCCCCGTCGCCGTTGGCATCGAAAGCGAAAATCGAGAAGGTCGAATTCGAGGCGAGCGACTGCCCCGAATCGGAGAAGCTGCCCGCGCCGTCGTTGAGCCACACGATATCGGCGGCGTCGCGCACACCCTCGATCATGTCCGGGTCGCCGTCGCCGTCGATGTCTGCGAGTGATACGGAATAAGTTTTCGCGGTGCCGAGGCTCTGTCCGCTGTCGAAAAATGAGCCGTCGCCGTCATTTAGCCAAGCTGTTATCGCATCATCCTTGTTTCCGTTAATGATGTCGATGTCGCCGTCGCTGTCTATATCGACCGCCTTGATCGAGAATGTTACGTGTGAGTTGGAGCCGATCTGTTCACCTGTATCCGTGAATGATGCGCTGCCGTCATTTGCCCAGATGTTATTGTAGCCGACGATGCCGACGATTATGTCGAGATCGCCGTCCATGTCCGTGTCGGCAACGGTGACGGAGCGCGAATCGCTGCTTCCGAAATTCTGCGTCGAAGCGAAAGTGCCCGTTCCGTCGTTGAGCCATACTGTATCCTGCTGCCCGGAACTGTTCGCATCAACAAGATCGAAATCGCCGTCACCGTCGAAGTCCGCGGAATACGCTTCCGCCGTGTTTTCCGAACCGAACGACTGTCCCGAATCGGTGAAATCCGCGGAGACAGTGAATGAATCTTCGGCGCTCCACGCGCTTCTCATAAAACCCGGGTCGACAGTTCTGACCGACCAGTAATATGTGCCTGACCACAGTTCGATATCATGGGAAGTCGTCGAGCCCGTGTTGCCCGGTCCCGACGCACCCCACGGCACAGTTCCCGAGTATGGGAAGGTTCCGCAATAAACCTCGCAGCCTTCGCTTGTCGTACCGATGCGTATGTCATAAGAAAGGAGATCGGCGTCAGTAGTTTCAATGTCGGAACCGGCAGACCATTCGAGGTCGATGATGTAGAAAGAAGCGCCGGGGATATCGAAGTCGGGCTCGGCTGTGAGCAGAGGAGCGGTGGGTGCCGTATTCGTGTAATTGAGATTGTTTTGCCATATTCTGTTCGCCTCTCCCGAGTTGGCTTCGACGAGGTCGAGGTCGTCGTCGGAGTCAAGGGAGACAGCGATGAGCATGTTGGTCGAATAAGAGCCGAGCGCGTAGCCGGGGTCGGAAAAAACGCCCGCGCCGTCGTTCTCCCATATAACATCTGACTGGCCTTCGCCATTGCCGGCGAAGAAATCGTAATCGCCGTCGCCGTCGTAGTCGGCCGGAAAAACAGAAAAAGTTTTTTGCGAGCCTAACGACTGCCCGGAATCGGTAAAAACGCCAGCACCGTCGTTGAGCCACACGGCGTTTCCTTCGTTGTAGTTGCCCTCGATGAAGTCGTCGTTGCCGTCGCCGTCGACATCCACTGCGAAAACGGTAAAAGTTGTGTTCGATCCGAGCGACTGACCCGAGTCGGAGAAGTTGCCGTCACCATCGTTGCTCCAGACAATATTCGCCGCTCCGCGCACGCCCTCGATCATGTCCGGGTCGCCGTCGTCGTCTACGTCCGCAAGGCTGATGGAATATGTTTTTGCTGTTCCGAGACTCTGACCGCTGTCCGAAAATGAACCCGCGCCGTCATTGAGCCAGACCACCATCGCGTCGTCTTTATTGCCGTTGACGATGTCGAAGTCACCATCGCTGTCCACATCCACCGCTCTGATAGCAAACGTAACATGTCCGTTGGAGCCGATCTGCGCCCCCGTATCCGTGAATGACGCGCCGCCGTCGTTCGACCAGATTTTATTGTAGCCTACGATCCCTACGACTATGTCCAGGTCGCCGTCCATATCGGTGTCGGCCACGTCGACTGAACGCGAGTCCTCACTTCCGAAATCCTGCGCCGAAGTGAAAGTACCAGCGCCGTCGTTCAGCCATACAGTATCCTGTTGTCCCGAACTGTTCACTTCGACAATATCGAAGTCGCCATCCGCGTCGAGATCTGCGGAATATACCGCCGCCGTATTCCCGGAACCCAGTGTTTGTCCCGTATCCGAGAACCCTTTCACAACATTGAATGAATCCTCGGTACTCCAGGCACTTCGTTTATAAGTCGGGTCGGTCGTGCGCACAGACCAGTAATAAGTACCTTCCGAAAGTGAAATTACTTGAGAGACGCGGCTCCCGGAATTGCCGGGTCCGTTGCCGGAAGGAGACGTGCCGGAGGAAGGAAAACTACCGCAGAAGACATCGCAGGCACCGCTGGATGTGCCGATGCGGATGTCATAAGTCAGAAGGTCGGCATTTGATGTTTCAGCATCCGAGGCGGTGGTCCACTCGAGTGTGACGGCTATTGTCGAACCAGGCAGGATAACGTCCGGTTCCGCGGTTAGAGAAGGCGCGGTCGGATTAGTATTCGGGTGATTCGTGTCGTTCATCCAGATAATATTCGACTGGCCTTCGGTATTTGCGGCTATTATGTCCAGGTCACCGCTGTTGTCGACGTCGGCAACTGCGATTCCGAGTGTCTTTTTATTGCCGAGTGTCAATGTCGAATCCGTGAATGAGCCCGTACCGTCGTTCAGCCAGATAATGTTTGCAGCGTTGTAAACGCCCTCGATAAAATCGCAGTCACCGTCGCCGTCCATGTCCGCAGCGGAAGATGAATATGTTTTCGCGGTGCCGAGCGATTGGCCTGTGTCTGTGAAAGTGCCTGTGCCGTCGTTTGTCCATATTCTATTGCCTTCGTTGTAGTTCCCCTCGATGAAATCAACGCTGCCGTCACCGTCCACATCGCAGGTGGCCATCGTGAAAAGTGTACTCGTGCCGAGCGACTGTCCGCTGTCGGTGAAAGTCGCGGCACCGTCATTTATCCATATAATATTTCCCGCGCCTCTGATGCCTTCGATGATGTCTATATCGCCGTCGCCGTCCACGTCCGCGTTTTTTACACTGTAGGTATTCGCCGCTGGCATCGTGTTCCCCGAGTCGGACATCGCGCCGGTTCCGTCGTTGAGCCACACTTTGTTCGTGTCGTTTCTGTTGCCCTCGACAAGGTCTATATCACCGTCTCCGTCAAAGTCGGAAAGCGACAAGGAATATGAAAGATATGAGGCCGAACCGATGCTCTGGCCCGAGTCGGTGAAAGACGCCGTGCCGTCATTTGTCCATATCCGGTTGTAGCCCTCGTCGCCGAAAACAAGATCGATGTCGCCGTCGTTGTCCAGGTCGGCTGCCGCGATTGATCTCGTTTTTTCCGCGCCCATGGACTGCGTGATGCTGAAACTACCTGCGCCGTCATTCAGCCACGCATTGTTCGCCTGTCCGCCGCCGAGATTTCCGTCGATAAAGTCAATATCGCCGTCGCCGTCGAGATCGACCGCGAACGCCGCGACACTGTCGTCCGTTCCGAGCGCCTGCCCGGAATCGCTGAATGAGAATGCCGCCGCAGCCGGTTTCGACGCCGCTATCATAAATAGGATTACTATTACCGATAACCTTTTCATTAACTCACCATCGTTTCCGTTCTGCCGCATTTCCGCTCAGTCGAAAGATATTCTGGCCCGCATTGATGAAATGTGCGGGTCAAAATCTCATTTTCATTCCTGTCCTCAGGATGTCGAGTTTATAATTGTAATACTGGCTTATCGCATCCGAGAACTTTATTCTGTCCCAGCCCAGCGAACAGGAATATACACTGTCGAAGATGTATTCCATCCCCAGTCCGTATTCCATTTTTTGCGTATCCAGCGACTGCCCGCTTGCGTCGGAATCGTAATAGGAACCGGAAACAGTGAACCTGCCCGGCCTTAAGCTCCAGCGCAACTCTCCGCCGATTCGCTTGTATTCCGTCGATGTCAGGCGAATAGTATCGTCGTTCCTATTCTTGCTGTATGAGAACGAAACGCCGACCGAATCGCGGAAAGACATATAGACCGAAAACATGAGAACATCTGTTTCGAGCAATGTCCCCGGTGCGGTGTACTCGATGTCGGACCAACCGGCTGTCACCCTTGTCTTCGAGAAATACGTCGCGATGGGCGGCAACAGAATAGTCGCATGAATATTGTCCGACTCCGAAACTATTCCGCTTGTTCTCACTAGTTTTGTTTTCCTGTATGTAAGTGCGGGCAGGTAATCTTTAACCGAAAAAGTGACGAAAGCGTTTCCCCGCTTTGTTTTATCTTCTGCGATGTACGCCGCGGTTGTCGTGTCGCTGTAGTACTCCTCGTAGAGGCCGCCGACCCTCGCCCAGTTGACCGGTTCGTAGACCCCTTCGCCGCGAATCCCTTCCCTGTTGCTGTTGAGATACTTCGATGTGCCGTCGGAAACGGGAAGGAAAAATTCGCCGACATCATAAGCTTTCAATGAGCCGCGCACTTTATTGACGCGGCCGTTTAATGTTAATGAATAAGCAGTGTCGTGGTGGGCGTCCGTCTCGCCGTCTACCCGCCTGTTGTTCATGGCCGTCTCGACTTCTGCCGAGAAATCTTCATTGTAATCGTACCTGTGCACGAAGCTCAGTATGGCGTCTTCGGAAGGTGCGGATATTGTGCTGTAATGCGCGTCGTCGTATTCGCGGGCTTTCAGCAATGTAAGAGACGAATGGTTTTTCGAATTCCACGAGTAGCCGCCCCTGACGCCATATGTCATCTGTCTGAAATCGCCGTCGATGCCGGGGTCCTGCGTACGACCGGAAAATGCTTCGAGCGACCACGAGCGGTAATTTCTATTGATCTTGATCCCCTCGATGTCCGCGCCCGCAATTGTGAAATCCGAAAGATCGATGCGGAAACTTCCAAGTTTCGCGTCGAAATTATCGTCACGATAAGTCAAGGCTGCGCGGTCGATGGAAACGTCCGTGTACGGCTGGGTGTACCGCCTGTAGGATGCCCCGATTACGCGCCCCTCCGACACATTCGTGAAACTGAAATCCGTGTTGCTCTTTGTCCCTTCGCGCTCGCTGAAAAACCTTGCCACATCAAAACCCGCTTGCGGGACATAGTCGGCTGAAACATAATCGGTAGCTACACTGAGGCTGCCTGTGGTGCTGTCTCTTCGCGGCTTCCACGCCGGCTCCGCTCCGATGATTGTGAATGACCATGTGACAGGCCCGAAACGCCTGCCGTCCGTGCGGTCGGCCGCAACTGAGATTACGTGTTTGCCTGTCGAAAGAGTGCCGTCGGGACGATAAATAATATAGTTTTTCGTGACATCCGATTCAGTAGTAACATCCGCGCCGTCTATCTTGATGAAAACTGTATCTGGAATAACGGATACGCCTATGTTTTCGAGGTCCAGCGCGATCACAGGCCTGCTCTCCTTAACCGTCATGTTCGGAAATGGATAAAGAGAATCGGCGAAGGTCCCGGAGGCATTTTCTCCCACAGCCGACGCTGCGGAGCACAACATAAAAGAAATAAATATCATGAAAAACAAAAGCGATGTTTTTTTCAAAACATTCTCCTCAATAATCGAACAGGGGCGGTGCGTCAGGCAGCAGAGTGAGTATTGCACTGCCTGAAATACCCATGCTCGTCGCAGTTATCGTAACAGGATTCACAACACTTCCGATACCTGCATGAAATGTCGTAGACACGGTTCCGCCGCTTGCCGTAAGTGTCGTGCCTGTGAGGTAGCCGCCCGATGTCGACACAAGCGTGACACCGACACCGTCCACAGGCTCGCTCAACAGATTAAGTGCCGTGACCGTCACGGAAGCGGTGCTGACATTATCCGCCACAATCGACGCGGGGCTCACTGTCACAATTACGAACGCCACACGCTCGGGATCAATAACCCTGTCGAGTATCTCGAAAGATTCCGCGCCGTCGGCATCACGCGCTGTCACAATGATTCGCGTCTCGGTATGGTCCAACGAAATAGTGTGGCTGAAACTGCCGTCGTCCATGACATCAACCCGCTCGTTGTTTATAGTCAACACAGCGCCTGGATCGGTTTTCCCGGTTACAGTGCAATAGAATGTCGTGCCGCTTATGCTGCATACGCCCGAACTGTCATCGAAGCGCTTGCTCGGACTCGTCACGATCAGCTTGGGGCTGCCCGGCTCGCGGTATATTTTTATTGTTGCGGATTCCTTTTTCCCGTGGTATTCCGCCGCGACGTGTATCCTGTTTTCACCGGGTGATAGCGCGACAGTTTTTGTGAAGTAACGGTCACCCGGCTTTAATGCGACACCGACACCATTCACCGATACGTGCGCACCGGGAATCGTATAACCAGCCACATCGACGAATGATTTCTGTGTGGCGGTGCCATAGGGGGGCGTCACCAGCGACAGCAGTCCTGCTCCCGCCGGTGTGCCCGGCGCGGAGTCGTCGATGTATCGCTCATAAACAACATTTCTTATCTTCGTCGTCCGCGTTCCGCCCGCGCCCGCCGCGTCGATTACTATTTTATTTGTGCCCTGCGAAAGCTCGACTGGCGAATCGAACGCGCCGTCCTGCCCCATATCCACCGGACTGCCGTTTACCGTGACCGTCGAACCCGGCGAAGCCGACCCCTGTATATTCATGTACGGTACATCTACTGTTACATCGCCAATCGGCTCGAATAATTTCAGTTCCGGAGCACCTATGCCGACCGGCAGATTCTTTTCAGCAGTTAGATAATCTATCGTTGTTTTCGCGTCGGGATAACGCCCCATTTTCACACGTGTTGTTTCCCTGCGGTTAAGCGTGACCCTGCCGCCGATGCGACCGGAAACTTCGACAGCACCTTCGAAAACAGTAATGACCGCGGTGTCGTCTGTCGTGGCTTCAACAGAGAAGACCGCTTCGTCCGCTTCGGTAAGTGCCGACGAAGTGCGAATATTGAATCTCGAAAAGATTTTATCCGACTGCCCGCCTCCGGCGAACACTTTCCCCTTGAGAAGATACAGTGAAGATATTTCGGCTCCTGATTCCGGTCTTACCTCAAGCTGCGATATTGTCAATTCCGAGTCCGGCCCGAGTTCGACCACGTTGCCGAATCCCCACCCGATAACACACTTCGAGCCCGCGCCTGTTTTGATTGTCGATTCCGCTGCCATCTTATCGCCGGTTTTCAGTTCTTGCCATTCGCCACCAGCGCCCCGCTCGATCTGAACAGTGCCTTCGACATTTTTCGCACTCGCTTTGAGACCGATGGTCATCTCCGCGTGTGCTGTTGCGGCGTACAGCAGCAGAACAACTGCAAACGCCGCTATGATTATCACATTTATATGGCGATGCGCCATGATATTCCTCCCGATTTTTAATCAATATTCATGGAGCGTATGTAAATAATTTCGATCTCACTTTGAACAGAATTCTGCAATTGACTCGATCCATATAAGACATACTAAATATACCATTATCAAACAGACAATGACAATAAAGAAAGGGAAATGTGAAGCATAACGAGCCAATTGCAAAATTATGTTCGTAGCGAGGTCGAGCGAAATTGTTCAGAGCAAGGCGGAGGTGTAAAATCCTCGCAGGCGTACTTGTAGAGTACGTCGAGGACGATTTCGCGCCGACAACGCAGCTATGGACAATAGCA
>JAJRTR010000027.1 GCA_024278215.1 bacterium
CAACCAGTCCTCGATGCCCATCGTAGCGGCGGTTGACGGAGCTGTAGCAGACTTCGACGGCGACTCGGACCTCGATATACTCATCGCCGTGGCCGACGGCTACAACACTTCTTATGACATGTTCCTCGACAACTCGCAGGTGCTCACAAACACTGTGCCTTCGTCGCCTTCCGGCCTTACTGACGCGGTCGACGGCAATTACACTATTCTTTCGTGGGATGCCGGGAGCGACACGGAATCCGCCGCTTCCGCACTAAACTACGAGGTGAAAGTGCAGAACACTTCGGACGGTTCATGGATCATGCCGGAGACGCATATACCGGGCGGATATAACGTGTTCGGCGCGACGCGCACTATCATACTTCATCACACACCGCCTGTCTCTCACGACTGGTTTGTGCGTACAGTCGATACGGGCGGGCTGACTTCATCATGGGTATCCGGAAGCAGCTTCACTCCCTCGGCGGACACGACCCCGCCTGTTTTCGGCGGCATCGAGTCGCTCTCTTACAGCCAGGTGACCGGCCTGACAGAGATGTCATGGACCGCCGCCACCGACGACTCGACTCCGATCTCATACAACTTATATGAATCAAGCACACCCGGCGCCCAGAATTTCTCAAATCCCGCTTTCTCCACTTTCCAGACTTCCATCTCGCTTGCAGGACTCACCGATTATCAACAGTATTGCTATGTGGCGCGTGCGCAGGACAGCGCGAATCCCGCGAATGAAAGTACGAACACGACCGAACTGTGCGTTACGATCGACCCCGATTACACTGCGCCTGTGTTCGGCGGCGTCACCGGCGCGGTCACAGGCTCCGAACTCGGCACGGTCGACCTCACATGGACAGCCGCCACCGACGACAACGGCCCTGTAACTTACAATATCTATTATGCCACTTCCTCCGCGGCTCAGGATTTCACGACACCCGGCAATACTTCATCCGCCGACACGGGAACATCGGTCGGTGGACTGAACCCTGACTATACTTATTACTTTGTCGTGCGCGCACAGGACGCTACCGCCAACGAAAATGAAGACGCAAACACGATCGAGTTGTCCGCCGATCCCGCGCCGGTGCCGCAGGTGCTGCTCGTAGACGCCGACAGCAGGTATTGGGAAAACAGGACCTACGAAAACTACCTTATCGACGCTCTGGACAACAACGGAATCACTTATTATCACTTCGACAAACGTGTCGGGGCGGACAGCATGAATTATGTCACTTCCGACCTGATCGACGCTTTCCTCGATCCCGCCAAAATCGTAATCTGGCTGGCCGCCAACAACAACAGTCTCTACGATATGATGGACGAAACAGAGGAAATGCCGCTCGTTATGGATTTCCTCGACAACGGCGGTCGCCTGATGATCACAGGTATGAATGTCGCCTATTATATGAACAACGGCTCCGCGGCGATATGGACCGGCGGCTATTTCGGAATCTCCGGCCCCGTGAACTACACGTACGATACGACTATAAATGTTACCGGCGAAACTTCCGATCCCATAGGCGACGGCCTGTCGCTTTCGCTCCCGTATTACAGCGGCGACGGTGCCAGGGATCAGTACTACGCCTACGCACCCACCGTGACAACCGGCACCGTCTGTTTCACACACGAGAACTCGAGCGCCGCCGGCATAAGATATGACTCGGGCACCTACAAGACAGTGTTCCTCAGCTTCGGCTTCGAGGGTATCGACACACAGGCCGACCGGGACACGCTTATTCTAAACATCTTTAACTGGCTCACGCAGTAGAACCCCTGGTCGTTTTCAGGGATACTAATAAAGCTGTTAACACATAATAGAAACAAGAGGTTATCCAGTTGTGAAAAGGCCCTTTAATTCAACAATTCCACTATTAGCAATTTCGCTGTTACTCATGATTCTCGCTCCCACATCGACAGCCTCGACCGTCGGCCTGGGCGCAGTAATCGGCATGTCCGGCGCGGGCGCGAAAGTCATCATCCAGGGCACCGACTACGAAAAAGATATTGCCGTCGGCGACAAGATCAACAGCGGTGACACCATCGTGACACCCGCCGGCTGCGTAATAAAGATACTTATGTCCGACGGCACCCAGATGGCTGTCAACGAAAATACTCGCGTAACCATAAACGGCAAAAACAACGAACCCGGCATCGGGGGTATCGATCTCGACGAAGGCGAACTATGGGGCGAGATGGCCGATCTCGGCGGCGAACTCGAAGTGGGCACACCCTCCGGCGTCGTCGCGGTGCGCGGCACGGAACTCGACATCAAAGCCGGCGGCTCGAAGACTACCGTCACGATGCTCCAGGGCGACGCGAACTTCTACAACAACTACGGCTCCGTCGCACTCGGCGCAGGCATGCAGAGTTCCGCTACCCCTTCCTCCGCGCCCACTCCCCCCACACAGGTCGATCCTCGCTTCTTCATCGAATGGACCGCCAATGTCGAATCTGTCGGCACTTCCATCGAACTGCCGCTCGTCAGCCCAAACCGTTTCGTGCTCAACGACATGCTGCCCGGCTATGAAGAAAAATCGCTTGCCATAAAAGCTTCCGCCGCCGACCTCGCAACTCTGGCCGGTATCTACTATGACCTCGGCAACTACCAGGACGCCGAAGATTACTTCATTCTCGCGCTCGGAAAGGACGACAACAATGTCGACGCCGTTTTCGGACTCGGCATGACTCTTATAAAAACAGGCCGTTCGGACGACGCGGCCTCACTCTTCGCGAAGCACATCGGCAGCCCGGAAAACGGTTCCACCGAAAAATATCTCATCGGCCTCGGCATGGCCCATCTCAAGATGAACGACATGGACAACGCCGATACCGCTTTCGATAAATCTATCTCGGAAAACGGCGACTCCTGCATCGCAAGAGTCGGCAAAGCTGTCGCGGCAATGAAACGCGCCGACATCAAAAACGCCGCCGAAAACCTTAAATCCGCCATGGCCGCTTCCGACAACTGCTACCAGGCGAATCTGCTGCTTGCCGAACTCGACATTTCGCTCGGCAACATGAACGAAGCACTTAAACTCGCGCGCGACGCGGCGAAAAAACAGTCATTCTCTCCCGCCGCACACGCCACACTCGCGCGTGTCGAGTTCTTCCGCGAAAGCATGAAGAAAGCAAAGTCCGAGGCGCGCCGCGCCGTCGAACTCGATCCTTTCAACTCGAGCGCGCGCGACACACTCGCCATGATCGCCGTTGCCGAGGGACAACTCAAAACCGCGAAAAGCGAGGCACTTCGAGCCATTGCTCTCGACAAAAACAACGCTCACGCTCACGACGTGCTCGCGCAGGTCTACATGCTCAAACGCCGCCGCGCCGCCGCCATCCTTCACTGGCAGCGCGCCATCGACGCCGAACCCAACTATGTGCCCGCTCGTCTCCATCTCGCTCAGATGTTCAATGTCATCCACAAACCCGAACAGGCCGCCGAAAACCTCAAACACGCCCTGAAAATCGAACCCGACAACGATGCGCTGCTCGCCGAACTCGGTCGCTCCAACGAACTCGAACACCGCTTCGACGACGCGGAATCACTGTATAAGAAGGCCATCGAAAACAACCCGCAACGCCCCGCGACACACGCCAGGCTCGCATCCTTTTATCTCGACCGTTTCAAATTGCGACCGGCTCTGAACGAAGCCGACACGGCTATAAAAGTTAATCCCGCACACTACATAGGCTACTACGTCAAGGGCCTGATACACGACGAACTGGACAATACCGAAAGCGCTACCTTCAACTACAAGCAAGCTCTGCGCCTGAACCCGGACAACGCCGAAGCACGCTACCGGCTCGGCATAATACTGGGCGAGGACAAGAGCCGTTTCTTCGAGGCGCTCTCCGAGATGCGGCGCGCCGAACTCCTCGAACCGACCGTCATCGTGCGCGAAGAACTTCGCGACAACTCACGCTTCTCCACTGTTCATGGCGACGACGCCTACCACGACTACACTATCGCCTCTACCGGCTATGCGGACAATCGCAATTTCATTTATAAAGTAAGGCTTTCAGACAAAAGAACTAATTACCACATTGCACCAAAACTACACGAGTACGACCCGAACCTCAGTATGCTCGACCGGGGCGGCGCCCCCCCCAATGAATCGCTCGACCAGGCGGCCACCCTGCTCGTCAACTACCGTCCCGACTACTATTCAAGCGTGATCCTCAGCCTCGACTCCGGCCTCACTCGCAACAGCTACGCCTCACGCAGCGATTCTTCGTCGGACACCTACGACACCACGAACTACAAAAATACCGGCTACCGTCGTACCGAACTAAACGGTCGCCGCATCATGGGCCCAAAATCCGCTCTAAACATGCACTTCGCGAAAACAGGCAGTTACGAATATTCCGACAAGTTCACTTTCGGGCAGGTGGAAACAACCGACACCGAAAACGACTATACGGAATATGAACTCATGTACGAGACGAAATACTGCAAGGCGTGCAGGATGGACTTCGGCGCGACTCTCTGGAACTCGACAATTCAAGAGGACAAAAACAATGAAAAAACACTTGATTACAACACCTGGTCGAAATCCTTCTCCTCCTCCGACCGTGCCGACTACAGGGAAACCATTCTTTACACAGACCATGAATTCCGGATCAATACATACCTGAAAGTTAAGCTGCGGGGCGAGCAGTCGGACCACGACGCCGCCGGCGCGCGTGACACCGGCCAGGTGACAATCGTATACAGGATAAACAAACCCGACGTCGGACTCTACTACCGTGAGGGACAGCGCTGGTACATCAATGCCGCCGAAAGCCTGCGCCCCGCCGAATCATGGGCATACCTGGGCAGCTTCGAGGCAGGCGTCACCGGCCAGAGATCACTATTCAGGGAATTCTCCGCCGACGCTCAGATCACTCCCACAACCTACGCCAAAGCCGTTTACTACCAGAACAAACAGAAGCTGTACTCGCCGTCATCCGGCTTCAACACTGTATCCGCCAGGACAGACGAGGAAGGCTATAATGCCGTCGTCGAACAGCAACTCGGCAAAAACGGCAACCTGAATTTCAATTACACACAACGCGATCTCATCGACCCGCTTAACCGCACAGTTGTCGCGAACAAGCCGCTTTACATCACCCGGGCCAGCCTGCACTATTTCTTCAATTCAAAATGGCACTCGCGACTTACGCATTACCAGGAAAGCTCACACTACGCCGACGCATCTCTCAGCAACCCGGTCGACGGCTACAATAAGTCCGACCTCATCCTTTACTTCGAGCCGGACATGAAGCAGCGCTATTTCCTTCATCTCGACAACATCCTCACGCAGGAAATTCCCGACTCGCTCACCGGCCTTAATAATGACGATCTGACCGTTCGTCTCGGCGGCGACTACTGGTTCTGATTAGCCGTACCTACGACTGAAATGCTACGAAGGATGGTTCAGAAATGCTGATAATGAGGATGGTGGAAGCCGGCGCTTCCAGTTTCTACATGGCTGATCCTAACCCGCATATTTCACCAATGCGGGCCAAAAATCGGGAGAATGCCTGTAATACAAGGCGCGGCAAGTGAGTGGTGAGGGAGCATGCTGCAGGTATGTGACCGATCCCGAATCGCCGCCGCAACGCAGTAGAATAGGCGTTCTCCCGATTTTCCGGATTTCTTTGTGAGAAATCCGGGCTAATCCTGCTTCTTATTCTTCTCGACGCCATAGCCCATGATTACGAACGGCGCCCACAGATTCGGGTTATCGCCTATTTCGTCGCGGGTGGCGATCTGCGCCTTACGCATGGCTTCCACAGCGTTCATGCTCTGAAAATTTTCATAGAAATGCTGCATCATGAACGCCGTTGCAAGATCGTTGACCGACCACATGCTGGCGATAACGGACGGAATGCCAGAGGAGAAGAACGAGCGGGTGAGTCCGAGGATACCCTCACCGGGCCTCAGCTTGCCGCGACCGGATTCGCACGCGCTCATTATCACCAGTTCCGCGTCGAGATCAATGTTGGTGATTTCGCGCGCTTCGAGGTAGCCGTCGTCATCCTGATCCTTTATCTGGCTCATTGCGATGCTCGAGAACATCGGGTTATGGTTGTTCATCAGTCCGTGGCTTGCCATGTGGATAATGCGGTAATCGCGGCCATGATATTTTATCTGTTCCTCCAGCGCGTTTTCGTGCAGATATACCTGTGCGCGATCACCGTAGATTTCCGCGATCTTTCCGACTTCGTTTTCTGTGCCCGGCAACTGCACGAGGTCCGGACGCTCGAACTTGGGATTGCCGAAAGCGAGTACTTTGTTCTCATTTTTCAAACTTGCCTTCGCCTTGCGGGTCTCGACCATCACGCTGAGGGACGGAAGATAATAAATTGCGAATCTATCTATCAAGTCCTTCTTCTTACTGTCTTTCAAGAGGTAGAACGGGAGTTCGTAGAGCCTGCCGTCGGGCAGCACGCCCATGATGGTTTTGCCTTCGAAATCGCCTTCCAGCGGTTTCAGGATCATTTTATATAACTTCTTCGCAGCCCTCTCCTGCGAACTGCCCCAGACGCCTTTTTCGAGTGCCTCGCGAAGTTTTTTATCCACTGTAAAATTGATCTTTGTTGCGCTTACTCCAAGATCGTACATCCTGACCGCGTCTGTCGTCACCGTCCAGGCATAAGATGTCGGTTCATCCAGCATATACACGACAATAACTTCGTCGTTTCGCAGAAAATCCTGTACGATCGCTGTGCTTACCGGCTTGTTTTCGCCGCGCGCGAACGCGAGTCTGGGATGGTCGAGATAGAGTTTTTCCTTGAACAGATTCTGCTGCATACGAACCTGTTCGAGATTATCTTTCGCGGCGAGCGCCTCCTCGCTGTCGACACCGTGCGCGGCGAGCGCGGCGGCCATCTCGCGTGCAGCCTTCGCCAGCATGACTTTTAACTGTTTTTCTTTCTCCGTTTCTTCCGGCGTGAGGCCCTTGTCTATCTTTGCTTTGCCCTGCTGGATCATTTCGAGCAACGAGCGCGATTTCATTCTTTCGAGATAATCAAGCGCCTCGCCGAAGTCGCCGTGCTTGAAAAGCAGTATGATGAGTTCCTTGTAAACTTTAACTTTGTCGACGAGGAAGAAACTCTTCTCTTCTCCGCCGCCACCGATGTTCGCGCGCAGTTCCTCGATCACATCGACAGCTTTCTTGAAAGCGTCTATCGCACCCCCGGCATCGCCCGTTTTGCTGAGAGTGCGCCCTATCCCGTAGAGCGCGTTCCAGAGCCGCTCCTTCGATAATATTTTCCTGGATATTTCCGCCGCTTTTCGATAGTATTCGAGCGCATCTTCATATTTTTCAAGGTCCACATACACGTCCGCCAGGTTGACGAGTGTCCGCACATAATCGTCGTAAGAACCGAGCCCTTCCGCCTGATCGAGCACACCGAGCAGCATATCGAGCGCCTTCTGCGGTTCGCCCTTCATTTTATAGACGAGCGCGATATTGTTGATGTCGACAAGTTCGTCGAGTTTCGCGCCCACCGCCCGGTCGATCTCGAGTGCCTGCTCGTGGCTCTCGAGCGCTTCGTCCAGGTTGCCCATCTCACGCTCGACCACGCCAATATTATTGAAAAGAAACGACTTCTGGTATCGAAGGTTGAACTGACGTGCCTTTTCGAGCGACTGGCGAAACTCCTCGAGCGCATACTCGAGCATCCCCTGCATCTTGAAAACCATCGCCAGGTTGTTGTTCACGGTGATTTCCACGTCGACCGCCGGTTTCGCCTTCAGCGCTTCACGGTAATAGAAACGCGCCTGTTTGTAGTTGCCCCGGAAGTAATACGCGCGGCCGAGTTCCGCGTAAGTGTTGCCGATCGAGGAATCGTTCAACTCATCCTTCAGCTTTATCGACTCCTTATAACTTTCGATTGCCGCATCCACATCACCCTTGTGCATCAGGAGAATACCCTGCTGATGAAGGGTGGCGGCCATGCCTCTTTTGTCGCCGTTGTTTTCGGCGATTGTCTTCGCCCTGTCGACGGCTTCCTGCGCCTTGTCCAGGTCGGCCCTGTCCTGGTGGACGAGGCAGATATTATTGAGAATGTTCACCTGTGCGGCAGTATCGTTGTTTTTCTCGGCGGCGACCAGCGCCTCCGTGTAGTTTTCAATTGCCGCGTCATACTCGCTGCGCGTTTTGTGCAGGTCCCCGAGATTTATCAGCAGCCTGATAGTGTTTGTCGCGTTCCCTTCAGCGCGCGCCCCTTCGAGCAACCTGTTGTATATCTTTTCGGCCTGTGCGTATTCGCCCATAGACGAGTAGGCGAGCGCCATGCTGTTGTCGATATATACGGACTTCGAATCGTCGCCGAGTTCGGCGTAATTATCTTTTGCGAGTTTGAAATGTTTGACCGCTTTAGCGAAATCGCCGGTTTCGATACACAGGTTGCCTATTTTAAGGTTGAGCATCGCCTGCTTATCGGTCATGCCCTTGAGAAGCCCGACGAGTTTTTCGAGATTGAGAACAGCCTGCTCTTTAGCGCCGGTCGCCCCGTATATTTTGTCGAGCAGCAACCTTGCGAAAATGACAGCCTTACCGTTGTTCTGCTCGGTGCCGAGTGCAGCGGCATTTTTCAGCGTTTCGACAGCAGCATCGAGGTCGCCGCTCTTAATTAGTTTCTTCCCCTGCGCGACAAGTGCCATCGGGTTTGTTTCCGCCTGTGCCGCCGGCGCGCCGGTCTGAACCGTTGCGCTCGCCGGTGTGTTCTCTTCGGCATAAGGTACAGAATACAAAGATACTGCAAAGACCAGTAAAAACAGAGCTGCCGCTTTCAGTTTCATTGTCATCCCCCGCGTAACATGTGGTAGTTGTTTTTCGTGTAATTTAACTTTTTATAATTAACGATTACGATTATAGCACAAAAACCGGCGGCGGTGCTAAATATAGCCCATTCCCGTGAGGCGATCTATCGCAGCCTGTCTTTCCTGCTCTGTGACTTCGTGTGCGCAAGCATCCTCAGCACGGTCGCACGTAATAATTGCCGAAGGTTTTTTCAGCGATTTCGCTGCGGTGTTTCCTGTGAATATGGGAAGCCGCTGCCCGTCCATGGCAGGCGTTTTGTCGACACCACAATGCGCGAGCACAGTCGGCGCGATATCGACAATAGCCGGGGATGGCGTTATTTCGAAATCGCCGCGCACAGTTTTTCCAGCTCCGAAAAAGATCCCTTCACGCCTGTGAGCGCCCGTTATCTGATGCGATGTTCGATGCTGCGTATGTACAGGCGGCATTATTTGCCGCACTTCTTCCGCGAATGCCGGTACGGAAATTATTTTGTGGTTGCACAGTGCAAGAATATCCGGCGAATTATGCGCATATTCAGCATCGCACAACTCTTCACGTCTGTATATTTCCTCGAAAACCGTTTCACCCGTGACCGGGTTTCGTTCCTGTTTAAGTTGTCCGATGATACTGTCTGCAAGCATGTCGGCACTTCCGGGCGGCACTACGCCCGTGAGTTCCCGTCCCCTGATATTCAGGTCGAGTCCTATGGCTGTACTCAGCGTTTCATGCACAGGATAGACAATTGTTCTATCCTGCTGAAGCAGCGGCAACAGCGTTTTGAGACCAGCCGAAACCGACCTGTCGACATACGCCTGCTCCCTGAGCGTTATCAATTTGTTGACCATCAGGAACCTGAACAGGTTATATCTCCAGGCCATCGGTCTCGAACCATGATCCGAAACAATGAAACATGTATCCCAGGCATTAAATTCGTTCAGCAGAAACAAGGTGATCCTGTCGGCGAGCATGTAGCATTCGGGAATGATGTTTTTCACCGCGTCAGGCGAGTCCGGATTGTGTGCCGGATGGTCGCGGTCATATTCGTGCCTGTAATAATGCTGCACGCGGTCGAGCATATCGAACATAATCACCAGTCCGTCGACAGGTCTGTTGCGCGCCAGTTCCGGTGCGGCGGAGGCGCGTCTCAAATCGGAATAAATAGTTTGTTTAATATACTCCGAAAGCAGCTCGAAACCATCGGGCAAAGGGATTTTAAGACTTGTATTTTCATAAATATCAGCATGAAAATTGTCCGGGTAGGAAGTCCCCTCATCCGGCGATGGATACCCGGAAACCACAAACCCGTTGAACGCGCGCGTCGGATAGGAAAGCATGGGAATGTTCGCAACGCCGCACCGGAAGCCCATGCTCCCGAGTATCTCCCAGAACGCGGGATATGGTATATCGTTCGAGAAAACCGGTTTCTGCTCATAATGCTCCGGCGGCAGATGAAAGCTGTATATTCCCGTTTTGCAGGGACTCACTCCGGTCGCGAAAGTCGTCCAGGCCGGTCCGGATTGATAGGGTGTTGTCGAATCGAGTTGACTGAAGAATCCTCTTTCGGCCAGCAGTGAAAAGGTGGGCAACAGCCCTTCTTCCATATACTGCTTCACCAGGAAGAAGTCGGCGCTGTCGAAGCCGATCACGAGAAGTTTTGTATCTTTCAGACTTTGCATAAAAAATTGGGTTCCTCAGCAGAATCTGTGGGCCGGTAATAAAGAACAACAACTTATTGTTGCAAAAACGCCCCGAATCGGCATAGACGAAACTAAAAAGGATTATATCCGAGGCGCACGTGTAATACCATGTAGAGTTTGTACAGGTGAATAACGGGGTGTCGCCAACAACTCCGCTTGTGGGTGTCGACATTAAGCCGCATTGGTGAAACATGAGGGATACCAGGTTATTCGCCGCCTCTCAGCAGCAGTTCCTTTACCAGCGCCTGTGTCTCGTTCTGTGGCCTGAACACTTCGACGCCGCTTCCGTCATACCGGTTCGATGTCCCAAGTTGAATCTCACCGAGCGCGAGAGAAAACTCCGCCAGTTTCTCTATCATCGTATAGCTGAGCCTGCCTTCGTTCATCAGGCTTTCGAGATATTGAACAGTATGGTTGAATAGAATTTTTTTCATGTCGCTGCTCCCTGGAACTCTCTATTATTGTTTCTATCCCGGATTTCTCACAAAGAAATTCGGAAAATCGCGATAATGCCTATTCTACTGAGCCAATTGCAAAATTATGTTCGTAGCGAGGTCGAGCGAAATTGTTCAGAGCAAGGCGGAGGTGTAAAATCCTCGCAGGCGTACTTGTAGAGTACGTCGAGGACGATTTTGTGCCGACAACGCAGCTATGGACAATAGC
>JAJRTR010000028.1 GCA_024278215.1 bacterium
CAGGCGCGCGGCGTCGTCGAGCGTCTTCCGCTGGTTGATGCAGAGCATGACATCCTGGACCATAGCATCCTCGGGGTTCAGGTAATGCGTGTCGTTCGTTGCAATCAGCGGTATTGAAAGTTCCCGCGAAAGATCACACAGCACCCGGTTGACTTTGCGCTGTTCGGCAAGACCGTGGTCCATCAACTCGAAGTAGAAATTACCTTCGCCGAATGTTTTCAGGTGCCACAGCGCGGCCTCCTTTGCCGCCTCGATATTATCCTGCATAATCAGCTTGGGAATCTCGCCGCCCAGGCATGCGGAAGATGCTATAAGTCCATCGCTCAGTTCGGCGAGAAGAGCCCTGTCCGCCCTCGGTTTGTAGTAGAAACCTTTTGTGTACGCCAGAGAAACGATGCGCGTCAGATTTTTGAATCCGATTTCGTTTTTTGCAAGCAGCAGCAGATGGTAAGCGCCTTTGTCGTATGGATGTTCCTTCTGGTCCATACGGCGGGGCGCAACATATATTTCACAGCCGTATATCGGTTTTACATCAGCTTTTCTGGCTTCCTTGTGGAACTTCACCATTCCAAACATGACGCCGTGATCGGTCATGGCGACGGTATCCATGCCAAGCTCTTTAACTTTTGCCATGAGAGCGTTTATTCTTATGACCCCGTCGAGCAGGCTGTATTCAGTATGAACATGCAGATGAACAAAATCCGGCATTTATATCCTCCACGGATTGCCTGAGAGTCAATTGCAGAATCGTATTCTACTGTACCCGCCTGCAATCCAGCTCCAATGACATATCGCGCAAAAACATCTATTTGCGGTCTTTGCAATACTTTTCAGCACTATCGCAAATATTCACCACTATTTGCGCACAAATAACCATTTCACACCATTATTATATAATATATTCTGCTATATGGAAGGAGGAACAGAATATTCTTATGGACCAATTATATTCACTACAAGCCCGACCGCACCGGTTCGTTTACGGCACAATGAACTACAAACCGGCATTCATGACAAGCGTTGCAAGGTGACGCACGAAAATCAAAAAGTGGCCTGCCACATCGACCGGCCCCTTTATATTTCCGTTTCATGTTGTAAACGAACTTGTGCTTTTATAAAAACCGAACTCAGTTGTCATAAGTGTAGAAGCCCCTGCCCGATTTGCGCCCCAGATGTCCGGCGTCGACCATCTTTTTGAGCAGCGGGCAGGGCCTGTATTTCGGATCGCCGTAGCCGGTAGTCAGCCTTTCCATGACATTGAGGCATACGTCCAGACCGATGAAGTCAGCCAGCGTGAGCGGTCCCATCGGATGGTTCATTCCCAGCTTCATACCGGTGTCGATCGACTCTGCGTCGCCGACGCCCTCCCACAGTGCGAAAACCGCTTCATTGATCATTATCATTATCAGACGGCTCGTCGCGAAACCGGGGAAGTCGTTGATCTCGATAGGCGTCTTGCCGAGTTTAACGCTGAGTGCCTCGATAGTCTTATATGTCTCGTCGGAAGTGTCGTAGCCGCGTATGATCTCGATGAGTTTCATCATCGGCACCGGGTTGAAGAAGTGCATGCCGATGACTCTGTCGGGACGGCCTGTGGCGGCGGCTACCTGCGTGATCGACTGCGAGGAGGTGTTCGTCGCCAGAATCGCGTCTGCCGGCATGACAGCGTCGCAATCTTTGAACACTTTTTTCTTCAGTTCGATGTTCTCGTTTACCGCTTCAACCATGAGCTGCGCGTCTTCCGCACCGTCATAAGTCGTGACCGCTTTGATTCTTCCGAGCGCAGCCTGTTTGTCATTTTCCGTGATCTTTTCCTTTTTAACCATGCGCCCCAGGTTTTTTTCGATTGCGGAAATGCCGCGTTGCACAAACTCGTCGCTGATGTCTTTCAGCAACACTTCCAGTCCGGCCTGCGCACATACGTGAGCGATGCCGTTTCCCATTGTCCCCGCTCCAAGCACCAGTACTTTTTTTATTTCCATATCTTTGTCTCCTTTCGGCTCTTCCTCGTTTGCATTTTGCTTCTTTATAATAATCTATTAGCAGACAGCTTTTTAATCAATATGACGACAATCTTTTGTACGTCCAAAATAAAAGACCGCCTCGAAACCGAAGCGGCCTGTTGTCGATGCTGCGCGGATATTCACCTGTGCCTATTCGAAATATCTCAGGTCGATACCTCTTTTTTCGAGTTTCGGCAGAAATTCGTCGGGTTCGAGTGCAGATTCCGCCGCATGAACACCGGGTTTGTCGAGTTCTCCGCGTGCTATCATCAGCGCGCCTTCGACACACGGAATACTTGTAATCTCGGCAATGTGCCCTACTCCTGTATAGTAATTATGCGTTCGCTTTCCTTCGTTTTTACCGTAGACGTCGATCCTGAAAACGGACTTGTCGACGCCGCCTCCGCTGAAAACACCTTTTTCTTCGAGCGGTACAAGTATTTTCGCCAGGCGGTCGCGTTTTTTGGGCGTGTTGGCCAATCTAAGAAAACCGAACACTGTAGCCAACGTCGAGATATAAGGTGGATGTGTTCCGCCATGCAGAGTCACTTCCTTGAGTCCCGGCAGGTTCATCGGCACAGAAACGGATTCCGCATGGCCCGTATAATAAACCGGCAGTTTGCCGATAGGTTCGGGAAATTCGACAACCCGTCTGTTCATACCTGTCTTGACTTTTACCCTCTTGCCGTCTTTCCACTGGATGGTCTTGCCCGCGAAAATGTGCAGTACATGTTTTACGTTCGCCTCGCCGACATCTTCGCCCGAGCCGCCCGCCCACTGGATGTGTATCTTCTCCGGCGTGTCCATCGACTGGTAGCCCTTCTTCGCCAGCAGGTTCGTGATACCCGGCGAATTGCCCAGTCCACAGATCACTGTTACTTTCTTTTCCTTTGCCTTTTCGTCCAGTTCGATGACTTCGAGATAGGCGTCGAAATCGTCCATAATGCTTACATAGGGTGTTCCCGCCTCTATGCAGGCGCCCACAATATTCTTCTCGAACTTGTAGAACGGACCGATGAATCCGAGCGCGACATCGTAGTCCTTCACCGCTTCGGTTATCGTCGCGGGGTCCATGGCGTCCACTTTGCAGGCTGTGGCCTTCGGCCCCATTTCCGAGGCGGTTTTCTCCGCCTTCTCAAGATTTATGTCAGCTATCATTACCTCTTCTACATCCTGCTCGTCCACAAGCAGTTTCACGGCGACGACAGCCATGTCTCCACATCCGCCCAATACTATTGTCTTCATCCGGCACCTCCTCTGGGTTTCTGAATTATATCTTTTATATTTTACACCCAAAACCGGTTCCGCAACAATTTTCGCAATCAATTCTTTTTCACTTCAATTTCAGGAATCTTGATTGCGGCATGTTTTTAATGCAAAATGATCATTACACATAGCGATGACAACCAAAGGGAAAACAACAGAACCATTTGCCGATTGTGTTCAAACACCCGGGTGGGTGATCGGACTCGATCTTGGCGGCACCAAATTGGCATCGGCGCTTTTCAGCGTGGCCGAAGACGGAAATATTGGATTCGTGCGGGCACTGAAAAACAAAACGTATGATGACATACTGGGCGCAGAACAAGACAGAAACACAGGCACCGCGGAGTGCTCCCGCCGGATAGAGGACGCGATGGTGGCGTCTGTAGAGGAATTGCGCGGCGGCCGGTCTCCCGCCTCCGGCTCTGTCGGTATTTGCAGCGCCGGTTTCGTCGAAAACGGCATGATCATCGAAGCATGGAACACAGGGATGAAAAACTATCCGCTGAGGCGGAATGTCGCCCGCCGAACCGGAATGAGAGCATTCCTCTACAAAGACGCGTGGGCTCCCGTTTTCGGTCTTCAGCCCTGCGAACCCTCGATTATTTTCAGCATCGGCACCGGGCTCGGCGGTGTTTCCTGCGAACCCGGCAACATCATAGAAATACGAAGTTATACCTCACGACATAAGCCTAAATGGATACCGCATCTTTATTGTAACGACGATCCGGGCTACGCCGTTTCCTTCTCACGCGGCATGCTGTCCGCAATTATTGAAAGGGTTATAATAACAAATAAAACGCGCTTCCCCGGAACCACCATCCCGACACTCGACAACAGCACCGCTCCGGCACTCGCGAATAAAATATTCGAACTGGGCCGCGCGCGCGGCAGGCTGACCCCATCACGACCTGAACTTTTCGCCGCACGCATTCTCGCCCCGAAAGCTGTTGCAGGCATGAGACCGGGAGCGGTCTTTGCTGACCTTGTCTGCGCTGCGGAAACAGTTCCTTTCCTTTATGAATGCATCTCCGGCAGACAGATCGCTCCGGCAGCGCTCGATCTTCTGCTCGTGCAAAACGATCCGGCGGCCTCGCTCGCCGCTCTCATACACGCGTGGTTCATTGGTTATACACTTTTCAGAATGCAGAAGGAAAGAATTGAATTCAAGCTGCCGTCCGCCCGAAAGATATTCGGCACCGGTTCCGGTTTCAACAAGGTAAACGCACCTTTAATAGGGAAAGATATTGTTGATGCAATGAATGCGTTTTGTGCTGAAGCAGGCATAGAAGAGGTGAAGACCGGCCCGGTGGAATTGATAGACACCGGAGAAATGCCGACAACATTCGCCTGCATGGGTGCCGCTGCGGGCGCCGCGATGGGGATCAAATAGACACATTTACCGCGCCGCAAACGACAATATATCGTCGCTTGCGGCGGAAGCTGTGGTATAATTCTATTCTTTCGCGCCTACCGGTTTGCCGTGAATCTTCTCTTTCAGGAATTCAGTGGCACGCTTTATCATTATGTCTTCTTCGCTCTTTTTTATATCATCAGGATTCTTTTCGATGTCCAGGATGCCGGTTGTTTCATCAAGCTGCATCGAGTAATTGAAAAGCTTTGCCACATCGTCTACAGCGATAAACTTCTCGTTGTCTACTTCCTTGTACCTGATATCCGTCAGTGGCATTCCATTGAAAATAATGCCGTTTTTCCCCTTCAGTTCGGCGAGTGGGAATTTCGCGACTTTGCCATATTCCCTGCCGTCGTCTTTCTGCGATTTGTGGACGTCTACCTGCTTTTTGGAGACAATGATATCCGGAACAATTCCTTTTTTATTGATGTCACGCTTTTTAGCAGTGAGATACCGGTCGGTGGTGATCAGAACAGCTGAGTTGTCGCTCAGTCGGTAAACCGTCTGCACGAGCCCCTTGCCGAAAGTCGTATGCCCCATGAGAGTCGCAACGCCGTCGTCATGGAGCGCACCGGATACGATCTCCGAAGCGGAAGCGCTGTATTCGTTGACGAGAACGACCGTGGGACAATTGATAATTTTCTGACCGCGCTCGGCATAGTAAGTAGTCAACCTGCCGTCCCTGTTTTCGCGGTGTACGATGGGGCCTTCGTCAATAAAAAGATTAGCGATTTTCACAGCGGAGTCGAGCAGTCCGCCGGGGTTGTTGCGAAGATCGAGAATGAAACCTTTCATGCCTTCTTTGTTGAATTTATTTATGTTGTCACGCAACTTGTTGCGGGAAACCTCGCTGAATGTTTCGAGCTTCACATAGCCGATTTCTCCGTCGATCATCTTGGCTTTGTTGATCGGTTTCAGTTCGATTATATCGCGGATGATGTCATAGTCTTTTCCATCTGAATCGAGACCTGGACGCCAGATAGTGAGCGTAACCTTCTCGCCCGGCTCGCCGCGGATTCGAGCCACGGCATCGTCGAGCGCCATATCTTCCGTGGAAGTGCCGTCAATCTTTATTATGATGTCGCCTGATACGAGGCCGGCCTTGAATGCGGGCGTGCCCTCGAGCGGCGATATTACCGTCAATTGCTGGTTCCTGATCCCTATGACGATCCCCACACCGCCGAATTTGCCTTTCGTTTCAATCGACATGTTTTCATACGATTCGGGGTCCATGAATCGCGTGTACTGATCGCCCAGTGACCGCAGCATGCCTCGGATTGCACCGTATTCGAGCTCAGTCTGTTTATCTTCATTATCGAGTTTTTCGAGATAATACCTGTTTATGAGATGATATACTTCCATCAGGCGGTTGAATTCACCGGCATTTGAAAAACCGCCCTGCGCCTGAACTTTTTCCACTCCCAGCAGCTTCAAAATACGGGATTCATTCCTTCCGCCCCAGAACGACATTGCTATGATCACAAGGAAAAGTGCAAAATAGAAAAAAACTCTGAAAGTACGTTTCATTTAATGTCTCCTGAACATGTGAAAATTGTACAATAAAACAAAAACAGATCGAATACTTCGCATAAATGTCAAGTATAGCCTATTTTCCCGATCAAGTAAAATAATTACAGCGGTTATCAATTTGAATTGCGTATGTGAAATCGAGAAATAACATAGAGCGCCGCGCAGCTAAAGTGCCGTTTCCGATGTGCATGATAGTCCGTTCACAGGTAGCTGCGACGGTACATCTGAAATTTCTGGAATGCAACGACTGTGTCGTTGCAACTGTGAAGAAGTCGCATTTCGCAAAAACTGACGTTATTGCATTCCAGGATTTTCTGACAGTGCCGTTAAACTCAAAATCCGTGGGTTGTTATTCTGAGCGAAGCGAAGAATCTCCAGGTGTTTAAGTATTATTCTCAGTGCTCCCCGTAAACAGTTACATAATTATTCTACCCACACAAAATAGCGAAGAGGCATAAATATTATATTCATGTACCGCCTGCAAAGAATAATTTCAGTAGAGCCAATTGCAAAATTATGTTCGTAGCGAGGTCGAGCGAAATTGTTCCGAAGCAAGGCGGAGATGCGAAATCCCCGCAGGCGTACTTGTAGAGTACGTCGAGGACGATTTTACACCGACAACGCAGCTATGGA
>JAJRTR010000029.1 GCA_024278215.1 bacterium
GCGTCGGCAAGAACCTCCTCGACCGGCAGCGAAGGCTTCACTTCATCAGCCCTGAAGACATTTTTCAGTGGAATAACATGCGATGTCGGCTCGACATCTTTTATATCGAGTTCATCGAGCATGGAAGCGTATTCAAGAATTTTGCTAAGCTGGCCGGCGAAGACGTCGAGTTCATCGTCCGTCATTTCCAGCCTTGAAAGATGCGCGACATTCCTGACTTCTTCTATTGTGAGTTTTGCCATCAATCGTCGTCCCCCGTACTGTTCAATATGTCTTCGACAGAGCCGAGCGCCGGCTGAATCTTCAGCGCTTCCCTCGCCGCCTCCTCCGCCTCTGCATCGCGGTCGAGCTTTTTCAGCGTGCGTGCAAGGAAGCCGTACGCCTGCACATAGGACGGATCAAGTTCTATCGCCGTCCTGAATTCATCTGCCGCTTCGCCGCCCCTGCCTTCCGCCAGAAGCGTCAGCCCCAGTGTCATGTGTGCCCTCGGGTGGTTCCTGTCTATCTCGATAGCGTTCCTGTAAAGCGCCTCCGCGTTTTTCAGGTCTTTCATCGCATAATATGTTTTGCCGAGATTGAACATCGCCCGCGCATAATTGGGATTTAATTCAATCGCCTTCTTGAACTGCTCCGCCGCTTCCGCGAACCTGCCACTGAAACGCAACGCATTACCCAGATTGTTTCGCAGGTCGGGATAATCGGGTTTAAGTTCCACGGCGCGGCTGTATATGCGGATAGCCATATCATGGTTGCGCACATCGCCGCCGTAAATGTTGCCCAATGCAAGCAAAGCTTTAAAGTGATCTGCATCAAGGGAAATGCAACGCTCGTATTCGTTTATCGCGCTCTCGACCTGCATGTTCTTATAGTAGATGTTGCCGAGTTGATAGTGGAGTTCAGGCACGTGCGGATAGTGGCGGATCGTCCTGACAAGTTCTTCGACCGCCTTCTCGTGCTGCCCGCGCGTCGAATATATGAAGGCTTTCCCCTTCATGGATTCTATGTCGAGCTTTTCGGCGTCGTCGAGGTTCTCTATCTCCACTGTCACAAGACTCAGCAGCCTGTTGCCGCACTCTTTACAATACTTGTGATCGTCTTCGTTTTCTGTTTTGCAGTATTCGCAGACCTGCATCCCGATATCCGTTCGTTCCATCGTCGTAAAACATAAATTATAGCAAAGTGAATGAAGTTATCCAAATTCAACATATTCAAAAGGCCCGGTTATCGAAACAACTGACAGAAATCAGTCCTCGCTTTTGACATATTTTTCGAGGAACGCGAACATCCGCTTCCGGACTTCAATTGATTGCGGACTATCGGGCTTGCTTATGACGAAGCCGTGACCTATGCCCTCGCCGCTTACGGCCACGCGCTCGAACACTGTGCCGGCTTCTTTCATCCTGTCCATAAATTCATATTGTTGTGAGTTCTCGACTATGCCATCGGGCTCGCTGAAGGAAAGGAAAATCGGAGGTTCCTTTTTTACGTAGTTTATCGGGGAATAAAACTTCAGATATTCCGCAAACTTTTTATGACTTGATATGCCTGTTTTTTTCTTAAGCTGGAGTTTGAATATAGTTGCTATCGAGCTATTGAAGGTGTTGAAATTCATCGGAGGATAAAACAGGACCGCCGCGTCTACCGAAGTGTCCGAGTCTTTCAGCGCTTTGTCGTCCGGCTGGAATCGCGCGTCGTTCGGAGTGAAAGCGATCATCGCGGCAAGATAGGCCCCGGCGGACATTCCGATGACTCCGATCCTGTCGGAGTCTATTTTATACACGTCCCTGTGGGCAATCATCCAGGCCAGACCGGTCTTGACATCTTTGATGCAGTCAGGGAAAGTGCCTCCGTCCTGTATGAGTCGGTAGTTTATGCTGAAAACAGTGTATCCCTCCTGAGCAACAAGGTGGTAGAAAGGAACCTGGGAGGACCTCAGCTTGTCACCTGTTATGAAACCGCCGCCGTGAATAAACAGTATACCCGGAAAAGGGCCGGAGCCTTCGGGAACATACATATCCCCGTAGAGAACGTAACTGCCCGCCTTGCCGAAAACTATATTCTTCGTTACTGTGATTCCGGCATCGGCACTGAAAGCGGAAACACTACATGTGATGACAACTACCGCGAATAAAAACAAATAATACTTTTTCATAAGCCCTGATTACTCCTCTGAATCATCCCCCCGGTCACGATCCTTCAGATGCTATTTTACGTCACTTCTTATGCGACACCTTGTTCCAGGCGTCGAGTTCGAGCACCATATTCTCTTTTATTTCTCTGAGTTCCTCGTCAGAGAAATCCGTAAAGTTCACAACGATCTGTTCACCCTGCTCGCCGAGTGAAAGAAGGAACTCTTCTTTATCGCCTATCTTACCCGCCTTCTGAGCAATATCGTACAATTCGGTGCCGGGATAAGGAGTGGCGAAAAAAATGACTTCCGGCTGCAGGGCAATGGATTTGCAGAAATCTATTGTTTCCCTCACGGTTTCCATCGTCTCTCCGGGCAGTCCGGCGATAAAGGAGCAATCGGCGCGTCCCATAAGACGTTTCGTCATCAGTATGGATTCCGTCGCCTGTTCGACGGAGACCTTTTTTCTTATATTCTTAAGAATCTTCGGGCTGCCGGATTCGATACCGTAAGCGATGTATATGCAGCCTGCTTCGCGCATCTTCAGGATCATTTCTTCGGTCATGAGGTTAGCGCGGCCCGCGCATCCCCATTCGATGTCGATATTCTCTTGCAACAGAATATCGCAGAAGTCATAAACATTTTTTTTATTGATGATGAAACAGTCGTCGGTGAAATGAAAGTATTGAATATCGTACTTGCTTTTAAGCAAAATTATTTCGTCGGCGATATTGCGCGCCGACCTGAAGCGATAGCCCGCTCCCATGAAATCGTGATAGCAGTATATACATTTGTATGGGCAGCCCCTGCTTGATACCAGGTTCATCGAGCCGGGCGTCCCGGCAGCAGCTCCGCCGTCAACCCACTTGTTCATATTCACCGCGCCGATTGGATTATTGACATAAGTTTCCATCGGGAAAAGCTCCCAGCGCGGGAAAGGAAGCGTGTCGAGGTCTTTAATTATCCTGCGAGGCGGATTGGCGACAGGAGCGCCCGATTCGTCGCGACGCCAGATACCGTCGACTTTCGACATGTCGCCGCCGCCCTCGAGTGTGTCCACGAGATCAAGTATTGTGTTTTCGCCTTCGCCGATGCACAGGTAGTCGACCGGATTGTTCGCCATGACGACATCAGGCGCTGAAGTGGCGCAGCTGCCGCCGAGTATTACCGGGCGGTCCGGGTGAATGGTTTTCAGCTTCGCAATCAGCTCTTTGAGCGTTTTATATATCGTTACAATGCCGCCGGTGCCGACGATGTCGTAGTCCGCGTTTTTTATGTAGTCCTCGAATTCATCGGGCGCCGGCCTCAGCGCGTTTGCATCGTAGACGTCGACTTCGTGACCGGCGTCGAGCAACACGGAAGCGAGATAGCCGAGCCCCGACGGGAAACAGTTGGGGGGTGCCCATTCCCTTATTACAGGGTGTATAAGAAGTATTTTCATTATGTCTCCTGTCCTGCAATGCGTTATTCCTGGTTTTCACACAATATTATTATCGGCACGATCACAAAAAACAAAAGCGGCCGGTTTATGAGAGATGTTTCAAGCGCATAGCCTGCCATACAACCAGAGCCCATACAACTCAATACTGAGCCAATTGCAAAATTAGGATTCGGCTGCGGTCGACTGCAATCGTCCATAGCTGCGTTGTCGGCACAAAATCATCTTCAACGTACTCGGCGAGTACGCCTGCGGGGATTTTACACCTCAGCCTTGCTTCTGAAAAATTTCGTTCGACCTCGCTTCGAACATAATTTTGCAACTGGCTCTACTGAACTGCGTTTTTATCCCGGATATTTCACCATCACTACAGTGAAATTGAAAACTAAGGTTTGATTTGCCGATCTCGCTTGCACTTTTCATGAATTCTTGATTAGATGATAGGGCTTTAAGGGTTTTCGTTCAGGCACTATATGTATTTATAATTGAAATATTCAGGGTATTTGAAACTTTTTTTTTCCTGTCGACTCAATAAACACAGAAGCATGAAGTTATAATAATGGAAAAATTGAAACTTAATCGACAAATATTTGCTTTATAACAAAAAAGGAGGTGATCGACATGACAGTGGACAGATATCTAAGACTTATAGCAGGTTTTTTTATTTTGCTCAGCGTGGTGCTCAGCCAGGTGCATGACGAGCGCTGGCTCTGGTTTACCGCATTTGTAGGGCTGAATCTTTTCCAGTCGTTTTTTACGAGATGGTGCCCGATGATGTTTATTCTGGAGAAACTCGGCGTGGACAGTTGTGAAAGAAAAGCATAGCACTAATGGATGAGCTATGCCGCGACTTTATTTTGCGTCGTGTCAACGATGAGAAGTCGGCACGATATTCAGGAGAACCGCAGTGTTGCCGAATGACGATAGCTTGAATCCGGCGATTGTTCATTTGACATGGAATCAAAAACAGTGGAAATGAAATGAGGAATTGATATGAAGATACTAACACGTATTAGCATTAATCATCCCCGGATAGTGGTTTTTGTGGTGACGGTATTTACGCTCGGGCTGCTTCTCGCGTCAGTGCTTCCATCGCTGTTCCTGAAAACATTTCCATATATGAACACTATAAAGGTAGATACCGACCCGGAAAATATGCTGTCCGGCGATGAACCGGCAAGAGTGTACCACAACGCGGAGAAAAAGGAATTCGGACTATGGGATGTGATTGTAGTAGGAGTAGTGAACGACACGCAGAAAAACGGAGTATTCAATAAGAAGACATTGAGTGATGTATATGATCTGGTGGAATATGCGAAGACGATAAGCTGGAAGGACGCCGACGGGAAGAAGCAGGGGGTAGTTGAAGTAGATGTAATGGCGCCCTCGACGGTAGACAATATCGAGCAGGCCGGGCCGGGCACAGTCAGATTCGACTGGTTGATGCCGCGCGCGCCGAAGACCGAGGCCGAGGCGGAAGCTGTGTGGGAGAAGGCCGCCAGGCTGCCCATGCTGAACGGAACACTTGTGTCGGAGGATGGAACGGCGCTTGCCGTTTATATCCCGATTACCGCGAAGAATATAAGCTATCGGGTTGCAAAAAAGCTTGAGAAAAAGATAGCGGAATTCGAGGGCGGAGACAAATACTATATTACCGGACTTCCTGTCGCGCAGGACACTTTCGGTGTCGAGATGTTTACGCAGATGGCGATTTCCGCGCCGCTTGCGATGCTTCTTATTTTCATCCTGATGTGGTTTTTCTTCAGGAACATTTCGGTTATATTGTCGCCGATGATTGTTGCCATCATGTCGGTGATAAGTACTATGGGACTGCTCGTGATAACCGGCAACACGATACATATTATGAGCTCCATGATACCGATATTCATCATGCCGATAGCTGTGCTGGATTCAATACATATTATCTCGGATTTCTATGACAAGTATCAGAAAACGGGCGACAGGCGAAAGACTATCGTGGCGGTTATGGATGAGTTGTCCGCACCGATGTTTTTTACATCGTTGACGACGATGGCCGGTTTCGGTTCGCTTGTGATGACGCCGATTCCGCCAGTGCAGACGTTCGGACTTTTCGTCGCTGTCGGTGTGCTGATCGCGTGGGTGGTGACAGTGATGTTCGTACCGGCGTTCATCATGCTAAAAAGTGAAAAGTCGCTTGCGGGATTCGGCATGTCCCATCATGACGTTAACAAATCGTTGCTGGCTCGCATAATGCACTGGCTGGGCAGGGGAACATACAATCATGCCAGGCTAATCCTGACGGTAATGCTGTTGATGGGAGTAGTGGCAGTGTACGGCATAACAAAAATCACGATAAACGATAATCCGGTTAAATGGTTCTCGAATAAACATAAAATCAGGATTGCCGACAGAGAATTGAACAAGCGTTTTGCCGGTACGTATATGGCATATCTCGAGATCGAACCTGAAGACCTTGAAAAGGATCCAGAAAAAGTAATCGCCGGGTTGCGCGGTCTGAATATACCTGAGGCGGAGAGAACTGCGGCGGAAGCGGAAAAACTTAAAAATTCTGATGGAAATGATTTCATGTCGGGCATAAAAAACTTTGTAGAAAAAGCTGCCGCGGAGCCGTCGGGCGAAGACGCGAAAGCCGGATGGAACGATGCTCTGGACTATCTCGATACGCTCGATCCCTATACCGGCGATTTCGACAAGGAAGCTGTTATCGGGCAACTTGCCGCAAAACAACAACCCGAGTTTCAGAGACTGGCCGCGAAAGCACGTGAACTGAAGGATTTGCCCGCCGAAGATTTTTACGACGACTTATATTCTTTCGCAGACGACGAATCGTTGACTACCGGCTGGGACAAAGTGCGCGGATACCTCGATGCAGTCGAACTCGAGGGACAGTTCTTTAAGAATCCGGAATCGCTTGCTTATGTTGAAAACCTCCAGAAGTATCTGCTCGATACCGGACTGGTCGGGAAATCGAATTCACTGGTCGATGTCGTAAAAACCGTATCGCGTGAACTTTACGGCAGCAAAGATGCGTTCAGGATTCCCGACACACAGGCGGCGGTCGGCCAGACGCTGTTGCAGTATCAGAACAGCCACAGGCCGAACGATCTGTGGAAAATGGTGACGCCGGACTACAGAAAACTGAATATCTGGATACAGCTCAAAAGCGGCGACAACAAGGATATGAACGCTCTGGTTAAGGCAGTGGATAAGTATTTCGAGGATAATAAGTCTCCGCTGAAACTGAATCATAATTGGTTCGGACTTACATATATAAACGTGATATGGCAGGAAAAGATGGTGAAAGGTATGATGAAGGCGTTTCTCGGCAGCTTCGTTATTGTGCTGATACTGATGGTGATACTCTTCAGGTCGTTCCTGTGGGGACTGCTCTCGATGATACCGCTTACGCTGACCATCGGGATAATATACGGGATGATAGGCCTTGTCGGTAAGGACTATGATATGCCTGTAGCGGTGTTGTCGTCGCTGACTCTGGGTCTGGCAGTGGATTATGCGATTCACTTCATATCAAGAAGCCGTGAGATGCGGGAACGATACGACAACTGGCGCGATACGACAGATGCCGTGTTCGGCGAACCGGCACGCGCCATCACAAGGAATGTCATTGTCATAGGTGTCGGTTTCCTGCCACTGCTTGCCGCGCCGCTTGTGCCCTACAAGACGGTAGGCGTCTTCATATCCGCCATTCTGCTGCTGGCCGGAGCCGCGACACTTCTGATATTACCGGCATTGATTAAGGTGATGGAAGGTGTTTTATTCAAGAAAACAAAGAAGGCTGAAAGTAATGAATGATTTTGTTATTTATATAGTGAGCCGTCGGTAAAGGTTTGCTGTACCGCATTCGGCTCCAGTATGAACCGGTTCCGGGTTATTCCGCTTGATCGAATGGGCCGGAATTGCAACAGGCTGAAACTAAAAACAGAGAACGGGGGTAATGAAAATGAAAAAATTGATAGTGATATTGCTGGTAATGATGTTCGCGGTGCCCGCGCTGGCGATGGAGGTCGACGAGATTGTCGACAGGGCAAACACTATGGCTTATTACCAGGGCAAGGACGGCAGGGCGACCGTAAACATGGTGATAACCGACTCGCAGGGGCGCGAGCGAACACGCCAACTCGTTATCCTGCGCTACGACGAAGGCGAGAAAGAGGATAACGGCAATCAGATGTTCTATGTCTACTTCACACGCCCGGCAGATGTGAACAAGACGGCTTTCCTCGTCCACAAGTTTCCCGATAAGGATGACGACCGATGGCTCTACCTGCCTGCACTCGATCTGGTGAAACGTATCGCCGCGGGCGACGACCGCACCAGCTTCGTCGGATCCACTTTCTTCTATGAAGATGTGTCCGGCAGGAGCCCGAATGACGACAAACACGAGCTGGTCGAAACAACCGACAATTATTATGTGCTGAAAAATATTCCGAAAAATCCGGGCAACGTCGAGTTCTCTTACTATAAGGTATGGATACATAAATCGACCTTTCTGCCTGTCAAAATCGAGTACTACGACGAAAAAGGTGAGCCGTATCGCACGTATACCGCCACAAAAGTCGAAAAGATCGACGGATTCACTACTGTGACCCAGGCGACGATGACAGACAAAAGACTCGGCACAACAACCTCCATGAGCTATTCCGATGTGAAATATAATGTTGGCGTACCGCCGGATATTTTCACGGAGCGATACCTGCGTAAACCGCCGAGGAAGTATCTGCGGTAACGCGCTGTTTGAGGAACATCGGGAATCAGTTTCATGCGATCTGGTTTATGTGCATGACCCGGAAATTGCATGTTTTTTCTTACCGCATTGCAGGTCTGGGAATTAGCATTTAAGAGGTAACAATATGAAAATGTATGTGAAATGTGTATTCGCGTTGTTGATGATAGTCTTATTGCCGATCATTATATACGCTGAAGAACCCGCGCTCCCATCGGGGTTGAGCGGCTCGAGCGAGCCCGGCCTTCCTACCGGTCTCGGCGGCCCGGCAGAACCGGGACTGCCCGCGGGGCTCGGCGGCGGCGAACCGTCGCTTCCCACAGGCATTGGCTCCGGGAGTGTTGAAAACACAAGCATGTTTTTCGACGATGAAGATGCGGGACTTCCGATTACCGGCTTCTGGGAAGTGCTGCTCGGCACACGAATACAGGATGATCGGTATGAGCAGGAAATGCCGGCGGGCGAGACGCGACTCCAGATGGAATATGAGAAAACGAGGGGTATATTTACGCTCAATCTTACCGCCGATCTGCTTTATGATGTCGTGCTGAGCGACAAGGAAGTGGACCTCGAGACCGGGCGGGGCGCGTTCGATCTGCGCGAGGCAAAACTCAATTTCAGTCCGATAGATTCGCTCGATGTGAGCATCGGCAGGCAGACGCTCACATGGGGTACCGGCGACCTTCTGTTCATAAATGACCTGTTCCCGAAAGACTGGAATTCTTTCTTCATCGGTAGAAATGATGAATATCTCAAGGCACCTTCCGATGCTGTGAAACTGTCGTTGTTCAATAATCTGATGAACATAGACTTTGTTTACACTCCGAAATTTGACTCCGACAGGTACATAGACGGGCGAAGGATTTCATATTATAACGCGAACCTCGATAGCCTGGCAGGCCGCAACGCCGTCGTGCGCGCAAGGGAAATGTACGACTGGTTCAGGGAAGATGAATTCGCCGTCAGGCTTTACAAAAACTTCGGGCCTTATGAATTCGCGCTCTACGGTTATGACGGCTACTGGAAAAGCCCCAACGGTCAGGACCCTGCAACATGGGACTATATTTTCCCTGAATTATCCGTCTACGGTTTCAGCCTCAGGGGCCCGTTCCGCACGGGGATAGCCAACATCGAGGCGGGACTCTATAAGAGCCGCGAAGACTCGAGCGGCGACAATATGTTTGTCCGCAACAGCGAGTTCCGCCTGCTGCTCGGTTACGAGCAGGAACTTAAGAAAAACCTCACAGGCGCGTTTCAGTATTACCTTGAAAATATGCTCGATTACGACGCCTACAAAGGCAGTATGCCCGCGGGGACAGCGCTCAAAGACGAGTTCCGGCATGTGCTGACATTCCGCATCACCAAACTTATGATGAACCAGAACCTGCAACTGTCGCTATTCAATTATTATTCGCCATCCGACACGGACGGATATTTCCGGCCCAAACTGAATTACAAGATCAACGATTTTTACACAGTCGAAACCGGCTTGAATATTTTCTACGGAAACAGCGATAAAACTTTCTTCGGGCAGTTCGAGGACAACTCGAATATCTACGCTAGCATGAGGTACAGTTACTGAGTAAAAGGCCTTTGCTTCACAGTGGCTTAAGCGGTGGGAACAATGAAAAACACAAAAAGGGACGTCTCCGAATATTCGGAGACGTCCCTTATATTGAGGGTCAGAGAGCTATATTTTAACCCGGATATTACCCCGCTTCGTTGGAATAAGCGGGTTGGAAATCCCGGTTTATTCCCCGTCTGTAGTGCCTGATTCCGTTGCACTGTCGACATCAGTTGTTGCGGTTGTTGCGTCGTCGGCAGTTGTGCCGGAATCTGTCGATATTGTCGTAGAAGACTCAAGATCGCCGATACTATTCAACGGGCATTGATCCGGGTCTTCCTCGCAGAGTTTCTTCATCTCCTGCATTTTGTTTTTCATGTCTTCTTTCTTCTGTTCACATTCTTCGGGGTTCTCTTCGCACCATGCTTTGAACTCTTCTCTTTTCTGTTGCAGTGCCTCTTTTTTCTGCTGACACTCGTCCGGATTTGTCTCGCACCAGCTTTTGAACTCCTGTGCTTTTTCCCTTATTTTCTCTTTTTTCGTTGCACATTCATCGGGGTTCTTCTCACACCAATCTTTAAGCTGCTGTGCATTTTTCTTTATCTTTTCTTTCTTCGCGGCGCACTCATCCGGATTGCTGCTACACCATTCCTTAAACTCTTTCTTTTTCGCCTGCATCGCCTGTGCTTTTTCTTTTATCTTCTCTTTCTTCGCGGCGCACTCGTCCGGATTTTCCTCACAGAGGCTCTTCATCTCTTTTGCCTTCTCTTTAATTTTCTCCTTCTGTTTCTCGCATTTTTCCGGGTTTTTCTCGCACATCTTTTTTCTCTTGTCGACGATATTTTTAATTTTCTCTTTTTTCTGCGCGCATTCCTCCGGATTATCCTCACACCACTGTTTTTTCTCCTTAAGCTTTTCTTTGAATTTCTCGCATTTTTCGGGATGATTCTTGCAGATGGCCCCACGACTCCTTATGTTCGGGGCTACTGTCTTGCCGGTAGAGTCTGTCGACTGCGCATTTGCCGTAATCGCAACTCCGATAAGCATCACCGCGCAAAAAACAATCGTAAAAAAACATCTGAATCCCGAAACACTCTTTTTGCTTTTCATTTCTCCTGTACCGCCTTTCTGTGATCTATACTTGTATTTGATGCGCAACTCGGGCGCAGGTTAAAAGAGGAATAAAAAAAAGTAACAGTCCCCAGGGTAGACCCCGGGAACGACGAAATAGCCGACAGCCTTGTTGCTGCTTGGAGTGTTATTATTATTGTGCGGCTGTTATCCACGCTTCATTGAAAACAGCGTGTTTTATCGAGACCCTTTTATATGTGTATGTCACGTGTATCAGGTTGTCGGAAGTCGTGATTATCGCGGGATAAGAGAATTCTTCACCTTTTTTATATTCGAGGTTCCTTTTGGCCGACCATGTTTTACCTTCATCGGTCGACAGTGCGACAGTGAGTGTATTTCGATTGTCGGGCGAATCATTATAAGCGAGTGCGATGTGACCGTCGGCAAGCATAACCATATCGCAGGCGGAATGCGGGTTACGGACATCCGTTGTATAAGGTTTGCTCCATTTTTTTCCGTTGTTTTTTGATCTCGACCACCACATCAAGCCGTTTTTCGAGCCTGTGCGCATACCGGCGAGCAGCGACCCGTCTGAAAGCTGCACGACAGTTGGTTGCAGGTTTGTGCCGGGTGACCTTATCACACTTGACATCTTCCATTTTCGGCCACCATTCCCGGATATCAGGAATTCGGAGTCGAACAGGACTTCATTGTATATCGGTAGCAGAATGTAACCGTTTTTCAGTTGAAGCGGTTTGTTGCGTGTCATCCATCCTTCGCGTTCGAGCATCTGCACGGGTTCCGACCACGTTTTACCCCGGTCGGGCGATTTCTTGAAGAAGATGAGCGCCTGGTTCCAATTGTCCTTCATGATAGTTACAAAAAACAGCCACAGTTTATTGTCCGGTCCGAACCACAGCACGGGGTTGCCCTCGCTTTTGTCCGGCGTGTCGTGCAGTATCCAGGGTTCGGACCATTTTGTTTCGCCCCTGCCGAGCCGCGCGCCGTAGACGGCGACATTTTTTGCCTTCTCGTAGTCGCCTCCGTAATATGCGGCGAGGATATCGCCGCCGGGCAGTTCCACAAGTGTCGATCCGTGACACTGTTTGATGTCGACCTTTTCCGGCTCGAAAATAAGTTCGCTCCGAAAGTATGGATTCTCATCCGCTCGCACCGTGATAATATCGAGTGCCGAAAAAGCAATACATATCAGGCATGTTATCAGTACTGTTTTCATTAGAATACCACCTTAGTGATTTCGTGATCCGGCGTTAGCCGGAACATAAACAGTATTATATCCCGGAATTCTTAACCATTCTGCTGCATAGTCGGATTATCATTCGAGAAGCAGATCGCCATTCAGGCGAATGTCACGCGACGAACTACCGATCTGTATCTCGAATAGTCCCGGTTCGGCTGTCCACCGCATCCTGTCCGCATCGTAGAAGCTGAGAGCCGCGCGGCCGATCTCGAACACTACATTTTTTGTTTCTCCGGGTTTCAGCGCGATCTTTCGGATGCCTTTGAGTTCTCTGACAGGGCGCTCGACGCTTGCTTCGTCGTCGTGAACATATAGCTGGACGACCTCTTTGCCAGCGCGTGATCCGGTGTTCGTTACATCGAGGCTGACCTTCACGGTTTTATCGCCGGGGCCTATATTCTTCGGCTCGATCTTCAGCCCGTCATATTTAAAGCTCGTGTAGGAGAGTCCGTAGCCGAATGGGAAAACCGGCTCGATGTTTTGCTTATCGTAATACCTGTATCCCACGAAGATACCTTCGTCGAAATGTACTTCGCCGTCTTTGCCGCTGCCGGGATAATTGCCGAACGCCGGGCATTGTTCCCACGAGCGCGGATATGTTATCGGCAGCTTGCCGGAAGGATTCACATCACCGAAGAGAATCTCCGCAACGGCCCGGCCGCCTTCCTCGCCGGGATACCATGCTTCCACAAGCGCGGCTACTTTATCCAGCCAGCGGTTTATAACCAGCGGCGTGCCGTTTATCATAACGACAATCGTATTGGGGTTTGCGGCGGCAACAGCCTCGATAAGGTCATTTTGCAGACCTGGCAATTCGATGTTGTCGCGGTCATGGCCTTCGCCCTCGAAACTCCTGTCGAGGCCGACAACGACTACAGCCGCGTCGCTGTCACCGGCAAGTTTCGCCGCCTCGCCAATAAGGCTCCTATCCGGGCGCGACCAGCCAAGTTTCACAGTTGCCGGACCGCCGAGATCAGAATATTCAAAACGGATTTTGTAGCGCCTGCCTGCCCTGAGTTTTACAGAACCGGACTTTGCTTTCCGGTTGTCTGTCCCATAATTATGCAGAATCGCCTTACCCTTTATATATAAATGTGCGGCGCCGTCGCCGATGGCGGTGAAGGTATATCGACCGCTAACCGGCGGGACGAGGACACCTTTCCAGCGGATAGTGAATCTGTCACGGTTGACCTTTTTGTCCGGCGATTCGGATTTCCAGTTGAAGTCGATTTGTTTGTAGACACGCGACAGAACCGGCTCGCCTGTAACATTCGCGGAATTGAAGAAATCGGCGGCAAGGCCGTGCTCGCCGCTGTTGACTCCGGCGGGTATGAGAAATGTCGACGGTATCACCTCGAAGTCGACGGGAACCCGGACATCGCATCCGGGCGCGTAGCGGACCTGGACATCGTCGCCGGCTTCCTTGAGTATCCCCTCGAGCGGCGACACGCCATAAGTCGGTGTGACTTCCGAACTGCCGCCGCCGCCCATGCGCGCCACTGCGGCGTTGGGGCCGATCACGGCCAGAGAGTGGATTTCGTCACGATTTATCGGCAACAGGTTGTTATCATTCTTCAGCAGCACTATCCCCTCGCGCGCCGCGTCGAGCGCCACGGCGCGGTTCTCCGGCGAGTCCGTCCAGTTGCCGTCGACGATGATTTTTTGATCGAACAGGCCGGTGGTAAACATAACCCTCAATATGCGCCTTACCATGTTGTCCAGTACCGATTCGGGCACGTCTCCATTACGCACCGCCTCGATCAGTTCGTCGTCAAGGTACTTCCCGCTGCCCATCTCGATATCCATACCGGAAAGAACCGTAGGCACAGTGCTGTGCACAGCGCCCCAGTCGGACATGACAAACCCCCTAAAACCCCATTCGTTCCTCAGAATATCCGTCAGCAGATGTCTGTTTTCGCAGGCGTGCACACCGTTTATGCGGTTGTATGAGCACATGATCGACCACGCGCCGCCTTCCTGCATAGCCGCCCTGAACTGCGGCAGATAAAGCTCGCGCAGCGTGCGTTCGTCAATCTGCACACTGATCGAACCACGGTTTATCTCCTGATTGTTGACGGCAAAGTGTTTGGGGGTGGCGACAACATTCAGGCTCTGCACGCCTTTAATATAGCCGACAGCCATGCGGCCCGCGAGGAAAGGGTCTTCGGAGAAACTCTCGAAGTTGCGACCGCCCATTGGCACACGGTGAATATTTATGCAGGGACCGAGGATAATGTTGCGGCCCTTCGCGAGAGTCTCGCGCGCCAGTCCCGCACCGACACTCTCCAGCAGTTGTTCGTTCCATGTAGAAGCGAGCGTAACACCGGTCGGGAAAGCCGTGGCTTCGCCCCAGCGCACGCCGTGCGGCCCGTCAGTCATGCTTAGGCGCGGAATGCCCAGCCGGGGCACCGGGGCCGTATCCATTCCTGTCGACGGATCGCCATGCACAAGCAAGTCTTTTTCATCGAGTGTCATGCGGTCCAGCAGGTCT
Organism: bacterium; assembly: GCA_024278215.1. Taxonomy (GTDB): domain Bacteria; phylum UBP15; class UBA6099; order UBA6099; family JAJRTR01; genus JAJRTR01. The sequence continues at coordinate 14,701 of JAJRTR010000029.1, forward strand.
TCCACTCTCTGCCCCGTCGGCGCGTCCTGTTTCATATACAGCGGCTGTTCGGTTTCGGAGCCGTCGGCGGCAACGCTGCCGCCCATCACTGAAACAAGCATAAATATCACTACCGGAATGAGATATGGAATTCCTGTTTTTACTTCTGTGCATCTTTCAATGATCGTTTGAATGTTTCTCATAGCATGTCCTTTCCAGGCGATGTGTATGTTTCATTAGATTATGTCTCTTGAGCCGATTGCAAAATTATGATTATGATGCGGGCGGCTGCTATCGGCACTCCCTGTGCCTGAAAAAAAACAGGTTTTTGTCCATACATCGTTTAAATATAATATAATATTATTCTATCATACAATACAAAGGCAGGAAGCACGGCAAGTGCGGATTTTTGTAAGTGGCCTGCACAGAGATATTTTTTCTTACAACTACGAAACAAGTATTGAGCCAGTTGCAAAATTATGTTCGAAGCGAGGTCGAGCGAAATTGGTCGGAAGCAAGGCGGAGGTGCAAAATCCCCGCAGGCGTACTTGTAGAGTACGTCGAGAATGATTTTGTGACGACATCGCTGCTGTTGACAATTGCAGCCGACCGTAGCCGAATCAGAATTTTGCAATTGGCTCTATTGTATAATATTTTCAAAACGGACAGGGGAATGCATCTATGGAAAACACAACAGCACGATATCGACACTACAGGGCACGAACATTCATCATTATGTGGATCGTGTATGCGGGCTACTACTTCACGAGAAAAACGCTCGCCGTAGCCACACCGGGGCTGATGGATCAGTATGGGCTGAATGAAGTACATATAGGATGGATCAGCGGCGCGTATCTCGGGTTGTACGCGCTGGGGCAATTTATCAACGGCATACTGGGTGATAAACTTGGTGCTCGGGTAATGTTGTCAATCGGCATGATCGGCTCAGCGATGATGAGTATCTGGTTCGGGTTTACCACATCCGTTTTTCTGCTTGTCGCGGTCTGGGGTGCCAACGGTTTCTTTCAGTCGTCCGGCTGGTCTAACAGTGTGAAGTCGATGGCGCAGTGGTTCTCCGTCAAAGAGCGCGGCACGATTATGGGCTTCTATTGCACCTGCTACCAGATCGGTAGCGCGCTGGCGACAATGTTTGCAGCTTATGTGCTGGGCCACTACGGGCTGAAATCCACATTTGTGTTACCGGCGGTCCTGCTGCTTGTCGTTGCGGTAATATTCATTTTATTTCAGAAGGAAACACCGGAGAAGGCGGGGCTGCCGCCCATAGACGAATATACCGGAGAAAATACAGGTTCAACATCCGGCGACGCTGTGAGCGAATCCGAAGACGATGATACATCAGTGTTGAAGCAAGTGTTGTCGCACCCGATAGTGTGGCTTATGGCGGCCTCGTATTTTTGTCTGAAATTCGTGCGTTACAGTCTGCTGACATGGCTTCCGCTGTACCTGACGAAGAAGCTCGGCTATACACCCGAGTTATCGGGCTACATGTCCGCGCTGCCTGAACTTGTGGGTTTTCTGGGTACTGTTTTCGCTGGTGTCGTGTCGGACAAGCTGATGGGATCGCGGCGCGCTCCGATATGCGCGATGATGTTCCTCGGACTGGCAATAGCATGTTACCTTCAATCATTTTTCGGTGTGATGGGGCCTGTCGGGATGACTATCGGACTGTCTCTTGTATACTTTATGATCTTCGGGCCCGATTCGATTATGACAGGCGCGGCAGCGATGGACTTCGGCACTCGAAAAGGCGCTGCTACAGCTGCCGGATTCATCAACGGCGTCGGCTCTATCGGGGCATTCGTACAGGCGCCTCTGCTCGGATACCTCGCGCATAAATACGGATACGATTACTTTTTTCTTATCTTTATACCACTCTCGATCATTCCCTTTATACTAATGCTGACACAGTGGAATGTCAGAGCTAAGAAGAGTTGATTACCGGCAGTCCGGATTTCCGTCTGCGGAACCGATGCAATTCAAGGGAAATCATTTGTTTTATCGAACAGGAGAACCAGAGAATATTATGAGTGTTGACGACCATAAAACCTGTACCGACAAAGAACGCATGACCACTAACGATCTACGTACACATCTGTCGAACGAACGTACATTCCTTGCGTGGTGCCGCACAAGCATCGCGATAATCGCGTTCGCATTTGTCATAAAGCGTTTCGATTTTATCATAAATGCCGCGAGCAAAGGCACTATAGAAACAACGGCTGCATTGCATCACGAGTTGAATTACATCAGTCTCTTCGCTTTTGTCCTGGGCGGCCTGATCGTACTGATATCAGGCTACAGGTTCCTTGCTCTGAGAAAAATGATTCGCAGGGGCGAAATGTCCATATCGATATTCCCTGAAATCATGGTGATCGTTTCCATGGTCATCATAATAATCATGGTAATCGTTCTTATGTTCAGGTGAAGCTATTTAATAACCGTTTCCGGACATTCCCACTACATTGAAATTGCCGGGAAACGGTAGGTGCTGTGGTAAACTCGGCCCGAAAAAACACACAGATGCTCCGACACAGCCTATTTCCTCTTATCGTTCTCTTGTATCTGTTTCATAATCTCATTGAAGCGTTCTTTGTATTCAGGGTGGTTTTTTAAGTTATTCAGTTCA
>JAJRTR010000030.1 GCA_024278215.1 bacterium
ACGTGGAAGGCAACTACGACATTCTCAACTACGATGGATTCTTATGTATAGACAACGACGGCAACGCCTGCGTCGGAAGTACTGATGGAACAATATACGCTGATGATTTTGTCTGTAATACCGGCAATTGTATAGATACTTCTGACCTGAACCTGTCAACTCTCACACGAGGCACGGGACTTACCGGCAGCAATTATAATGGATCTGCCGCCACAACCTGGGCCGTCAATTACGGAAGTACAGCCGGGACAGCAGTTGAAGGCAACAAAACACTGGGTATCACAGCCAATACCGGCATATCCGTGTCGGGCAGCCCGGTCACTCTGGGTACCGGCGGAAATATTACGGTTGGAGTCGATACCACCTGGTCAGATGGTCGCTATGTGAATGTTACAGGTGATACAATGACAGGCGCGCTGACGATGAGCGGAGCAGCCGCAGATATTACTTTCGACAATGCAGGCGGAAATATTACAACCGCCGGAGGTACAATCTCCGACAGCGCCGGCGATGTCACAGTAAATGATGCACTTGGAGTAACAGGGGCCATCACAGGATCGAGCACAGTACAGGGAACACGGTTAATCTCAACCGTAGCAATCGGCACTGCGCCATTGACCGTCACATCCACCACGAAGGTAACCAACCTGAACGCCGACCTGCTCGACGGCCTCACATCTTCACAATTCCTGCGAAGCGACACATCCGATGACTGGAACGGACTTATACAGGGACGGCAGGACGATAACCTGGCGGTCTCCGACGGCTATGTCTGTGTGGACAACAACGGCGCCACGGCTGCCTCCTGCGCCGGAACTACGGACGGCACTGTTTACGCCGACGATTTTGTCTGCAACAGCGGGAATTGTATCAGTAGCGACGCGATACCCGACATTTACGTTTTCAACACCAGCGACACAATGAGCGGCAGCCTGACTGTTCAGGATAATATATATGTGAACAATCCCGACTATGGGCAGGGGCTTGTGGGGAACTACGACTCGACGAAAATCCGGCTTGTCTACTCGATGGGCGCGGCCTACATGCTCTCCGCCGACGGAACGGCGCCCGGCAATCTCTACGGTATCGCTTATACCCACACCAACTATACCGGCGGCGGAGCGAAGGCGGGGCTGGGACACCAGATGCTGATCATGGCCAACGGAGTCACCACAACAGCTATAGGAACCGGTATCTGGACAAATGGAAATATCACAACATCTACGGATGACAACCTCTACATAACCGACGGCTCGATCTGCGCAGACGATGCGGGCGGCACATGCGTGGGAAGCACGGACGGCACAGTTTACGCCGACGACTTTATATGCAACGGCGGCAACTGCCTTGGTGCCGCGGATATAGCCGACGGACTTGGAGCCAGCGAAATCGCCGATATCTATGTTTTCAATACCAGCGACACCATGTCCGGCACACTCGCCGTGGCCGGCACACTGTCCGCGAACAATGGTATCAGTGTCGATGGAAACACAGTCATCGACAACGGCGCGGGCTGGCATCGCTCTTATGGGGCCACCGGCTGGTACAACGGCACATACGGCGGCGGCTGGTACATGACGGACACTACTTATGTCAAGGTATACGGTGGCAAGAAAATCTGGGCGCCGAGCTATTACGACTCGGACAACACGGCCCGCTATGTGGACCCGAGCGGCAACACGTATCTGAACCGGCTCGTGAGCGTTGACGATACGACAAAGGTAACCAACCTCAACGCCGACATGACGGACGGCTACCACGTCAGCACTACAGCAAACGCCGCCAATACGATCCCGGTTCGCAACGCGAGCGGTTATTTGTACCTAGGCTGGATCAACACAACAAGCGGCAGCGCCGGCACGACCACGCCGACCAGGATTTACGGATCGTATGACAGCTTTATAAGATATTACACACCCGCCAACTTTAAAACAGCTATGGGCACCACCATGTCTTGTCATATAAGAAGCTTCACAGTCGGGTCGACTTCCAACTGCAACGCCGGCACGGCGGTTGTCGGCACGATGGACACAGGTTACAACGTGGCGAATCCCGGGAACTTCACCGGCGGCCCTACAAGCGGCTACATGATCTGTTGTCCGACATTGCCATGGTAATCATCTGTTTATCTTCTGTATAGTTTTGCAATTGCTCAGTGTCGGACATTCACAGGAAAGGCGGCAGAGAAGGTGAACTCTTTCGCGGAAAAGTACGACAAAGTAATTCCTCTCGATACGGATATATACCCGTTGGAGAGCATACAGCTTGCAGCCTGCGGTTTTCTGGACGAAGCTTTCTTTCATCTATTCCCTGAAAGCGGCAGCGGCAGACTCGGCAAGGTCAACGCGGCAATCAAGGCGAGAGCCGGCGGCGACATGAATACAGATGAAATATGCGGAAGGTTCGTTAACGAACTTAACAGGCAGAGCTTGAGGATAGCGCTCGACAGGATAAACATAAAAGTGAGAACGCAGATAGTAGGCCGCGCGCTCGCCTCGGCGATTGCCCCCGCGGAGAAGGAATCCCGGGAAGACGCGATATAAAGTCCGCGGATGGACGGGGACGCCGGAAAAATCCACAGGAGTTGTTATGACGACAGCAAGAACAGTAACACTGGACGCAAGAATATATAAACCCAGCGCTGTAAAAGCGACGATCAAAGATTATTCGGATGTATCGGACATAAAGATGGAAAAAGACGGTCGCACAATCATAGTAACCTTCGAGAGCTGGCCCGAGGAGTACGAAGACACTATCGAATTCGAGTTCTGCAACTACACCCTATGGAAGATGAGGAACTAGATGTACACCGAAGTTATCGACAGAGCGCCCGCGATAAGGAAAGACCTGGGTTTTTTCCGTTTCAGGCGATACAGCGCGAATGAATATATACTGACAAACGACCTTGGCGATTATATCTCCATGCGTAAGGAAGATTTTCAAAACCTGGTGCATGGCGGAGAGATGCCGGACGGAGCGATAGTAGAGAAACTGACTTCGATGGGTATACTGCGCCGTGAAGAGTTCGCCGTCCCGGAGAATATCCACAGGTACAGAAACAAGAACAGGTTTCTTTTTCAGGGCACGCTTCTGCATATAATAGTCGGCACACTCCGGTGCAACCTGAAATGTTCATACTGCCAGGCGAGCGCGCAAAAAGGTGCGGAAAAGCAATTTGACATGGATGAAGAAACCGCGAAGAGAGTAGTGGACGCCATCTTCCAGAGCCCCGGACCGAAAGTGGACATCGAGTTCCAGGGCGGGGAGCCGCTGGTCAACTGGCCGATTGTCGAATACATAATCAACTACGCGAACAGGAAATCGCTCGTCGAGGATAAGGACGTTTTCTTTTCGCTGGTCTCGAATCTCGTTTCCATCTCGGACGACCAGCTCCAGTTTCTCGTGGACAACGAAGTGGGAATATCAACATCTATAGACGGCCCCGAGAAGTTGCACGACCTGCACAGGGGAAGCGGCAGTTTCAAAAAAACGACGGCCAATCTGAAAAAATGTGTGGAAACATATAAGGAAAAGTATGTGTTGAGGCTTCCCGGCGCGTTGTTGACGGCAACTACGGATTCACTTGCTTACCCGGTGGAAATCGTAGACCAGTACGTGGAACTCGGTCTGGAATCCGTGCACCTGCGGAAAGTCAGCCCCTTCGGAATGGCCTCGAAGAGCATGGCGAAATTCGCTTATACGGACAGCGAGTTCCTCGAGTTCTATGAGAAAGCTTTTGACAGAATAATAGAGCTGAACAAAGAAGGAACGCGCTTCACTGAAAGGGCTGCTTATCTGTTCCTTTTAAAGATGATGACGGACTATCCCGTGAACCACATGGACTGCCGCAACCCGTGCGGCGCGGGGATAGGACAGGTCGCCTACAACTATAACGGCAATGTTTATACCTGCGACGAAGGCCGCATGATGAGTATGATGGGGCGTGAGGATTTCAAACTGGGCAACGTCATGGAGAATACATTTGAAGAGATGATGGACAACGATGTCGTCAGAGCCATGTGCGCCTCTTCATGCCTGGAGAGTCTGCCCGCCTGTAATCTTTGTGCATACAAACCCTATTGCGGAGTATGTCCCCTGTACAATTTCGCCGTGGAAGGCTCCCTTTTCGGCATGGAACACTTCAACGAAAGATGCAGGATCAACAAAGGTATTCTGGACATTATTATGAAGAAAGCCAGGGACCCTGAAGTATTAGATATTTATACGAGTTGGATAAACGACATTCTGATAACCTGACACAGGTTGATTATTAAGGAAAAGCATGTTTTAATTATTATAGGATGGAACAGGGGTGACCCAATAATGAGAAAAAAAGAAGAAAAGAACAAACTGCCGAAGCCGGATAAGAGCATCAAGACATTCCTTTCATCCGAGGACGGGAAAGTTACGAAAAAGGGCCTGGTCGCCGGGGCGATCGTAATGGCGATAGTCGGCATGGCTACTGAAGCCTACGGGCATACCAGCCACAGCAACAGCCGGTTTCAGAACCTGCCTTCCCTGGACTATGGCCGCCACATATCACACAGTTCACATGGCTCGCACGGCTCGCACGGTTCTCATGGCTCGCACGGTTCACACGGCTCGCACGGTTCGCACGGTTCATGGTAGGACCGTGAAGGTTCAAAAAGGCTTTACGGCATTTGTTTAAGAACATAAAACGGCGCTTGTCCTGTAACTACCGGACGCAACCGGATTTACAGGACAGGTTCCGTTTTTTTTCATACAATAACTTAACTTGTGCGTTTTTATAAAAGATAGTAGTAGAATTTATGGGGACACGATCCGGAACTAAAGGTCAAACTTCAGTCATGTCCCCAAAATTCTTGCAATATATCTGAATTCGTACAAGCAGTAATAATACAAGAGACTCATAAGTCTGGTGACGCTTTTGGACCGCATTGACGTAAAAGTCGGTTATTTATGCAACAACTCGTGCCTGTTCTGTGTCCAGGCCCACAACAAGGGCAAGGGCAGGGACAAGAGCACGGAAAAAATAATAAGTATACTTGAGGAATCGCGGAAGAAGTACGAAGCGGTGGTTCTCACGGGCGGAGAAGTCTCCATCCGAGACGACGTCTTCGATATAGTCGCCGCCGCAAGGGACCTCGGTTACAAAAAAATCCATATCCAGTCGAACGGCAGAAGATTCTATTACAGGGATTTCTGCGTGAAAATGATAGAATCCGGAGCGACCGAATTCGGACTTGCTCTGCACGGCCATATCCCCGAACTGCACGACTATCTCACCCGCGCGCCGGGAAGCTTTCTCGCCACGCTGCGCGGCATCCGCAACCTGGTCGAACTCGGCCAGTCCGTCATGACCAACACGGTCATCACGAAATCCAATTACCGCCACCTTCCCGCTATTGCGCAGGTTCTTGTAAGCGCCGGCGTTTTCCAGTATCAGTTCGCTTTCGTACATGTAGCGGGCAACGCGAAAACCTACGCCCCGGCGGTTGTACCCAGAAAAACGCTTGTGGCTCCTTACGCGAAGCGTGGACTCGATGTCGGGCGGGCCAGAGGCGTGGCTGTGATGACGGAGGCGATACCCTACTGCTTTATGCGGGGCTACGAGCAGCACATCGCCGAAAAGATAATTCCTGAAACAAAAATATTCGACGCGGAATTCGTGATAGAAAGCTACACTGAAGTACGCAGAAACCAGGGGAAGGCCAAGGGCCCGCCGTGCGAGGAATGCGACATGCGCAAGATTTGCGAGGGGCCGTGGCGTGAATACCCGGAGATGTTCGGCTGGGATGAATTCAAACCGGTAAAATGGCACTCCGTCACCGGCGGCGCCGACATCGCGTTCAGGGAGAAAAAAACCGCCCCGCCCCGGAAGGGCGCATAGATAACCGATGGCCGAACAGGGATACATACAACTCACACGCGACTGCAACCAGAACTGCCGCTTCTGCTCGAACCCCGCCAACAGTAAGCGCATCGACATCGACCGCGCCGTCGGGCTGATCAACAGTTTCATCGAGCGCGGCTACAGTGGGATCATCTTCACAGGCGGCGAGCCCACACTCTGCCCGTTCCTGCCGGAACTCATAGCCCACGCGTCGCGAAAAGGTATCCCGAACCGCATTATAACCAACGGCCAGAAAATCTGTGACCGCTCATATTTCGAAACCCTCTACGAAGCCGGCCTGCGGAATGTGAACATTTCCATATATTCCGTCAGGGACGATGTCCAGGCGTTTCTTTCCGGCAACCCGGATTCGCTGAAAAACATCGCCGGTGCCCTGAAAACGCTGGATGTCTTTAAGGGTGATGTACAGACCGTGGTCAACACGGTGATCAACAAATATAACAGCGATCACCTGTCGGAAAACGTGCGCTGGGTGCTCGATAACGCGCCCTTCGTGCCCCATTTCGTGTGGAACAACCTTGACCCGGGAAACAGTAAGTGCAAAGAAAATCCCGACACAGTCCCGAAGCTGAACGACTTCCAGCTCGAATTGTACAAAGCCGTGGATCACGTTCTCAAATCCGGGCGCACATGCCGGATCGAGCGGGTGCCCCTCTGTTACATGACGGACTTCGAGCATCTCTCCACGGAGACAAGGAAGATTGTAAAAAAGGAAAAAACCACGACCTACTTCCTGGACGAAAAGGAACTCTTTTCGCAGGACTCGTATCAGTACGACAAAGCGGATTGCTGCTCCGCCTGCTTCCTCGAGCGGATATGCGCGGGGCTGTTCGAGATGGATGTATATTATTCTTCCGACGAACTGTACGCCTGTTTTATCGACAGCGAAAAGATAACAGAGAAAATCCTCCACGGAACAACCGTGAAGGCCCCCGGCGGGATTATGACATAGAAACTGCGTGGAACCAATGAAAAGAAAAACCGGCGACGGCTACTACGATGTACCGCCGCACGCACAGGACGATAAAAAGAAACACATCGAGATCAGCCTCGGCATGGCCTGCAACAACAAGTGCATATTCTGCCTGAATGTCGGCCCGCGCAAGATCGTACCGTTCGAGCAGGTACGTAAAGAAGCGGCGGAATACGCCGGGGCCGGCTATAATTCCATCGGCCTCATCGGCGGCGACCCGACCGTATATCCCCGCATTTCGGAACTCGGTCGACAAATCAAAGCCATGGGCTACAAACATATTCACATGATCAGCAACGGACGCCGCTTCAGCGACATCGAATTCCTGGATGAATTGATCGAGGCCGGTTTCAACAGGTTCTCAGTCTCCATCCACAGCCACCTGCCCGAAGTCGAGGACAAACTCACACAACGGCCCGGAAGCCACGCCCAGAAAATTCAGGGACTCAAAAATCTGGTCAGGCGATCAAGAGAGGGCGCGTTCCGCGAACGCGTCCCGATAAATATTGTTATGCACAAGTTGAATATCGATAATCTGGCCGCGAGTGTCAGGTTCTTTTCCGACATCGGCATTACGGATATGAGGCTTCTCATCATACGACCCGAGGGCTACGCTCTGCAACATTTCGACCTTCTCGTGCCGCGCCTCACACGGGTGAGGGAGCGGCTGCCGGCCGTGATCCGCGCGGCACACCTGCGAAAACTCAAGGTCATGATCGACCCGCCGCCCTACTGCCTGTTCTACGACATACCCGGTTTCAACCGGATGGTAGCGCGAGACTATCTCGATTATGTGATCTCCGACGCGCCGGACAGGGCGGTGCGCGAAACTTTTTCATGGAACGAATACAGGTTGAAGCAAAAAGTGAAAGACCCCGGCTGCAACAACTGTTGCTTCAACGGAATATGCGAGGGCGTCTGGACCGGCTATGTAAAGGTATTCGGGTTCGATGAATTCGTACCCGTCACGGACGAAATGCTGTCGGACATTCCCGCGCCGGGCGCCACAGGAAAAACGGAGTAAAATGGAGATAGATTTCAGTGACAGCGTCATCAAGTTGTTCTCCAGTGTTTCGCTGGTCGTTTTTCTGTTTCTCAGCTACCATGTCATAAAAGAGGACCTGGCATCCCAGAAAATCCCGAACAAACTCATTCTCAAATTCATGAAAATCGGCTTGTTCATGTGTGTGACTCTTTTGGTCTACGGTCTACTGAAAGACAATCAGTTCGCTGTCAATTATGCAAAGATACTGTTGCTTAATGCCGCCGTTGCCCTGGTTTGTGGATACTTATTGTGGTACTTCGACCTGTTCAGTCCGGGCGACTCGAAATATTTCGCACTGGCGGCGCTTCTTGTTCCACTCGAGTCATATACATACCAGTACGTGCCCGGTTTCCCCGCATTGCTTATTCTGATAAACGCCTATGTCATAGCATTTCTCCTGATGTTCGCCTACACGCTTTATGTTTTGGCCGGGCGAGCTGTAACCGCCGTCGCCGCCGGTGATCTCTCGAAAGAGAATATCAGGCGAGTCGCCGACAGCGTAATGGAGAAACTCAAAGCGCCGGCATTCTGGGTCAGTCTCGCCGGTATGCTCCTCTACATGGCTTCCATACTCCTGATAATGAGAGACTCGATCAACGTGATCCAGGGCTTCTTCAATTTCTCGCCGGGCCATTTTACCCTGATCACTGTTCTGATACTATACTTCGCCGGCAGCCGGCTTCAGGGCCTTATGAATGATAATAAAATAGTGGCCCGGGCCGCATATTTCGTTTTCGCGGGCGTAATATCCTTTCAGTATTTTATCCTCCGGCAAAATGTCTTTCACATGATCGCGGAAACTGTCGCCGCCTCCTTTTTCATGATCGTCTTCATCCCGATCGCGAAATATGTTATCGATTTATATTACGGAACAATGGAGAACAATAAGGTTGAATATATCCGAATGGGTATCGTTCTGACGGAAGAGACAGTAGAGAAATTCCAGACGGACTGGGGTGTCGAGGTGCCTGCCCTTGTTCCCCTATCGGACAGTCAGTCGCAATCAGTCAAAGACAACATCCCCAACAACGAAAAAATATGTACGGTCAAGCACATAACATTCGGCCCGTTTATCTTTATCGGCGCGATGTTTACTTTCTTGTTACGGCACACGATCATTCACTATCTATAGCAATTCGCGCCATCTTCGTAATTGCCCCGGCAGCTTCACGGCAAAACATATCACGAACGCGAACGCATGTTCCGGCCTTACGAGAGCGGCTTTTCGCTCAATCACTGTTTTTTCCTGTGCCGGTATCGGCCGGGATAAGGCTGATCAAGGCGTAATAATAATTGAAAATATTCTCGGAAAACAACTCCCGTGGCGCAAACTTGCTGAAAACCTTCGAGCATATCTCCTTCCGGCCGGTCGCGCATTCCATCTCGAATACAACAACTTTACACCTGCGATGTTTCTCCATGAACGCGCCATCCAGCAACTGTGTTATCTCGTAATTCGGGTTGTCGGTATACGTCATTCCTATGGAAGGATTAACAGAAAAAACGGAACACTTATCAACCACTTTCGGAAGACGATCCGCAATGAAATCGTCCTGCGCCTCCGCGAAATCCCTCAGGACGACAAGACTCACATTAAACGACGAAAAGAGAAAGACTGCCAGACAGAGCGTGACCAGGCCGTTTCTTACAGCAATGCTTTTTGTCACGTCAAGAAGCCAATCGGCGGTTATTCCGAAAAAGAGAATTAACGGAATAGTCGCCGGCAGCATAAACCTCGGGAAATCCCCCAGGGGGAGATGAATGTCGAGAAGACTTATCGCGAGTATTGAAACAAAAACGAAAAAGAAAAGTGGGCGGGAAACACCGCAGCGACGACCGAGAAACACAGGCGCGACGAATAACGGGATAGAGACAAAAAACGGGATGTATTGATTCGAAAACAGGAAAATAATATTAGTCTTAACGACACCGGGATAACCACCCGGTGGAAGCGCGAATGCACTTCTGTACACAGGTGGAAGAACAAAAATCAGAGCAGCAATCAGTGCGGCTCCGGCCAGGGCCGCAAGTATCTTTTTGAGGTCGTGCGGACCGGCGGCAAGAAGAACAATCAGGATAAAGGCGGCTGTATACGCGTTGCGAGGCTCGAGCAGGATAGAAAATACTATTGCCGAAAAGAGACCCGCCCCCGATAGTGCGTCTTTATTCCTCAGGTACAGAAACAAAAATGTGAATGTGATGCACAGAAACAGCAAATCCGCGGTTTCCGTGGTAGCGTTTCCGGAAAGAATCACATTGAGCGGGAGCACGGAAGCCGCGAACGACGCGAAAAGCGCAGTGCGCGCACTGCCCGCCGCCGCCATCGCCATGATGAAAACCACAGGGATGCACAAAACCCCCAGAACAGAATTCAGCGTGAACAGGACATTCGGCGAATACCTGCCCGTCAGCCGCATCGCGGCGGCGCCCATGAATGGGAACCCGGTGGCGTAAACGGGAGGCTGCCTGTCTTCACATTTTTCAAATGTTCCAGCCGTGCAAACCGAGAAATCGCCTTCCCCCGCGATCATCCGCGCAATATTGTTGATTTCATACTCGACATAAAACACCTTGAACCTGTGTGGACTGTGGTCGAACCGAAACCATATCCCGAGAATAATTGTTGCCGCGAGAAGCAGGATGAAAACCGGCTTCAGCTTTTCTCCCACTCGCAGAGCGGCGGGTACCCCGACAATAAAAAGCGCCACCGCCGCCGATAAACACAATACGTGCAGGATAAGCAGTAAGAAATTGCCGGTCATAAAACACGGGCTCCGTTCCGGAAAAATTTTGTATGATCATTGGATCGAAAAGAATTCTCCGATGCTTGCATTGCGGTAAAATAAGCCGTGTGTGCCGTACTCAAAAAGCCATCTTTGATACCCTGTAGCCTGCTTCAGAGAGCTTCATTTAATCATAGCCATAAAACGATAAAAAGCAACAAAGAAAACCTTTGCCTTTTCAATAACCTGCATCGGATTCGCTTCGGGCGCCGCTCCTTGTATTACAGGCATTCTCATGATTTTCAACCCGCATTGGTGAAATATGCGGGTTATGTCCTTCTTGTCTCTTTGTTGTCGGCGTTTATGCCGAACACTCCGCACAGGTAAACTTCCCAAACAAACTGAAATAAGGTATCATTAAACCATGGTAAGAGAAGCTTCCCCAGCAAAAAACATTCTGAAAAAATATGCCTGGATAATTATTATTTTACTTGCGATATTTCTTAGAACAGTCTACATGAATTATAACAATATCGGTCATTATATTATCCCGTCTATGATAACGGCCCTGGATATCGCGGAGGGCAAAAGCTTTCCTCTCGAGGGTCCTGTTCTCGGCGAATTCAACGCGAAACACGGACCGGCTTCGTACTATCTTTTCGCGTTGCCTATTCTTTTTGATCACAACCCGCTTAATATCTTTTTCTTTATCGTGTTGCTTAATGTCATATCCGTATACGTGGTATACAGGATAGGAAAAGATTTTTTTTCGGTGAATGCAGGCTTGATTGCGGCGCTTATCCATGCTGTGCAGCCCAATCTTGTAGTCTTCTCTCGCAATATTACAGACGACGCGCTTGTGCAAATCTTTGTCGCGCTGATTTATTACTGCTTTTTTTCTATTATATCGAACAATAAAACACGTCTTTCCTGGGTTGTCCTGCCGGTCGCTTTCGCGCTGGGAATGCAATTGCATTTCCAACTCGTGGTTACTCTCTTTTTCGTTGTCCTGCTGTTTCTGTTTTTCAAACCTGCCGTGCCTCAAAAGCAACTGGGGATCGGTATTGCTATCGCCCTGCTGTGCCTCTCACCCCAGATATGGCACGATCTCACCATAAGCAACACACACTTTCTCTCTTTCTATTACGCAGGCTTGGACTTCCTGAAAAATAATGTAAGCATACCGGATAACCAGATGAACAGCAGGGGCAACATTTTCAGCAACTGCTTAATCGTCTTCGGCGTTCTGTTCTACTACTATCTCGCGGCGCTGGTTTTCGTGACCGCCGGAATGGTCAGGGAGAAAGTCGCGAGCGGCACGTGGTTCAACTTTGAAAATCAAAAGATACTGTCTCTGCTGATCTTTTCCATCCCCTCACTTCTGGTGTTTTCCAATTACGGCAGCCAGATTTTCAACCGGCATCATGCCGCCTTCACGCCTATGGCTATATTGATCGGGATCGCGCTGAGCGGCATGTTTTCCACCTCGCTCAAGGGTAAAAAAACATACGTGAGAATACCGGCGTTGTTCGCCAGGTCGGCGGTCATGTTGTTTTTCGCCGGTATTATTCTTTTATACATCGTCAAATCATACGGCATTGCATTAATTAATGTGAATCCTGCTCCCGGCAAATACTTTAATGTGTTCGGTCGATTCATGTGCATGGATCAATACCGCAATGATTGCGAAGAAGTATTGGAGAGCGACAGTGTAGACTTCTGGCAGGACACATATTATTACCGGAGAAAGCAGTTTGAAATATTTTTTAACGACTTTGGATTAGATCGTAAAACACTTCTTGCAAATGTGCATGGGATGCCGTATTTCAGAATGTTTGGCGACGATGGGTATCTTTTCCGCACATTGCCGCAGGGCAAGTCGACAGATGCGGCATCATTCCATTACCTGATAGCAGAGGCGGACACGCTAAAATCTTTTATCGACCGAATGAAAATCATAAAAACAGTGCGTCTTTCCTCGCTTGTAGCGCTTAAATACAAGTCGTATATCGATTATTCGGGTTTAAAGTATATGGATATAAACGATGGACAAACAATAGTGTCCGGCCCCGGCGATATGCAATGGATCAATAGAGCAGCCCCCTTGATGCAGTTGTCCGATATATGTTGCGGTCATGCCTTTTTCGGTGTTTTTCAGCACTATATATTGTGGCTGCATGAATCGTTGGAGTATCCGCACTGGAGCAGGTTCGAGCGTGGTGTGGACAGGTCGATAAACCTTGGGATAACCGATAGTTCACTTGATACTACCAACCATTACCACTGGATCAGGGCATGGAACCAGGGCGGCAAGATAGTTAAGGGATCAATAGGGGAACCGGATGATTTTTCGTCGATGCTGCTGGTCGTCGAGGTGCTTTTCAAGGATATACGGGAAACGCTTGTCGGGCCGGGCCGGGATGTCGAGATACACTTGTATTTCAACAATAAAGAGATACAGACAGCGGAGGTGGGTTACAGCGGAAATATCTTCTTCGGAGAGAGTTACAGACATTATTACATTATCGACAAGAAGTATTTCGGCGACAGTAACGCCTTTACATTTACAATAAACGATCCACATACGGAAGAAAGATACGCGATCGACGTATACGGCATTGCGCTGAAAGACTGAATTGTAGTTCAGAACTTCTGAGGAAACACTTATACGGGTGAGCCGATTGTAAAATTATGTTCGTGGCGAGGTCGAGCGAAATTGTTCGGAGCAAGGCGGAGGCGTAAAATCCTCGCAGGCGTACTTGTAGAGTACGTCGAGGACGATTTTACGCTGACAACGCAGCTATGGACAATAGCAGCCGACTGCAGCAGAATCAGAATTTTGCAATTGGCTCGGGTGCAATCAGCCGAATTTCAGGACTCCTGACCTGGGAGAAGGGTAGAAAAGAGGGCATGGCGAGAGAGGCACACAAAAAAGCGTATGAATAAAGGAAAAATGTCGAGTGGAGAG
>JAJRTR010000031.1 GCA_024278215.1 bacterium
CTTCAGGCCGACAGACGCAGACCGCTTCTTCGAACCCTTCTACAGCGCAAAAGAAGGCGGCATGGGCTTGGGACTCACACTCGCGCGCCGCGCCGTTCTCAAACACAACGGCCGCATCGGCATCAGCCGCTCCAGCGGCATCACCCGTGCCAGCTTCTTCATCCCACTCACAGAAAGCGCCGCGAAAACCCACGCAGTACGATAGTGTCATATATTTATTCCCTGCTGAACCCAATACCGCTTAACCCGGATTTCTCACAAAGAAATCCGGAAAATCGCTATAACGCCTGTTCTACTGCGTTGCGGCGGCGATTCGGGATCGGTCACATACCTGCAGTATGCTCCCGCACCACTCACTTGCCGCGCCTTGTATTACAGGCCTTCTCCTGATTTTGGCCCGTATTGGTGAAATATGCGGGTTGGTATCTCACGACTGAAATGCGACACAGGATGGTAAAAATACGATGAAGAAGAGATTGGTGGAAGCTGGAGCTTCCCAGGCGTTCCAAGGGTAGACCATGGGAACGATGAAACTCTGTGTGCCGTGCTCAAACCGCATTTGTTTGGGCACGAAAATGCGACCTTTTTGGTTCTGGCTGTGCCGGGTTAGGAGGAGGTGCGATATGCCAGGGAAAAGCCCATATCAGATTGTACTTTCCGATCATGAGAAGAACTCTCTGCAAAAAATGACACGAAATATACGTCACCGTATTGTGGAGTTGTCCGCGCCAGAATCGTTCCTCTGGCTGCCGAAGGGCCTGAAAACAAGGAAATCGGCAAACGGCTCGAACTGCCCCGGCACGGTTCCGGCCCCTCATAGTTGTCGTCGTGTCGAGTTCGAATACAAACGGGGCGGCGCTCCGGCGTACCCGGTACACGATCTGAAATTAACCTGGATTTGTGAAATATGCGGGGTAAACCGAGGTTGAATTATGAGGGCTGAAAAGAGACAGAATATAAAATAACCGCCCATTCAGAGCGGTTATTTGAAGTGGAGATGAAGAGATTCGAACTCTCGACCTCCGCCGTGCGAGGGCGGCGCTCTCCCATCTGAGCTACATCCCCTTTTATTGTACTTTGCGCCGGGTTTCTGCGCTTGAGACATCTCACATTATAGCATTTTCAAGCAGGCTTACAAGTCTTCTTTTACACTTTATAAGCCGATTGCAAAATTATGTTCAACTGCATCCGGCTGCAATTGATTCCAGTACGCAATGGGGAAATATGGGGGATAGCGTCATGTCGGTAAAAATCGTCCTCGATGTACTATCCAGATACCGCCTGCGGGGATTTTTTATCTTCGCCCTGTTCTCTCCCGGACAATCCAGCTCGGTATCGCTGCAAACATGATTTTGCAAGATGCTCACCGGTAAAAAAACTAAGTGGGGGTATCCATATCGCTCCAGTAAATACAATATGTTGTATGCCCGATGAGGAAGAAACGACGATATATTGTGCCACCCGGGATAAAGTGGATACCCCAGAAAAACTATCTCGTTGCCGCGGCGAATTTTCGCGCGTCTTCTTCTTCGATTGTGCGGATCAGCGCTTCTCCAAGATACTCGTTTCCTTCAGTATAGGCTTTGATGGCGGCATCCACTTTTTTCCATTGATTATTGTCAAGAGTCATTTTGTCGTAGAAGAAATCAATGATAAGGCTCGACGGCACATCTTCTCCCGATAGTGTGGTCATTGTACCCATAAGTATCATTTTAACAGGATGTCTCTTCGCCGAATCGATCCATAAATGTCCGTTCACGTTTTTCAGAGACTGTCCCGGGCAGAAGGGTATTTCGTCAGAAATTATTTTGAACACATAAGTATTCTGATCCTCGAATATTTCCGGCTCGACGTCGACAAAACGCACCTTCGAGAAAAATGAATCCGCGGAGTCTTCCAGCGAGAAAACGGAGATGGGCGACACTTTTGTGGGTATCTCGGAGATTGTATCTGAGAGCAGGTCGTGCAGAATGGAATCGCGTCCGTTTGTGAATGAGTAATACACCATCGGAAAGGGGTCCTGGAGCGAGGCGTAACGGAATGAGTAATCGTCGCGGGGAAACTCGAGGCGAATCCTGGCCGAGCGTTCCATAGTGCCGGTTTCCGAGCCGATGAAGACAGTGACAACGATGCCGAAAGGCATCAAGTCGGTTATGTGAGAGCGCAAGGACTGTCTGTTCGTTTGCAGCACTTTCCCTGTGTCCTGTGCGGTGTAAACTTTGCTGCAAAACGGCATGCAGCAAAGCAGGATTGCGATGCTTGCAAAAAGTGTTGACAGGCACTGGTTTCTACCGGTTAGTAGAAACGCGATGTTTTGTCCTTTTTGCAGGTTCATTTGCTTAATCCCAATCCGCCGTAAGCTCCGTATAGGGGTCGCCCGACGCGGCGCATTTTGTTTTTCTGACAATCGGGTTTCGTCCGCCGGAGATTTCGATCAGCCGGCGGCCCCATCCTACCAGGTTCTCGAAGAGTTCGATGTGCGGCAGTTCGTAGCCGGTGATCTTCAATATCGCGTGGTTCTTCTCTTCGTCGACGACCACTTCGAGTCTGCCCGAGTCGTGGAACGATTTCCAGAGCAGGGCGGTGCGTTCCAGAGTCTGTTTGACATTGTCCTTTTTGACCTTCTAACTGTACACGCCCTTAAGGCTTGATTCCGCCGTCAACTCACCGATTATTTCATTGATTTTCGGATACTTTCCCGATAGTACACTGTAGATGCTTTGATTCAGGTCTTTATAAATCTCCGCATCGTACCAGCTTGAAAAGAGGAGATTACGGAGACGTTCGGAATTCTCTGGTTTCATCTTATCGAGGACTTTTTGAAATGTTTCCTCTCCATAAGTTTCTTTCAATATCTGGATACGATTCAAAAGCGCAACGCCCTTGGTTTTTGTCATAATCAACCACATCCCTCTAATGTGTCTGTTCATTGATACTATTTGCAGTCTGTATTATATCTTACATTTGAGACAAAACGCAATGAAGTTGTTTCAGGCGCGCGGGTGTGTCTTTTCGTAGGTTTCCCTGAGACGTTTGGTGGAGATGTGGGAGTAAATCTGTGTCGTGGAAAGGCTGGAGTGGCCGAGGAGTTCCTGTATGGCCCGAAGGTCCGCGCCATTGTTGAGCAGGTGAGTGGCGAAGGAGTGGCGCAGGGAATGAGGTGTGATATTCTTGTCGATAGCGATTATGTGTATGTACTTTTTGATGAGGCGCTGTACACTGCGCGCGGTGAGCCGACTGCCGAAACGATTGAGGAAAAGCGCGTGCGTTGTGTCGCGTGCCGACAGTTGCGGACGGCCTTTCAGAATGTATATTTCAACAGCCTGCCTGGACTTGTCGCCGACGAAAACTATGCGTTCCTTGCCGCCCTTTCCCTTTATCCTTATCTCGTCGCGGCCATCGGCGGGTACGTCATAGAGGTCCAGCGCTACAAGTTCGCTAACGCGCAGGCCGCACGAATATAGCATCTCCAGGATAGCGCGGTCGCGCAGGCCGCCGGGAGTGTTCGCGGGCGGCGCGTCCATCAGCATGCCTGCTTCCTCCATATAGAGAAAATCAGGCAGTTTTCGCTCGAGGCGCGGCGTATCGAGCGTTGAGAAGATGTTATGTTCGACAACTTTTTTCGCTTTCAGGTACTTGAAGAAAGCGCGAAGTGCTGAAACGCGGCGTGCGATGGTCGTGCGCTTCATGTTTTTTTTGTTAAGCTCTGCGAGGTATCGGCGTGCTTCGCGTATGCCGATGTCGCGCGGTGTTGCGGCAATTTCAGCATCGCTGCAAAAGTTTACGAAATCATTTATGTCGCGCTTGTACGCGGCGGTTGTGTTTTTTGCCAGTCCACGATCATACTCGAGGTGGTCAATGAATTGTTTGATGTAGTTTTTCATGTGTTCATGCCTTATCTCACACACACAAACGGGTTTATCGGCAACATGTTGTAGCTTACGGCGAACTAAGGGCCTGACAATAATATCCGGGAATCCCGTTTTTTATCGCATAATATTTAATGTTGAGAAATCCGCGCGCGAGCCGGCTTCGAGTTCGAGAAGCGCTCTCTTGACATCCGGTCCTGTCGCGTATCCGCCTGTCGTGCCGTCTGCTTTTGTCACTCTGTGACACGGCACAATTACAGGAACCGGATTCGAGTTAAGGGCGTTGCCCGCCGCGCGCGCGCCGCCCGCCGCATCCGCCGCCCGTGCGACATCGCCATAGCTCGATGTCGTTCCGTAAGGAATCATAGCTGTCGCGGCCCATACCTTTTTCTGAAAAGCCGTCGCAGTGCCGAAATCGAGCTTTACGCTGAATACCAGCGGTACACCCGCGAAGTATTCGTCCAGTTGCGCGGCTGCATCCTTAACAAAATCAGGGATATGAGCGGGGGCAGTATTTTGCGCGCCGACAGACATATATTGTAGCGCTTCACTTTTGGACCTGAAGCCGAAACGGAAACGCGACACGCCCAATTTGGTCCACTCGATCAGGCACCGGCCTGCGTTGTTTTCCCAGATATATGATTTCATGATTCGATCATCGCGCGGCTTCTTTTTTTTCTGTGGAAGGTGACGGCGAATCTATGGACTTCGCCGATGACCATCTGCACGAGTCGCGCGGCGTCCTCTTCAGGGCTGAAAATGATCGGTGTGGATTCGCCGAGCACGTGCGACACGCCCGACTTTTTCGCGTAACCGATAGCGTAGAGATCGCCGTCGTAACCTGAGTCGGCGAGTCCTCCGGCAAGTGCCGTCACCTGTCCGCGCCCGCCGTCGACCACCACGAGATCGGGCGCTTTCTCTTCGCCCCTGCGCACTCTCGCGAAGTATCTCGCCGTCATCTCGCGCATAGATGAGAAATCGTCGCGGCCCGCGCCGCGAATAATAAATTTGCGGTAGCTGTCTTTGTCGGGTTTCGCGTCCTGGAACACGACGGCCGCGCCGACAGTGTTCGTGCCCTGTATAGTCGATATATCGAACCCGACGATGCGCCTGATGAGCCTGTTCGCGCCGACGCGCCGGGTGAGTGCCTGCGTGAGTTTGCGCCGTGATTCGCGGCTCGCGCGCTGCCTGCCGAGTTCGTCCGCAAGCCGCTGGCAGGCGTTTTCGAGGGCCGTCTCCACAAGTTTTTTCTTTTTCCCGCGCTGCGGAACGCGCAGATACACTCTTTTTTCCGCTTTCGCCTCAAGCATCGCAACGAGCAGTTCTTTTTCATCGGGTTCGTGGCTTAGATATATCTCGCCGGGCGGCGTACCTGAAGGTCCATAATAAAGTTTGATGAAAGCGGATATGGTTTCCTCCCGAGTCTGTTCGGGGTTGATGTTGAGTATGAAAGGGTCGTGGCCTGTGAGGAGCCCCCCGCGTATGAACATGATTTCTGCACACGCGAGACGCCCGTCGTTGACGACGGCGATCACATCGCGGTCGCGGCCATCCTGGAACATTACGGTCTGTCTCTCTTTAGTAACTGATTCGAGTGCGGCTATCCTGTCGCGTAGCGCGGCGGCCCTTTCGAAATTCATTTCCGACGATGCTGCTTTCATGTCTTTCTTCAGTTTGCGTATCACATCGCCGGCGCGGCCTTCGAGAAACAGGGCTACTTCCCTGATCGTTTTCCGGTACTGCGCGGGGGAAACGTCGCCCGAACACGGCCCGCTGCATTTGTCGATGTGATAGTACATGCAGGGTTCTTTTTTCATCGTTTTGCAGTGGCGAAGCGGGAAGACGCGATGGAGGAACCGCAGTGTGCCGCGCACGCCCGACGCCGAGGAATAGGGTCCGAAATAGCGTGCGCCGTCTTTCGTTATGCGGCGTGCCACTTCGAGGCGCGGGTAATCCTCGTTCGTCAGTTTGAGATATGGGTAGCCGGAGTCGTCCTTGAGTCGGATATTATAATGCGGTTTATACTTTTTTATAAGTGTCGATTCGAGCAGGAGGGCTTCGAGTTCGTTTGCTGTAATGATGAAATCGAAATCGCGGATCGCCCGAACGAGCCGGGCGGTTTTATCACCTTCGTGACCCGATTCCCTGAAGTATGAAGACACGCGGCTCCGCAGGTTGACGGCCTTGCCCACATAGATGACGCGGTCGCTGCTGTTCTTATATATATACACGCCGGGTTTCGCGGGCAGCATTTTGATTTTCTTTTTTATCAGCGTTTCCATCAGTTTCTATTATAGCAAGTACGGTCGAACAGCGCCGCATTTTGCAATCACCGGCTATATGGAATAAAATGTACGGCGAACAACAAGATGAAGAAGCCGATTGCAGCCGGATGCGACGCGGCACATGATTATGCAATCGCCACGGGACGGCAACAGATATTTATATCAGCGAGGTGACGATATGGCAGCGAGGAAAAAAGTTGTGAAACGAACAAAGAAGTCAAGATCGTTCGCGAAAGAAGTAAGTGCGATTATCAGCGGAAGTTATCCGGAAAGTCTGACGGGCGAAGGCAAGAGACCGATCCCGAACGATCATGCCGCGCACTGTGTTCAACTTATAGGCTGGGGCCACACGCGGCTTGCGGCGGACCACCTGCTGCTGCCTGAAATCAACGGTCGGCTCGACGATGTTTTTTCCGGCATACTCAGGCGGTTGAACCTGTCGTTCAAGATGAGCTGCCTGAAGGGTGCCGTGCCCGGCACCGTGAAGGAAACCCGTGTGCTGGCGCGCTTTCGCGCCTACGAGTTTCTGCTTGAGGCCGGGCTGAACTTCCAGGGGCACGAAAGCGGCGCGCTGGACGATATGGAAAAGAGCGTATGCTTCTATCACCTGATAAATACATTACGGAATTTCGAAGCGATAGAGACGGCGGAATACGGCGAGGCCGTTATCGCGGCGGCCGCGGTAGCCGGCATTCTGGCGGGAATGGAACTGGTGCAGGGAGGCGCGAGCATGACGGCGAAGAGTGCCGGTCGCATAAAGAAAGCCATGCGTGGCGACGCGCCCGCGACAATCGAATTCCTGCTCGCCGCAGGCGACGAGATCGAATCGAATATATATTTCCAGATAGTCGCCGCGGGCGACTGCAAATTCGGGAACGACTATGCGCTGGGTCTGCGCTGGCTGCGGCATCTGGGTTTCGAGCAGGTGTCGACCAATCCTGTGCTGGCCGCGCTTGCGTACAAGGACGACCCCTCGCTGAAGGAAGCTTTCCGGCGCGAAGTGGTCAATCACCCGAAGTATGCGGACTGGGCTGCGGCACCAGGGAAGCATGGCGACGAGATCGCACTCAACGCGACGCTCGCGGCGCTGTGGGACAACCTGCACGTGTTTCGGCCCGTGTTCTATAACCATGCGGACACGACAGGCGGTGGTGTGGTGAGTTTCCAGCTCAACCCGAATATCGCCGACAGGGCGAAGGAGAGCATAGCGGACGCATTCGACGCGCTGGCGCAGGCACAGGCCGATCTGGATGTTTATGACGCTTACCTGCTCGCGGGCTACCAGTGTTACACCGACCTGGGAAGACCGAACATGGTGATTAAAGTCGCCGCTTCGCATCCCGCCGCGCGCGAGATCGCTTCGACTATCAACGCTTACGGGCTGGGTTCGAACATTACTGTCGTTTACACCGTGGCGCAGCAGATCACGATGATTATCGAGGAACTCGCGGGCATGGCCGCCGCGATAAAGAAAGGTATCACACCCACACAGCTATACATGACGAACATGGGCGGCCGCTTCGAAAGCCACCTGCGCGAGGTCGTGCTTGAAGATTACTTTATGAAACTGAAAAAGAAGATCGGCGAGAAGAAAGCCGTAAACAAGATCGAAACTCTCGCGCGCGCGAACGGCAGTCTCAAGGCGGTGAAAGCGGCGGCGTCATACAAAGAAAAAGTTGTCGCCGCAACTGCATATAAATCACAGAAAGTCATCGACGGCAAAGTAGCCGGTGCGCTCAGGGATGTCGCGCCAAAGAGAGAACTTGAACAATGGGAAGCGGACATCGCGAAGTCCGGCACACTCGTCGCGAGGCGCGTGTGGCACATCTTCTTCTCGGAGAAGAACCGCGAGAAATGGATCGACTATCTCTGCGAAAGTTTCGGCATAGAATATGACCAGGCTTTCCTGCTGATGAGCCGTCTTAACTATCTCCCTGCCTCGAAGCGCAAACCGCTGGACACTTTCTGGACAATTACTTCGCAGAATATGGTACACACGGAATTCGGCAACCACCAGGAGAACGTGCTCCAGATGTCGTGGCGGGACGACTTCGACATGATGGATTATGTCGAATCTATCCGCGACGATTTCGAGCCGGAGGTTGTCGAGCGGCTCAACCGGCTTGACGATTTCCGCATCGGCTACGAGATAAACAGCGACCTGAAGCACCTGCTCGATGAAGCGGGAATCGCGGGCGACTACGGCACAAAGGGGCACAAACCCGTACACTGGCAACAGTTCGGTTCGGTGATGAAGACATCGGCGGAATTCAGGAAAGCTTATGATGATTTCAAAGAATTTGTGCTTGAGATTCTGCCGAAGCAGTAGTGTTGATAGAAAATGACACCCGGACTTAAGTCCGGGACAGTTCATTATTTTTACTGATGTGATACAATAGCTTTATAATATGGCGGCGTTATTTAGGACCTGCACGTTATTATTGATACAATGGCACTTCAACAGGTACATCTTATTCCTTCGTGGTCCCATAATATTGTGATATTTTGAGAACTTCAAATATAGATAGGCGATGTGATATATGACAGAGAAAGAACAGACAGAAAAAAAGACAGAGAAACAGACAGAGAAAAAAATGAATTTCAAGGACCTTGGCGTAAGAGGTGAGATTCTGAGAGCTATCCGAAAGCAGGGGTTCGAGCATCCCACCCCGATACAGGAAAAGGTTATCCCGCTGGCGCTGGATGGAAAAAATGTTGTCGGCAGCGCCCAGACAGGATCGGGAAAGACTGCGGCATTCATGATACCTGTGCTGCAAAGCCTGATGGAAAACGGCAGTGGATTCAGGTGTCTCGTGGTCGAGCCGACGCGAGAACTCGCCATGCAGGTCAGAGATGTCACGGAGGAGATGGGCAAGTACACGGGCCTCAAATGTGTCGTAGTGTTCGGTGGCGTTCCTGCCGGCGGCCAGCTATCAAAGATCAGAGATGGCGTTGATATTCTGGTGGCTACTCCGGGAAGGCTTTACGATCTCGTGTGGCAGGGAGCCGTCGACTTCGATAATATCACGCATTTCATTGTCGACGAAGTCGACCGCATGCTGGACATGGGTTTTATCGAGGACATCGAGCGAATCATCTCATTTCTTCCCAGGCGATCATACCAGAAAATGTTTTTTTCGGCCACGCTTCCACCTGAAGTGAGGCGGCCTATGAACAAACTTGTCGGCGAATATGTGGAGGTTGCCGTCGGCGGCAAGTCGAAACCGGCTACCGGAATCACGCATGAACTTTATCCTGTGCGGCGTCAGAATAAAACGAAACTGCTTATTGAACTCCTGAAAGGTCGCGGAATCGACTCGGCGATAATATTTGTCGAAACAAAAAGAACGGCGGACAAGTTGCAGGACGAGATGAAAAAGAAGAGGCTCAACGTGGCGGCCTTCCACTCGGGTTTCACGCAGGTGGCGCGCTATGACAGGCTGGATATGTTCAAACGCGGTAAAATCAAATTTCTTGTGGCGACCAATGTCGCCGCGCGCGGACTGGACATCACCGGGATAACCCACATATACAACTATGAGGTGCCGCAACTCGCCGAAGATTATGTGCACAGAATCGGGCGCAGCGCGCGCGCCGATGCCACGGGCATTGCCGTCACCCTGGCTTCACCCGAAGAGGCGCGCTACCTCTCGAATATCGAAAGACTGATAAAGATGAAACTGCCGAGAAAGCATTTCGGCGAGTTGACCATGGACGATCTCAGGCCCTCGAAAAGCAGGTCAGGGGGCGGTGGCGGCAGGGGCGGCTACAGCGGAAAACCCCGCTCGAAAAAACCTTATAAAGGAAAGAAACGGCCTGCGGGCGGGCAACAATACAAGAAACGGAAATAGCACTTCAGCCGGTCGCGTCAGGACTCACTTCAACATAGACTCTGCAACCGGCTCACATGGAAAAGGAACCGGAAATGCTCAGGACGAATGAAAAAAAGCTTGTAAAACTATCGGTCATGGGAGAGATCACGCACCCGACGTTTTTGAGAACGAAATATAACATCGGCGCGAACGGCGCGTTGAAGGTGCTGCCCGGCGTAGGCGGCATTTCCTACAACTGCCGGGTGGGCGACAGCGCTGTCGAGTTCGCCGCCGATCATGTCGAGCCGGGTGTCACTATAAAAAGGCACGCGAGTTCAAGCGAGAACGACGCCCTGAACACTTTCGCATGTGTCGGCAACATGGCGAGAGTCGTAAGCGGTGAGGCAAAGGGCAAGACAGGCACTGTGACAGGGAAACACGGCGGTGTCGAGCATATACATGTCGACTTCCCTGAAGATGTTAAAGCAACAATGACTATCGGCGACCGTATCCAGATAACAGCTTACGGATGCGGGCTGGAGCTTGTGGATTACCCGGAAATAAAGATGATGAACTGCTCGCCGGAACTCCTGAAAGCAATGAAGATAAAGGAACCGGGCGGCGGCAGGCTGGAGGTCGGCGTCGCGGCGATCATCCCTGCCGTGCTGATGGGTGCCGGGCTGGGAAGTGTGTCGTGCAACAGCGGCGACTGCGACATCCAGATGTTCGACACCGAAACTGTCGAGGAACACGGCCTTGCGGGGTTGCGCCTTGGCGACATTGTGGCGATAAACGGCGCAGATCATTCTTACGGCAGGATTTTCAGGAAGAAAGCGGTTACGGTGGGCATCGTCGTCCACACCGGCAGCATCGCCGCGGGCCACGGACCGGGCATGACTACTCTCATGACTTCCTCGAACGGCGACATCGACGCCCGGCTCGACCAAAAAGCAAACCTTGCGGATATTCTCGGTCTGCGAAAGATGAAAAGACAATCGGAAAAGAAAAAATGATTACAGGGTGAACGCGAGAGCGCTCAGTCGTTGTGTTCCCGGGGTGGCCCCGGAAACGAGTGAGGATGCGGTAGAATATGTTTTTGCAATTGACACCAGGAAGAGGATAATACCTTAAGCTTTCCGGATAAGGAACTTATTGCGAACCGGATTGTCTTAAAGATAAGAACGCAGGAGAAAGAAATGGCGTTGTTGCTGATATCTGACGACAGTAAGGAAATACGAGAGTTGTATCAGTTGGAATTCGAAGGCGAAGGCTACGAGGTGATAACCGCGGCCAACGGACAGGAAGCGCTGGAGATGACAAGCGAGCACAGTCCGGACGTGGTGATACTTGACATTGGGATGCCGGAAAAAGATGGGCTTGACGTCATCGGGGAAGTGTCGAGAATGCACGGCGGCACACCGGTAATAGTCAACACGGCGTATCCCCTGTTCAAGCTTGACTACAGGGCACATCACGCGGTGACCTGGATCACGAAATCCTCCAATATGGACAATCTCATGGATGCTGTCAAAAAAGTAATAGCACCCTGAGCCGACTGCAACCGACCACGGCGGAATCGGAAATTTTAATCGGCTCACACGACTGCAATTTTATCGAAAAGGTGATAACAATGAAAAACAAATCAAGGATTATGTTCTATGCAGTGTTGCTTATCGGGATAATCAGCGGAATCGCCGCAACGACTTTATGGTACAACAATTCGATATTAAACGCCGCCGAAGAACCACGAGCGGGCGGTATTGTGGATACGGTGAAACCGGCGGCCGCGGTTGTGCAGCTACAGGACGCATTCTCCGATGTCGCAAAAAATGTTATGCCGTGTGTTGTGAACATCAGTACTTCAAAAACAGTGAAATTACAAAATCAGTTTTTCGGCAACGATCTTTTCGAGAGATTCTTCGGCGAACCGGGTAAGCACGGCGGCAACCCGCGCGAATATAAACAGCAAAGCCTCGGGTCCGGTTTCATCGTGAGGCCCGAAGGATATATCGTCACGAATTATCACGTGATAGAGCAGGCGGACGAGATCATCGTCAAGCTGGGCGGGGCAAGTGATGAGACGCGGGACGACGATAGAGAAAAGTATAAGGCGGAAGTTATAGGCAGCGATCCGGACACAGACCTTGCAGTGCTGAAAATAGACGCGGGCCGCGACCTGCCCGCCGTCCCCATGGGCGACAGCAACGCCCTTCGCGTCGGCGACTGGTCAATTGCCATCGGGAATCCGTTCGGACTCGACAACACTCTCACTGTCGGAGTCATCAGCGCAAAAGGCAGATATACGGAAAGTCTTCATAATCCCTATGTCGACTATATCCAGACTGATGCCGCGATCAATCCCGGCAACAGCGGCGGACCGCTCGTCAACATCGAGGGTGAAGTCATTGGCGTCAACACCGCTATCTACTCGCGCACCGGCGGCTACATGGGAGTAGGCTTTGCCATTCCCGTCAATATAGTTAAAGACATCACCGACGATCTCATCGAAAGCGGCCACAAGTCGCGCGGCTACATCGGCATCACTTTCCAGAATATCGACAAAGCCCTCGCAAAACAGTACGGGCTCGACAACACCGACGGCGTACTTATAACAAATGTTCTTGAAGACACTCCCGCCGAAGACGCCGGCCTGAAACAGGAAGATATTGTAGTCGAGGTCGACGGGCATAAGATCGAATATGGTCGCCAGCTTCAGAAGCTTGTCGCGAAACTCGGGGCGGGCGCGAAAGTTAAGATCAAAGTGATACGAAACGGAAAGAAGAAAAGCTTTACTCTCAAACTTGCCGAAAGACCGGCCTCTGTCGCGTCTAAAGACAAATCGTTTAAAAAGAATAAGCTGCCGGAACTCGGGCTTGATCTCGAAAACCTGACACCGGAATTCAGGCAGCAACTCGAAAGCAAAGTAGACGAAGGTGCGGTCGTCACAAACGTCGAACCGGGCAGCCCCGCCGATGACGCGAATCTTCTGCAGGGTGACATAATCGTCAAAGCCAATCGCAAAAAGGTATCTTCCGTAAGCGATTTCTATGACATTATCTCCGATGTCGAAAAAGGTGAGGACGTACTTATCGTTGTCGAAAGAAAAGGCTACAACAGGTTCCTCGTCATGAACATCCCGAAAGATTAATAAGTGAAACCAAGCTTAAAAAAACCCGCCGCGGATAGTTGCCGGGGCGGGTTTATTTTTGATCGCAATGGAACTTCACCCTGTTGTCATGTCAACAAAGAAAAGACGTAATATGGGTTGCCGCGTCTCAACTTTTGGTCGTACAAACGGTTATGCGTAATATATGCTCAGGCGCGGCATGGTGACCGCGCCCTTGTCTACACTCAAAACATCAATACAAAGTTGACACAACACTATGTTGTTTCACGATTTCACATACGCAATTCCTAACCCGGCAAAGCCGGAACCAAACAGGCCGCATTTTCGTGCCCAAACAAATGCGGTTTGAGCACGACACACAGAGTTTCGTCGTTCCCATGGTCTACCCTTGGAACGCCTGGTACTGGAAGCTCCAGCTTCCACCAATCTCTTCTTCATCGTTTTTTACCATCCCGCGTAGCATTTCAGTCGTTAGATACTATTGATAACCGCTATAAAAACAACAATCATAGAAACATGCTTTTTTCGCAAACAGGTTTTGATTATAATATGGGATATGTGAAAATACGTCAAAATCGAATAGATGGATGAGGTGCAAGTAATGGCAAAGAAGAAAAAGGCGAAGAAGAGGATCGGTATTTTGACGGGCGGCGGAGATTGCGCGGGCCTGAACCCTGCGATCAAATGGGCGACAAAAGGCCTGCTGGACCCTGAGATGAGTGAAGAGTTCGGCAATAACTTCGAAGTCATCGGCTTCAGAAACGGGTGGGCCGGCGTCCTGAATTATGACCCGAAAGGAAAGCAGGACGACTACTTCATCAAGTTGAATGAAGATGTGGTCAGGACATGGGACAGGTTCGGCGGCACCAACCTGGGGAGTTCGAGAACCAACCCGCTTAAAAACAAACAGACCCTGAACAAAACGCTCAAAAACTTCGAAGACCTCGGACTTCATGCGCTGATCTGCATTGGTGGCGAGGATACCAACAGTGTCGGGCACGGACTGTCGTTGAAGGGCAAAAACATTGTCGGCATCCCCAAGACGATCGACAAGGACCTGATGGGCACCGACTACAGTCTGGGTTTCTCGACGGCTGTAGAAGTTATTCGCGAGGAGATCGGACGGCTCAGGACGACGGCCGGTTCGCACAACAGGATTTTTGTGGTTGAAACGATGGGCCGCCACGCGGGTCATCTTGCCCTGCAGGGCGGTATCGCGGGCGGTGCCTGCATGATACTTATCCCCGAGTTTGATTTCGATGTCGACAAGGTGATGGAAATTCTCAACGATAGAAAGAAATCCGGCGCGCGCTACGACATCGTTGTTGTAGCCGAAGGTGCGAAACCCGCAAAAATGTCGAAAGAACTTACTACGGATAAAGACCTTGACGAATTCGGACACGTCCGGCTCGGCGGCATCGGCACTTTCCTGCGCAAGGAAATAAAGAAACGTGATATCGCAGAAGTCCGCAGTGTTGTCCTGAGCCACCTCCAGCGCGGCGGAGAGCCGAACCATTACGATGTGCGCATGGGCAGGGCTTTCGGACTCGCAGCTGCTGAACTCATCCACAGGGAGTACTTCGGCAGGATGGTCAGCATGCGCGACAACTGCATTTCTTCCGTTCCCATCTACGAGGCCATTCGCAGGGACAATGATGGAAAGATCATGCTGAACTATGTAAACATCGACGTTGAATACGATGTGGATAGATATATTGCCAAACGCAGAGTAATGAACATGAAGATGTTCTGATCGGCGTTTATTGAAAGACAGGTTTGACATTGCCAAACAAAACAAACAATGCGTTTATTGTACTATTTCTCATGACGACAGCGCTTGCCGTGTACGGTTCTGCCGCAGTCGCAGGCGACGGCCCCGGTCGGCTCACCGGCCAGCAGGCTATCCCGGCTAACGGCAGGGTCACCATCCCTGTCATCGAAGTTCTTTTCCCCGGCGATGCGCCGCGTTCGACTGTCGACATGTCTTTCTTCAGCAACAAACTTAATGCTATTACTTTCAGAAACTACTGGCACACGAATTCAAACGGTAAATACGATCCGAGAACTATGGTTGCCCGGCATTTGTCCGAAGATTCTTCATCGGCAGAAAAACTAAATGATGCTGCAACCCGCAAAGAGGAACTGATAGATATTGCTGAAACTATGCTCGGTGATTTAATTGCACAACAAGAGTTGGCGCCTGCGTCACTCGACTCGACCGGCGTCTCTTTTATGCCCGACGGCTGGACCGACGGTTTGATACTGATTGTGCCCGGACTGGACGGAGCCGCGCCTGTCGTCCCCGGCAACAGGGGAAAGAAATTTTTCCAGAAACTCAGTCTCGGCCCCTTTCTCGCAGTAGGACCGGAGACCGGTAAGGAGGAAATACTAAAAGGGTTTTCCAGGCTTCTCGGACTTCAAAGCATCGGCGTGGACTGCACCGTATGTCTTTCATTATGCGCTTCCACTAACGATGACCTCCTTATTCTCGACGCATACAGCAGGATGAAAGCCGGTTGGGTGGATGTACTGGGACTGGACGGCCCGCCGGGAACAGCTCTTATCCTGCCTTCGAGAACGACCGGGAAAATCTACCGCATCGGCGCAGGTAAGGAGTATTTCCTTATCGAGAACCGGAGCCCCGGCAAGTTTACCGACATCAAAATCGGCGAACCAGGACTCGCCATATATCACGTCGATGAGAATGCGGCGACGCACGGCAAAAGGCTCGACACCTGGAGACCGCGTGTTGTGAACGAATCGCCCGACGCTTCATTCCCGTTGCAGAATAATGAAGTTTGCAGACAATCCGAATGCCTGTTCAGGGAAGGCGACAGCTTTGTGCCGGACTATGAAAACCAGAACGCGCCTTCCGAACACTACCACCCGCTGAACTCGAATTACTACAGCGGCGAACCGTCGGACATTATTATCGAGGACATAGATACAAAAAATCATTTCCCGATTATCAGGGCCGTTATCGGATATCGCTGATTCCACCGTAACGCGCCTGCCGGCGCGACGTTGTGAACATGGAAAACAGCCGCCGCGATTATGTTGTTTTTTTACTGCTTGTTTCATGGTTGCATTTTGTTGGGGGGGTAACCGGATTTGAAAATATTGAAGTTGCTGCTTGTCGTATTCGTAATTTGCACGGCAGCGTTGCTCGCGTTTTTTTTCTATCTCGATTCGCCCGTCTCTCCGGGAAGCCGAACGCGGAGATTCGTCATCCGTTCGGGTGAGTCGGCACAGCAGATAGCACAGAATCTGCGTGAAGAAGATTTGATCAGGAACGAAACATATTTCCTGATCGTCGCAAGAATGAGCAAACAGTCGTCTGCCCTGAGGGCCGGTCTGTTCGAGATTTCCGCCTCCATGACCACAAGGCAGATTGTAGACCACCTCGCCACCACAAACGGACTGCCGCGTGAAATCCGACTCACTATCCCGGAAGGTTTCACCGCCGCGGATGTCGCCGACAGGATGCAGAGCGTCGGCCTGTGCAACAGCAGTACATTCATGGATGTCGTCGATAATTTTGAGGATTACGGCATCGACCTGCGGGGAGTCGAGGCGGACAGTCTCGAGGGTTTTCTTTTCCCCGAGACATATTTCATCGACGAAACCGCCGACTGCAAAGGAACCGCCCGGCGAATGGTCGATCTTTTTTTCAAGCACTTCGGCCCGAAGGAACGCAGACTCGCCGGCTCTCTCGGCCTGACAACACTCGAGGCCGTCACACTCGCGTCGCTTATCGAGATGGAAGCGCAACTCGACAGCGAACGTGCGCGAATATCCGGCGTCCTGTACAACCGTCTGAAACGCGGCATGTTGCTCCAGTGCGACGCCTCCGTGCAATACGCGCTTTCCGAAAGGAAGAAACGGCTTCTTTACAAAGACCTTGAGATAGACTCGCCTTACAACACATACTTATATAAGGGGCTTCCCCCGGGTCCGATATGCAACCCCGGCGCAGGTTCACTGCGGGCGGCACTGAGACCTGAAAAAACCGATTACCTTTATTACGTAGCGCGGCGCGACGGTTCGGGCAGCCACGTGTTCAGCCGCAGCAACGCTGAACACAACCGGGCGAAGAACCGCATAAAAAGAGAAATGAAAAAAAGGTAATCCGCAGCGGCGGCGAACGATGAGTCTCAACAAAGAGATTATCCTGAGGGCGGTGGACGTGCCTTTCCACAGGTCGTTCCGCGCACTCGGGCACCCTGTCATCGCACCTCTCGAAATCACTTTTGCCGTCACTTACCGCTGCCTCAACCTGTGCCATACATGCAACAGTTTCCAACACTCGCGGATGACCGAAATGTCCGATAAAGACTACTCGGCAATTTTTCAGGATATGCCCTTCACGCCTTTTTCAATCGTATTCACCGGCGGCGAGCCTTTCCTGCGCGGCGACTTCGGCAAAATCATCGGACTGGCCTGCAAAGAACTCGAACCGCCACTCGTGCAGATTCAATCGTGCGGCGACCAGCCCGATACAATCGCCGATACAATGCGGCAGCTTCCGGACTACTATAAAAACATCCAGTTTGTTGTATGGCTTTCCATGGACGGCACACACAGCGACCTCGAGCAGATGCGCGGCGGCGTCCCGCATTCCTTCGAATCACTGCTCAAGTCATACAAGATGCTGCGTTCGATCAGCGCACCCAACATGCTGGTCGGGCTGAATCTGCTGATATCGAAATTCAACGAAGACAAAGGCCTGCGCCTCGTAGACGACGCCTTCAGCCTCTATCCTGACATGGTGTCCCTTGACATCGCTTTCGGCTCCGAGGTGCTCGGCGTAACTGCTGTGCAGGTGATGCCGGATATAGAAAAAGTCGACGCTATTGTGTCATCATATACGACAAGACTACGGAGAATGCGGGGCCGCAGCGCCGTGCGGCTTTTCAGACGGCTGCTCGCGGGCAGGGTGCGGATGGCACAGCACAATATACGTTACATGACACGCATGCACAGTTGTTTCGCGGGCCACGCCTCTCTCTATATCGACCCCGCGGGCTCTGTGAAGGACTGCCCCGTTGCCGCTCGCGAACTCGGCGATCTCAAAGAAAATGCCTTCAGTCTCGACAGGATACTAAAAGCCGAAACAGCGAACAGGGTGCGCGACCAGGTGAAAAACAGCGATTGCTTCTGCACAATGGCCGCTACCTCTCTGTCGAATTTCTTTCTTTCGCCGCGTGGATATTTACAGCTCGCCGCGGCAAGTTTATGACAATGTTTTTATAACGTACAGTTGTGGCTTGCGAACATGATTCGGCTCACAGGATAGTGTCGATAATAATGTTAAGGAGAAAACCATCGTGTTCGATCTGTGCGTTCCCGTGTCGGCTCCCGGGAACGATGAGAAACGATACGCAGGCTGTTGAAAATATGCTGAAAACAATTTGCCGGGAGGCATCATGTACATACAGGGAATACATCCGAGAAACTTAAACGACATAGTAGTGGAAATGGTCAGGCTGGGCATCCCGCCCCGCAAACTCGAAGCGATGGCCACACGAGGCCTGTTTCAGGTGCTGCGCGTTACCGGCGTGTCACCCGCCGCCGGTCGCATCATAAAAGAAGAGATGCTTGCGGCAGGAGGCGACGCCGCAATGCCGCTGTCCGCTTATGAAGCCACCTCGCCGCACTCCTTCGACCTCATTCTTATGGGTTCACTTGACACTTACCGTGTCTGCATCGAGAAATCCGCCTCCAATTCACCTGAACTTACGGAGATTTGCAGCCGGATAAAAACCGTGCTGCTGCGGGTCGAGGGTTCGGTTGGTCCAGAACCCATCGACTGGCCTGACGGCCCCATGACTTTCGGCTCGAAAACTTATGTCATGGGCATCATAAACTGCACACCTGACTCCTTTTACGACGGCGGTCGCAACCTCGCTTTCGACGATGCCCTCACTTCGGCCCGCGACATGATCGAAGCCGGTGCCGACATCCTCGACATAGGCGGCGAATCCACAAAACCCGGCGCTGAACCTGTCCCTGTCGATGAAGAAATCAAACGCACAGTGCCGCTGATCAAAGCGCTGCACAGCGAGTACCCCGGCATCCGCATTTCCATCGACACATATAAAGCGAAAGTAGCCCGGGCCGCACTCGAAGCCGGTGCCGCAATGATAAACGACATCTCCGCACTCGGGCTCGACGCCGCACTCGCGTCTGTCGCGGCGGACTCCGGCGTGCCCCTGTGCCTGATGCACATGCAGGGCACTCCAGCCGACATGCAGAAGAATCCATCCTACCCCGGCGATGTCTGCTATGAGATAAATGTTTTCTTTCGCCGGAGAATCGCAGCCGCTGTCGAAGCGGGCATAAAAGAAACGCAGATTGTGATTGACCCCGGTATCGGATTCGGCAAAACCCTCGAACATAACCTCGAAATACTAAGCCGCCTCAGTGAATTCAAATCACACGGCAGACCGCTGCTTGTGGGCGCATCGCGCAAAAGTTTCATCGGCGCCACTCTCGACCTCGAGCCCGGCCAGCGCCTCGAAGGTTCGCTCGCCGCCGCTGTACTCGCCGTCGTCGGCGGTACGGATATTATCAGGGTTCACGATGTGCGCGAAACAGTGCGCGCCGTTCGCCTCGCCGACGCCGTCATCCGTAAAAAACGTTTCCTGGAGAAAAAGCATGATTGAGATAGACACACAGGGAATGACAGCCGGCGAACTCGATGAAATTCTATGCGAAGTCTGCAACAACGCGCCACTTGCATACTATTGCCCCGCATGTGATTTTAAAGTCTGCACAGACTGCCTTCCAGCCGCTTTTAAAAAGCAGAAGCACGGCGGCGCGCTCGTCTGCAAACGTTGCGGGCACGTCGACAGGAAACTCGACACCTTCGTCGGCCAAACAGGCGCGAACATGTAGTCGTTTATCAAACCGCATTTGTGAGATTTGCGGGCTAATTACGGGATCAGGCTCAAGTCGCCGGTAAACGCCGCCTTGAGCGTTGGGGCCATCTTCGAGTCGATCTCTCCTTTTTCAACATCAAGCGGTGTGGGCATGTTCTGGAGTTTCATCTTCAGTTGCGGGTTTTTGGATGCATCGATCATTGTGTCGATCTGTTTAGCGGGAACTCCCGCTTCATCGAGCGTCGTGGGGAATCCGATCTTTCGGGAAAGCGCGATCATGGCCTTCGCGAGAGTTTCGCCGAGTTCGCGTCCGCCTGTTGAACTGATATCAACATCAGCGGGAATGTAGCCTGCCTGCTGGTATATTGGTGCGATCGCCCGGTTCTGGTCTTCGATGGTGTCGCTGAACAGCACTGTATAGTATGGGTTCAGCACGGCACAGGCGCGACCGTGTGGAAGGTAATGAATCAGTTGGAACGAGCCGAGATGCCCGCCGTTTGTGCCGCCTTTTTCCACCTGTCCCGTGGCATCGTTCTTCTTTGCTATCATGATGGCGTATCCGCCAAGGTCGGTGCCGAGTCCGAGAGCTGTTCGAGCGTCGTCGCTCCGCGGATTCTCGACAACCGCCGGCAACGCTTCGACGATCAGCCCGATAGCGGATATTGTAATCTCTTTCATCTCTTCGTAGTAGACCTTGCCCGCAGCGCCCATGAAGACTTCCCAGCAGTGGGCGATCCCGTCGAGTCCTCCGTCCAGGGTCAGCGACACGGGGCAGTTCTTTGTGATACCGTAATCGAAGACTGCCGCGGGGGGAGTGATGGTGTCGTCGACAATCAGTTTCTTTATTCCAGGCACAGGGTCCGTGATATTTGAATACTTAGTCAGGTGCGCGCCGGAACTGGACACTGTCTGAACTGCTATTACGGGAATAACTTTTTTGTTTTCCTTCTCGAGCAGAGCGGCCACCTGGTCGACACCGAAGAAGGGTTCGAGGTCATTACCTTCGATAGTGTTGAGAACGGCTGCCGCTTTCGCCGCGTCTATCAGGCTTCCTCCGCCCGCCGCGACGATACATTCAGGCTTTCTCTTGGCTACAGCGAGAGCCATCCTGTAGACATCTTCCCTTGGCGCGTTGGGGCGTGCGCCGGGCTCGATCGCGCCGAATTCCACACCCGCGCCGGACAGGCTGTCAGACACTTTTCCCAGAAAGGTTTCCGCCCATTCTTTTCTTTTGCCGCCGGTGCGGCCTGCCCCGAACAGCAGCGCTTTTTTCCCATATTCCGCAGTATATTTTCCAACACTGCCGAGCACGCCTGTTCCGAAGGCATATCTATCGCCCTTCCAGTCTTTAAGGAGTGTTTCCGCCTTTTGTCTGTATTCCGGGTTCATGGGTTATACCCCTTTCTTTTCTACCAACTTTCAGTTATCCACTCGTTATGTGTTGGATTTTAATTTGATCATTACAATTTTTCAAATGATCCGTTATGAACGCGGAGCGTCGGTTTTTTTAAGAGCCCACATTCCCATGTCATGCTTCTTCGCGTCGTCCTCTGCTTTGTTGAACTTATTTTTCAGGTCATGTTTCGCCTTGTGGTCGGAGAGAGCGTATCCGCTTTTTATCACCTGCTCGTTCAAGGTCGATCCGTTATCGAGAAAGATATAAACTTTTGCCGGTTCGTAGCGACCGCCCGGAGCAACCTGCCTGCACTTGAGTTGTTTGCCTGCAACTTTGTCCTGCATGAAATTAAAAGACTGCCTGTAGACGCCGCGGTTTCTGCTGAAAAACTCTCCCGGCACTTCGACACCGGCGAGTTTATACTCTTTTCCGTCGGCAGCCAATACATGGTCCGCATTGTATATTGTCTCGACAGTAATTGTGAATTCATTATCTTTTTTATCGTTCTTTTTTTGTGGCGACGCCTGTTTTTGCGGTTTACTCTGTTTCGGTTGTTTACTCTGTTTCGCAGGTTTCGCAGGTTTCGCCTGTTTCGACTGTGCGGAATGTTCCGGGAAAACAGTTCGCAGGGCGTCGAGTTTCTTTTTGACCTCATTTTTGTCGATATCCGGCTGAATCTCGATAGTGAAGTTTTTCCTGCTGTTTCCCGAAGTCATTTTTTTCTCGACGATATCGCAGCATTCGTCGTTGAGGTCGCAACCGATGGACGAGCGGCTAAGGGCTTTTGCCGCGACACAGGTTGTTCCGCCGCCTGCGAAAGGATCGAGAACAGTCTCGCCGACACATGAGAATAATTTGACGAGTCTTTGCGCGAGTTCTTCAGGGAAACGGGGCCAGTCGACGGTATCATCATCGAGTCCCGGAAATATCCAGAGCCCTGACAAAAGTTTTTTCGCTTCACGCGCGGAAAGGGTGGACCTGTCGCGTTTTGTGCCGCTCGGAGACGGCGCGTCTCCATTTTTTTTCATTATCATTATCAGGTCAACATTGGTATCGAGCGATCCCGTTCGCGGCAGGTATCTTTTTGTACCGGTTTTCGCGGGTTCGCCTGATTCCGGCTGGTAGATGATCACGCCGTTGTTTTTGAAGCCTGCGGTCCTGCACGTTTCGACGACTACGCTTTGGACAGATATGGACTTGCCCGCGCGCAGGCTGTAGAATCGGTTTGCGCCACGCTCGATGTATATACATATCATGCAGCCCGGCGACAGCACTCTCGCGCATTCCTGCCACACGAGCGACAGGTTCCGGCAGTATTCGTCAACACTGCGGCATTTCCCCAGCCCGGCACCTTTCTTCGATTCCCATGCCGGCGGCGATGTCACCACCAGTTGGACGGATTCATCTTCAATATTCTGTAGATTCCTGGAATCGCCGATTATCAGGCGATGTGTATTTTTTATGTACGTTTTACGTTTCTTTGCGGGCGCTGGTTTCTTTCCCATTGGTCTTCCTTCCATCATCCTGCGTTTCCAGCAGGACACGTGTTTTTTATAGCTTCATTTTGATTCTGAAAAGAACTATAAAGTTCAGTTCGCCGACTTCACCCGGCTTACGTCTGTTCAATTTCACATTCGAAATACTGGTGGAACTCTTCAGGCAAGTCATGATAATCCTGTGCTGCGGCTATGCCCGACAGGTCGACGGAATTGAAAGTATGCCAGAACATGACAACGGAATCGCCACGGTCTTCTTTGCAGTATGCGCCGATCAGGGCGGCGAGGGCTTTGCCTGTGTAGACGCCTTCGACTTTCAGACCGGCATATTTCGCGGCGAGCGCTATGGCTTCCCTTCCCTCGTGTGTGTATTTCCCGTACTCGCCGCCGAAATAATCTTCCACAAGGTCGACATCGAACGGTGTCGTGACGACAAGCGGAAAATCTCTGTCCGCCGCTTTCAGCCTGATGGAAGCTTGTGTGGCGAGCGAAGAAAACACGATGCGATTTCCGAATAATCTGTCGGTTACCTTTACACCTGTGACCTTTGTCTTGAGACCCGCGGCTTTGCAGCCTGCCTCGAGTCCTGCTGCTGTTCCGCAGGTGCCGACGGCTACGAATATCCTGTCGGGCTCTGGGCATTCGCCCGCCTCGATCTGGTCGCGGAGCTCGAACACCGCGTTTATGTAGCCTGTCGCGCCGAGTGCGGAAGAGCCGCCCGGCGGTACGATATACGGTGTTCTCATATCCGAAACAGATTGCCTTGCGTACACTTCAAGCGCTTTCCCCGGCAACTGTCCAGTGTTTTGTGCAAGGACAAGTTCTTCGCCGTAGTGCAATCCAACAAGAAGGTTTTTTCTGACGTCTTCGGTGACCGGTTGAGGGACCAGACAACTGGTAGTCGGGAAACCATGATTCGCGCCGTGAATAGTTGTCGCTAGGCAGTGATTGGAGCCGATGCCGCCGAATGTGAGCAGCCTTTTCGAGTGACGTCTTTCGGCATCGGCGAGGAGGAATTCGAGTTTCCTTATTTTGTTGCCGCCATACTCGCAATGAGTCAGGTCGTCGCGCTTGATGAATAATCTGCCCACACCGACGGCCTCGGCGAGCTCAGGCGCCTCATGCACAGGTGTTGGAAAATCACCTATAGGTATACGCCTGATTTTGTTGATCAGTCGCGGGTACTCCCTGAAAAGGGGATATTGCTCATCCTGAACAGGCA
This sequence comes from bacterium, assembly GCA_024278215.1. GTDB lineage: Bacteria > UBP15 > UBA6099 > UBA6099 > JAJRTR01 > JAJRTR01. Next base: position 24,089 of record JAJRTR010000031.1, read on the forward strand.
TTAAGGTAGTCCTCTATATATGGCGGGACCAAAGACAAGGGGGGCGACTCAGCATGAAGGTTGCCGAAAAGCATATTGCAGAAATGAATAAAACGAAAAGCGCCCGTGAGAATGGGCGTTAATAACGGATTCCATAATCGATTGTATAATACTGCTCATCGAAACTGTACAGGAATTTGACTTCGGATTTCTCTCTGAATCTGACGCCGAGGATGCCGTTGTAGTCCATCCCCTCCATAGATTTTTTCTGAACATCGTTTATTCCGTCGCATGAAACAGAGCAATGTATCTCATAGGAAGCGTTGCGCCAGCCGGCGGCAAAACCGCCGTAGATATCATTTCCGAAAGATGTATTGAGATTGTCCCAGACCAGTCCGCCCATGAATTGAATCATCCTTAGCTGAAAGTCTATTCTCTGGTCGTTATAATACGTTTCTACTTTCGGGCGTGAATATAGAATACTGTAGTAAAGATTCATATTCTTGCGTCTGGGCACCCAGTAGTCGACGCTTACTACCGGTGCCGGACTTTCGGATACAACGCTACCGGGCAAATCGCCGCTATTGAGATAGAAGTAACCGATATGAAGGCTGTAGTGCGGTGCTGCACCGAGCATTTTCGGCTCTTCCTGTTTTTTCTCTTCCTTTGTTTTGTCTTGAACGGAAGCGCTTTTTGAGGAACTGCCCCCACGCCGGCCGCGTCTCGATTTCGTGCTGCCGCTTTCTTCGTCGTCCGAACTCGATTTGCTCGAACTGCTCCCGCGCCTGCTGCGTCTCGATCTCGTGCCGCCGCTTTTTGTGCTACTGTCCGAGCTTGCTTCCGTACTGTCGGATTTGCTTGATGTGCGGGAACGCTTTCTTGAGCTTCTTGATGATGTTTTCGCTTTTGTGCTACTCTCTGTCGATTCGCTTTTCGTTTTTTCTTTGCTGCCCGACGACCGCCCGGCAGCCGATTTCTTTTCTGTAGTTTTTTTCGATTTTCTTGAAGAAGTTTTCTTTACGCCTTTCGCGGCGGTGACAAGATCGCCTTCACGAACAGAATCCGGAGCCGATGTTATTTCCGCCTGAACATACGCTTTTTTAACTTCTGTAACTTCCAATGTGCCTACAACTTTGCCGTCTCTGACAACATTGAGTTGTTGTCCCTTTTCGTATCCCGCCTCCTTCCCATGATAGATAAGTACAATCTTGCCGTCGAGAATCAGGTTTACCTGTGTTTGAGTTGCCGCATAGCTACTCCGGTGAATTCCCAGTGTCGTCAGCAGGATTGCCAGTACAAATATCAGTTGTATATTGTTTTTTCCGAACATAGAATCTGTTTTCCTCATGAATCCCTTTTTCAGCGCCGGGATCACAATAAAACACCCCGATGCCGCCTGTTCGATCATGTTATTCTAATACATTTGTGCGACAATCGAAACTATTTTTACATCTTAATAGCCATTGCGCCGCACGCAATTTCTAACAGGCGTGGTTAACAGCGCGAAGGCCACAAAAGGTCATTTCACATATTCAACTTATTATAATGAGGTTTTTTTGTCAATTATTTTTCAATATTCCAACCGGATGTTCGCAAGGTATTATATTTATCGAGTAATCGTTGGCATACGGCAGGCGCGGCGACAGGCAGATCATGAAGGCAGACGGTGGAATACTATCCTGTCGACCTCGGGCGGAGGAGGCGCAATGACGTTCTTTGTGTAGACAGTGTTGCCCCTCAAAAGGAACTCACTACCGTTCGACGGGTCCTCAAGCCGGTAGTAACGGTCTTCGCATTGGCCCCGGCAGCGGTACAGCCCCGGTACTCTGCCTGTATTCAAATAACTTTCGAGAGGCGGGCAGAATCTTGTGCTCGACACGTATGCATAAGGAATATGAAGGCTGTAGAAAAAATTCTTGTCGAGTATTTCGATGCCCTGACCGGCATTCTGAAGTTCCAGCCTCGATACACCTTTCGAGCGCATGAAGTCGGCGAGGGGCCTGTTGTTGAATGAAATGCCGCTGAATATCCTGCGTTTCGCGTCAAGTTCGTCAGCGTCGAACGCTGCGGCGAGCAATCCGGGAATCTGCGGATCGGTCTTCTGGGCGGCGAACACACGGCCCGCCACGGGAACGAGGTCCGGCAGCTCTTTCGAGACCACATCCAGAAGACCGAGGTCGTTGACGATTATCTCGGAACCCGGCCCCGCGCCGGCGAGCGCTTCGGCGAGTTTAAATATCCTGTTGAAGTGAGACTCACTGATATATGGGGTGACAAGGTGAAAAGAAAGGTTCCGGTCATTCGCTGACCGAACCATGTCGACGAGTGTTTTTATTGCAGGCACAGCGTCTGCGCAGAATGTGCTGCCCGCATACACCCCGCTGTACTCGACAGTGTCTGTACTTTCGATCTCAGACAGCTTCTCGATAAATATTTTTTTGTCAGGTTTGTGTTTGTTCATTATTCAGCGTTTCAGCTTTTTCGGGTTCCGAACTGATCGAAGTCGTTTGATCAGGTTTGTTGTAGTAACAGAACCCGGGGCCGCAATAATAAGGATAATATGATTTCCTTATAGCAATCGCTTTCCTTGTGAACTCGTCACGAGTTATGCCGCCGTCGAGCAGAGCGAGCGCTTTTGTGAGCATTTCGGTGTCGGCGCGTTTTTTCGATGTCAGGCTCTGGCGGCCAACAATCTTAACCGACACGACATTTTCAATATCGGCAATATCATAGAGAGCGCACAGCCCGCACGCTTCCCGGAAGTTATTCCATATATCCATAAACCTGAAATCGAGCCCGGATTCGATGACTTTGCCTTCCGTGTCGATAAGTTCCGCGCTGTACCGGCGGCAGCACTGCATCCCATTGCTTGCCACAAAATAGTCCTGCAACGCATTGACCGCCCTGTTGTTGTAAGTACCTGTGAGAAAAGCCATGTGTCGCCCGAGAAGAGCCTTCGCAACATTCGCGGCAACGGAAAACGCGCCCTTGCGGACGCGGTACGTCGCATGTGAGAAATTGCACAGCGAATTCGGGAAGTAGCATCTCTCCGACATTGCGAAGACTTCGAATTTCATATCGGGACACGCCGTTGCGACAGCTCTTATCTCATCGACGGAAAGATGGCGGGGCAGGGTGATGCGGCGCGCGCCGAGTCCTGCGTAGACATTGCATGTTCTCGAGTTGAACGCTCCCGCGAGTGTGCTGATGATCACAGGTGTTTCAGGGTGGCGTTCCGCGAAGTGCAGCATGAGCGAAATGTCGGCCACTATCACCCCGTCGACGCCGCAGCCGATGGTTTGTGCGGCTTCGGCTATTACTGCTTCGAGCTGGCGTGGTGAGTATATCGCGTTATATGTCACAAAAACCTTCATGCCCCTGCTGTGGGCCTCTTTTACAATGTCCCGCAACTGGTCGAAGGTCGAAAGATTAGCTTCTGTGACATGGCGCGAATTCAGCGAGAAAACATTTGTGTATTCCTTGAGTGTTTCCTCGCGCATGAGGCCACAGTAGACTTCTGTCGCGCCGGCCTCGTGAAGTGCTGCCACTTCGGATGAATGATTGACTGGAGATAGAATATCCATCACTTTATTATCGGTTTTCCACCCGGTTTTATTGCCCTGTAACGTATCGAGGCGATTGTCGCGGATGCGCTGAAAGGAATACCGGCATGTGAAAACATCACTTTCGCGGTACTTGGCGTCAACGCTTCTTTTATCGAATGCGCAAGTGCGGTGTCGCCCGGCGTGGCCAGGCCGAGCAGTTTTTTTATCTTCGCATATATGATAAAAAGCTTTGCCGCGACGGCATCCGGATTAAGATCGACGATCAGCAACAATCCGCCGGGCCGCAGCACTCGCCACATTTCCTTCAGCGCTTCGGCGGCATTGTCTATATGGTGCAGAGCGCCCTCGGAAAACACAACATCGAAAGCGCCGTCGGGGAACGCCAGGCCCGGCTCGCCGCTGCATATAAGATGAAAGCCGCCGCGGCCGGTTACATGCCGGTCGGCGGCGAGTTGCAGTAGTGTGAAATCTATGTCGCATCCCACTACTGTCGTGCCGTTCCGCAACGACTCCGCGATGCTCATGGTCGAGAACGCAGCGCCGCAGCCCATGTCCAGTATCCGCAACGGGCCGCCAGTCGAAGCCAGTTCATTACATAGCGCGCAGGCGTGCCGCGAGGGCGGTCGCCGCGCGCTGTACTCGAAATACTCTTGCGCGCTTATCCCGTCCTGGTCTATTCAGCCCATCGGCCCCCCGTTCGCATTTATTGAGCCAATTGCAAAATTCTGGTTCGGCTACGGTCGGCGGCAATTGTCAACAGTTGCGTTGTCGGCACAAAATCATCCTCGACGTACTCTACAAGTACGCCTGTGGGGATTCTGCACCTCTGCCTTGCTTCCGATCAATTCCGCTCGACCTCGCTTTGAACATAATTTTACAACTGGCTCACTGTGTGTAATATTGAAGCACGATTCTCTTTTGTAAAGTATACTTCCGGTGAATTATAATTCAATTCGCTGTCATGTCGCTTTCTGTGCTATATTATTTTAGTGCATTATATTTGCAGCCAGGCAACAGGGAAACAAGTCAGGGATAATGAAAAAGACAATAATAATTTCCATAGTTGTTTTTATACTCTTTGTTATCGCCTACAGTTTCAAGCTGACAAACAAAGAGGATATCCAGAAGAAGCGCGAGTTCTCGTCGCAGGCTGTGGCCGGAAACATGCTGCGTGTTTCCGTGCGCGGGCATGTCTATGAAATAGACAGGTATGAGTACCCCGATGCCGAGGGAGAGCTTCCCGAGGGTGATATGACTCTCGACCGCGCAAAACAGGTGTGCGAAAGTGTCGGCAAGAGGCTTTGCACAGATGAGGAATGGACGGAAGCTTGCCGGGGGAGCGCGCTGAACAAATACAGTTATGGCGAGGACTTCAAGGACAAAATCTGCAACAGTCTCCACCACGACAGGCGCAACAAACCGGCGGGCTACTACGCCGAATGCCGCACACAGGAAGGTCTGTATGATATGTCGGGCAACCTGTGGGAATGGGTCACGCAGTCGGAGACTACCGCGCTTCGCGCCAAGGGCGGCTCATTCCGCGACGGCGAGATCGCGCAGCGTTGCAGTCACACATTGAAACTCTTTCCGGTGCAGACGGAAGAGTTGGCGTTCGACAACTTTGGTGTCAGGTGTTGCCGGGACGCTGTTGATAATAAGACTTATTAACGAGCCAGTTGCAAAATTCTGATTCGGCCGCGGTCGGCTGCAATTGTCAACAGTTGCGTTGTCGGTACAAAATCCTCCTCGACGTACTCTGTAAGTACGCCCGCGGGGATTTTGCAACTCCGCCTTGCTTCCGAACAATTCCGTTCGACCTCGCTTAGAACATTATTTTACAATTGGCTCCTATTGCCTATATTACAGGGATATTGTAAAATTGATGCGCACAAAATAAGGCAGAGGTGTCGGTTGTCGGTTTGCAGCAAACAACTACAGCGAACGTATACTAATATCTTCCAAAAATTTTTGCCGTCCTCAAACCGCATTTGTCTGGACACGAAAAGGCGACCTGTATGGTTACGGTTGCGCTGGGTTAGAATTTGATGGTAAAGTTACCTCAGAACAGCTCACAGCACTGGCTGTCGATGACCAGCTATGACAAGCTTACGGCGGATGTCGAGCGTGAATCCGAACACGCACTTCTGGAGCGTCCGGGGTTCAGCATCAGAGCTCGCATTATTCTTGCTTTTCTCATGTCCTTCTTCTTCCTGCTCAGTTTCGTTATCACGACGATATTTTATATATCCAGAATGAATTCGAAGCAGGATTTTCTGGAAGACGCGGCAAATTTCTCCTTCAATATTCAGCAGGCGAGGCGGCACGAGAAGAACTATATTTTATATCATGATACAACAGACCTGTTCGACGCTATAGATTATGTGCGCAAGGCGTCCTATATATTTAAGAAAAACGACGCCGAATTGCGTTCGAGTCTGCAAAGCAGCTAGTACAATGCTCTGAAAGAGTCGCTGCCGAAGTATGAAAACCTGTTGAGCCAGGCCGCCGACAGTATTGCCGACCCTGCGGAGAATGCGGGGCTGACGAATCCGAGGGTGGCGAAAGAGGCTCGCGCGCTCGGGCACCAGATGCTCACGTATGCGACAGACCTCGTGGACAGGGAACGCATGAAACTGAAAGCGACGATGCGGTCATTCAAAACGGCGTCGATATTTTTACTCATTCTGGTATTTGTCATCATGGTGTGGACTGCTATGGAGCTGTCCCGCCAGATTCTGCAACCGCTGGGCCGCGCGGTCGAGTACACAGGCAGAATCGCGTCTGGTGATTTCACGCTGATAACCCCGAAACGCAAATATCGTGACGAGTTCTCGAACCTCGCTGTCGCCATCAACCGCATGATATACGAGTTGATGGAAAAACATGAGCAACTGGTGCAATCCAGGAAAATGGCCGCCGTGGGAACCCTGACATCAGGCATCGCTCACGAACTGAACAATCCGCTTAACAATATCGGGCTCACGACCGAAGCTCTGCTTGACGATATGGATGCCTACAATGACGCCCAGAAAGAAAAAATGTTGCAGGATATTTTCAAACAGGTGGAGCGCGCCAGCGTAACGGTGAAAAATCTCCTCGACTTCACGCGGGTCGAAACCAATAAACCCGAGTTGATAGACATTAAAGAACTCATTCGGGGAACACTGGAGCTGTCGAGCAACCAGATAAAAATCAACAACATAGAAGTATCGACCGATATTGGAGACGACCTGAAGAAAGTTATGGGAAACTTTCGCGACTTGCAACAGGTCTTCCTTAATATTATCATCAACGGAGTGCAGGCTATGGATGGCGGCGGCTCGATCAGCATCGAAGCCGCCAATCACGACGACAAATATATTAAGGTAGTTATATCCGATACCGGATGTGGCATAGATAAAGAGAATATCGACCACATCTTCGATCCTTTCTTCACGACAAAGGAAGTCGGCGAAGGAACGGGACTGGGGCTTTCGCTCAGTTATGGAATCCTGCAGAAGATGGGTGGAAACATCACGGTGAAAAGCGAGCCGGGCAAAGGCACTTCTTTTTCAGTGTATCTGCCGATGGCAAAGTCGCCGGTTTAGGAACGCCGGATTTTATTTTGAACTTGTTTGAATTTCGGGAACACGCCGGTAAAGTGAACCAGGTTGCTGAAATTCACAAAAACACACAGGGTCATTTGCAAATAGATTAAACATGAAACACTGGGAGGAACTATCGCAATGACACAAAAACACGCCGGTAAAGCGAATGTTTCGAGGAGCGCGTTATGAGTCTTGGAATCTTTCTGCCGATCGCTGGAAACACAGTAAATGTAATAGTGTTGCTTGGTTTGGGAATGACAGTGGGATTCCTGTCCGGATTATTCGGAGTAGGCGGCGGATTTATATTAACACCGCTTCTGATCATGATCGGGATACCGCCCACGGTTGCCGCAGCCACGGACTCCAACCAGATCGTGGCGGCGTCGACATCCGGAACCATCGCCCACGCGCGCGGCGGTACGGTGGATGTCAAAATGGGTGTGCTTCTGCTTCTGGGCGGAGTGGTGGGCGGCACGATCGGAGTAAAACTGGTAAAAGTGCTCCTGGCTATGGGAGAGGCGAACTTCGTAATCACGGTCACATACATAGTGATGCTCGCCGGCATAGGAACTTATATGTTTATCGACAGCATACGCAGTATGCGGAGCAGCCCTGAAAGTTCGGACGAAGTGATCGAGCCGGAGAAACCCTCTTTATATGCCCGCATGATGGACAGCCTGCCGTTCAAGGTGGAGTTCGAGCGTTCGGGCATCACTCTGTCCGCACTCATGCCGCTTGGGCTCGGGGTGCTTGTCGGAGTGCTGTCGGCGATCATGGGTGTCGGCGGCGGATTCATCATGGTGCCGATAATGGTGTATCTCCTGCGCATGCCCATGCACGTCGTTGTGGGCACAAGCCTTTTTCAGATCATGTTCACCTGCATGAACGTTACAGTTATGCAGTCGTGGATGAACCACACGGTGGATTTTGTGCTCGCACTGATATTGCTGATAGGTTCGACAATCGGCGCTCAACTGGGCGCGGCCGCCGGTAAAAAACTCAAAGCCGACCAGTTGAAAATATTGATGTCGATTATCGTGCTGATCGTAATGGTAAAGATGCTAACAACTTTACTGATTGCCCCTGACATTCTGCTCGCTTACGTGGGAGGTCACTGATGAGGAAATATATCTACATATTATCAGCAGTCCTGTTCGTCGTTGCATTCTCCGCCGTGTCATGGTCGCTTCAACAAACAGGAGAAATCACAATAGACCCCGCGAACATAGAAATAGGATGGTTTTATAACGGGACAAAAGTCAATGTGCGGGCGATTGTCCCCGCCGACGGCGATGTTGTCGTGCAGGTTGTCGGAGACATGGATCATGTTACGCTTAAGAAGAAAGGTAAAGTCGCGGGAGTGCTCTGGATGAATGTCGGAGAAGTCACTTACACGAACGTACCTGACATTTATTTATACAGGAGTTCACGCAGTTTAAGCAAAATGGCAGACAGCGAAACATTGAACAGCTTGATGATCGGATACGATGCGATTCGACAACAATCGACCGACGGGCCTGAAAGCGACGAATGGAAACTTTTTGATCATTTCATAAAACTCAAAACGAAGGAAGCCCTCTATTCATCGGATGAAAGAGGAGTGCACTTCAGTTCCACAGACCGTGCCGGTCGCCAGGCCGCAGCCGAATCTTTTCTGCCGGCCAAAGTGCCGGGCGGCAAGTACAAAGTTGAAGTCTTCATTTTCAGGAACGGACGTGGAGAGCTTCTCGGTTCCGATGAAATACAAATCACTTTTTCGTCATATTTATCTTTCATCAAATCGCTGGATGAAAACCATGGGCTGCTGTACGGAATACTGGCGGTCCTTGTGGCCCTTGTGGCAGGCGGCGTGATAGGGCTGATCTTCGGAGCCGGCAAGGGTGGTCATTAGTACCAGGTCGTTTTCTTGATGTATCAACCCACATGGAACGGATGGAACATGACCGGTATTGGGGTCAGTACCTGACTGCACGAAGGTCTGCCATGCCGATAATGCCGCTCCGCTATTCGAGGACCCTGAAGGTGATAAAGTGGGGAAAAGAGTTTTCAAAAAACCTTTTGATTTCGGTGGCAGGCATCATTCCCTGAAAAGCAAGATCGAAAAATTTCAATCGCTTCTCAGAGAGAATAACCATGTGCTGGACCTCATAGCAGAAGCCAACGAAATGCTAAGCGGCGACTTCCTTTTTGATATGCAGTATCCGAGGCAACTTGCTGCAAAACTCGAATCTTCCGTTAAAAATGTAATTGTAGACCTGAATTACATTGCAGATAATCGCTATCTGGAATTGTTGCGCTCATTTGACAAGACAAAAAGCGTCATCGACAGCATTATTGAATCCAGGCACTATATTCCGAGAACCCCGCTTCTGCTGCCGCTCGATAAAATCGACAGAGACGCAAGAGACGCGGTCGGCGGGAAAATGATGCACCTTGGAGAACTCAAGGTGCGTTTGAGAATAAGGATTCCTGATGGATTCGCAATACCGGTTCGGGCCTGTCGGATGTTTTTCAAAAAATCCAATATAGACGACAGGATAGATACAGTAGCCGCAGCCCTTGACGCAGGCGAAATCGACGCGAAAGAAGCCGAAAAGATATTGCTTCCCCTTGTAAGAGAAGCCCCGCTGCCGAGGCAGGTGCTCGGCGCGATCCGGCAGGCGGTGTCGCTGATCGGCAAAAAACGCGGCGGCAAAATAATTTATGCCGTGCGAAGCAGCGCTATCGGTGAAGATGGAGCGCTCAGCTTCGCGGGCCTCCACGATTCCGTCCTTGGCGTGCTGCCAGGCAAAGTACCGCAGGCATACAAGCAGGTCGTAGCCGGCCTTTTCAACTCGCGCGCTATCCTTTACCGCCGTATCCATAAAGAGCCGATCCAGTCGGCGCTCATGGCGGTCGGAATACAGGAAATGGTACGGGCAACGGCAGGGGGTGTCGTTTACACCGTTGACCCCAACCGTCCCGATGAGGACGCGATGATAATAACAGCGGCGCCGGGCCTGGGTAAAATGATTGTAGACGGCGGCGGCAACACAGATCAGTTTACGGTATCACGCGAACCGCCATATAATGTTATTTCGCGCAAGCTTGCGGCGAAACAGGAAATGTATCAGACGGCTCTCGGAGGCGGTATCCAACTGGTCGGCGTTCCCGCTGAAGATAAAAACACGCCGGTCGTTTCCGAAGAGTTCCTTGCCGTTCTGGCCGAAACCGCGTTGCGCATCGAACATTGCATGAAACGCGCAGTCGACATCGAGTGGTGCCGGGATGAAAACGGAGAACTTGTGATCCTGCAGGCAAGACCATTGAAAATAGAAAATGCTCCCACAGACATCAACCGCATCGCGCTGGAAGCGTCGAAACGCCACAAGCCCCTGATAGCAAACCGCGGTATGGTCGCGTGCAAAGGAATAGCGTATGGCCGGGTCGTGCATGTGACAGGCGAAGAAGCCCCGCACGATCTTCCCCACGCGCCTGTCCTCGTCGCGCGGAATCCTTCTCCGCATCTGGCGGAACTCGTGCCATACGCCGCTGCTGTTGTAACGGATGTAGGCACCACCACCGGACACCTCGCCACTATCATCAGGGAATTCCGCATACCATCCATCATGGACACCGCGGTTGCCACAAAGATACTTAAAGATGGTATGGATGTAACAGTGGATGCCGAAGAGAAAACCATCTATGAAGGAAAGGTCAAAGAACTATTGAAGTGGCAGATATTTCGAGTCGCCGAGTTCGAGAACACCTCTGAGTACAGAGTGCTTAAGAGGATGTTGAGAAATGTCGCGCCGCTCAACTTGAAAAATCCGCATCACAGAAAATTCCTTCCGAAATATTGCCGGACATATCACGATATGATCAGATTCGCGCATGAAAAATCGGTCGAGGCTCTGCAGAACGACCGCCGGCTATCATCATCCACCAAAAATTCCGCCTGCCGCAGATTGAACCTCGACATCCCTCTCGACCTGACGGTGATCGACATGGGGGATGGCCTGAAAAGCAACCTCAAGGACAGACGTTGTAACATCGAGGATATTACATGCAGCCCTTTTCTATCACTGATCGAGGGACTGACCGCTCCGGGAGCGTGGTCCGCAAACCCCGCGGGAATGGATTTCGACAGTTTCATGTCGAGCGCGATGAGCCCTACGGCGATACCATCGATGACGGCACGGCGTCCAATGCAGAACCTCGCTATCATATCCGACAATTACCTCAATCTCAGCCTTCACCTCGGATACCATTTCAACCAGGTCGACTCTTTCGTCTCGGAAACACGAAATGATAATTACATTTATTTCCGTTTTATGGGCGGCATGACCGATAACAGCCGCCGCTCCAGACGCGCGAGAATGATTGCCGTCATTCTGAAAAAACACGATTTTATGGTGGAGGCCAAAGGCGATTTTATTGTAGCTCGCATAAAAAAACTTGACCGGGCGGCTATGCTCGACAGATTAAAGATGACTGGCTACCTGATCGGCTTCACAAGGCAACTTGATGTAAAGATGGTTAACGACTCCATGATAGAACGCAACGTGAGCCGGTTCATGGAAGAATTTTACAAAAAAGCGGAAATCGAGTAATATTCATAAAAGCCGATTGCAAAATTGTGTTCGTAGCGAGGCGGAGTTGCAACATCCTCGCAGACGTACTCATAAAGTACGTTGAAGACGATTCCGCGCCGACAACGCGCCTGCGGACAATTTCAGCCGACCGCGGCAGAATCAGAATTTTACATTCGGCTTATAAGGGGGGACACCATGGCTGCACATGAAGCGGAAGTACTGATTATTGACGACGAGTCTATCGTATGCGAGCGGCTCAAAGAGTTTCTGGAATCGAAATCACTTTACGTGGAAACATTCACCGACAGCGAAAAAGCTATCGAACGCCTGAATGAAAAGCAGTTCGATGTTGTAGTAACCGATTATAAAATGGCCGGCAAAACAGGTATGGATGTCCTGCTGTCTGTCAAGGAAAACAGCCCGGAGACCCAGGTCATTATGATAACAGCGTATGCCACAATCGAAAAAATACGCGGGGCCGAGACTGTCGGCGTGTTCGAGTTCATAAACAAACCTTTCAAGATGTCCAGCATGTACAAACTTATCACCAGGGCGGCGAAGATAACCCGTAAACTACGTTAAAAGCAGGAACACATGACGAAGCAACTCCACATTTGCATCATTGACGACGAACAGATAGTATGCGATCGCCTGCGCCCCATACTCGAAAAAAAGGGCTTCAGCGTCGATACATTCACCGACAGCACTATTGCGGCCGAAAAACTCGCCGTGCGCAACTACGATATACTTATCACTGATATAAAAATGCCCGGCATCGACGGCCTCGAACTCATGGCGCATGTCAAAACGCGGTCTCCCGAAACAAAAGTCATTATCATAACAGGGTTCGCAACAGCTGAAACCGCAAGCGAAGCCATCAAAGGCGGTGCCGCGGAATTCATTTCAAAACCGTTCCGCCTCAGCAAACTTAAAGAACTGGTACTTCAACTGGCCTCCGAAATACAGAAAAAGCAGGAGACTGAACAGGAATAACTCAGGAGGGGACAATGTCACTCATAACTATCTCAAGGGGCAGTCGATATAAGGGCAGAGAAGTCGCCGAGAAGGTGGCGGAAAGACTTGGCTACGAATGTATCTCCCGTGAGATACTTCTCGAAGCATCCGAAGAATTCAACCTTCCGGAGATAAAACTGAAAAGAGCCCTGCATGATGCGCCGTCCATCCTGGACCGTTTCACATTCGGGAAGGAAAAATATACTGCTTATGTACGAGCCGCTCTCCTGGAACACTTTCAAAAAGGCAACATAATCTATCATGGACTCGCGGGCCATTTCTTTGTCAAAGGCGTGTCGCACGTGCTCAAAGTCCGCATCCTTTGCGACATGGAAGAGCGCGTAAGGATCGTGATGAAAAGCGAAGGAATATCAGAGAAAAAAGCGCTCCAGCGCATCCGCAAATATGATGAAGAACGTAGAAAATGGAGCCTCAATCTTTACGGAATAGATACACATGATTCCTCCCTGTATGATCTCGTCATTCACATCCATAAGATCACAGCCGACGACGCTGCGGACATAATTTGCCACACTGCCGCGCAGGACCATTTCCAAGTCACTCCCGAATCACAGCAGGCTTTTGACGACCTGCTCCTGTCCGCTCAGATTCATGCTCTTCTGATGGCTCTGTCTCCACACACCAGCGTTACAGCAAAAAATGGACATGTCCTCGTCAAGTGCAAAGCGCCGTTAGCCCAACTGGAGCACATGGAAAGTAAAATAAAAAAGATCGTCGGAGAATTTCAGAATGTCGAAGACGTTAAAGTAAAATTGTCACCCTTATCATCTTATGAGATTAAATAAAAAATCCGTACGGTACACGCATAGTGTTCAGTCAATTCGTTCCGGTTCAGAGCCGTGGGAACGATGAAAAATATTATCAATTCGTAACTGTTCACTGTTTTGGGAAATGGAGACCCGCTGTTTATTGTCATTCATGCCTGTGAAAGCGGGAATCATTATTTGACCCGCAAAACAGAAATCCGATCTCCTTACGTCATTGCATCGTTGACACGACATCAGCCATTTATAGCGAATAAAACCTGAAACTTTTCGATCTCCTCTTTGACATCATCTTTTGTAACGACCGCGCTTATTGCGCAGAGCATGTCCGCGCCGGCACCGACAACCTGCGGAGCGTTCTCCAGATTGATACCGCCGACTGCCGCAATCGGAATAGCAACGGCAGCCCTCACATCTCTTATCAAGCGGATTCCCGCGGGTTCACCCGCGTCGGGTTTCGTCGTAGTTTTGAAAATCGGCGAAACTCCCAGATAATCCGCGCCCTGTTTTTCGGCCGCTCTCGCTTCCTCGACATTATGAACTGTGATTCCTATAACAGCTTCCTCACCTAATTGTTGTCTTGCTATGTCGTAGGAGGCATCATCCTGCCCGAGATGGACTCCGTCCGCACCGACAGCGGCAGCAATGTCAACCCGGTCGTTAACTATGAAAATCGCTCTTTTGCAGATTTCCTTCAATCGGCGCGCTTCCTCGATCAACTCCTCTGTGCCGCTGTCTTTATTCCTGTATTGCACGATCTCGCAGCCCGCCCCGACTGCGGCTTCGACATCGGAAATATTTCCGTTTCTGCTTAATTCGGAATCTGTAATGAAATAGAATCCTCTCATCCTGCCTGTTCAACCTTCGCCATCGATTCAATCTGCTGCTCGTTCAGATTGTAAACCGCGTCAAAGAGGCATACCTTAAAACTGCCTGCCCCCCCGCATTCCTTCCGGGCCAGCTCCGCCGCAATCTCAAAACAGGCAAGCCCGGCAGCCGCGCCCTCCGCCGGATTCTCCGCAACTGCCGCAAATGTTCCTATAACCGACGTGGCCATGCACCCTGTTCCAACAATATGCGCCATTATCTCATGACCGTTTTTAACAACAATCTGTTTGTTTCCGTCAACAATAATATCTTTCTTCCCTGTAATGACAACGGTGCAATGTCTCTCTTCCGACAGACGCTTAGCAACATCCGACAGGTTCTTTCCGACATCGACCGCGTCAACGCCTTTTGTCTGCACCTCTTCTCCTGCGATCCTCGCAACTTCTGAAGCGTTCCCCTTTATTATGGAAATATCGGCGTTATCTATAATCTCGAAACATTTGTCATCCCTGAGCTTTGTAGCGCCGGCGCCGCAGACATCAAGGATAACCGGGATACCTTTTTTGTTTGCGGCTTTTGCAGCCGTCAGCATAGAGTCGACAAACCCGGGAGTCAGCGTCCCGATATTCAAAACCAGTGCGGAAGCAATTCCGGCCATGTCCGCCACTTCTTCTTTCGCATGAGCCATTACAGGACTGGCACCGAATACCTTCACAATATTAGCGCAGTCATAAATAGTAACCCAATTGGTGAGATGATGGACCAGTGGTTTCCCGGCTCTGACCTTTTCAAGCAGCGCAAATATACTAACCATAAAGATACCCCCTGGGATATTGTTGAACTACCCGACGGCTATCCGAGCTTCTCGATTATCATTTCGGCGGCTTTTTTACCGGATTTCAGCATACCGCCGAAGATCGGACCCATCCTGGGAATATTGTAGCAAGTGCAAACCGACATGCCGGCCAGGAACACACCAGGATAAAACTCACCGGTTTTCTCGACGACATCGCGTTCGCTGACATCGACCTGCATGGGCCCTTCGCCCAGTTTCACTCCCGGCATTTCGACACCTTTCTTCTGCATCATACTTATTACTTCTGCCGGGTGTCCGGAACCGTCTAAAACATATTTCGCAATAATACAGTATGGATCGACATGGAGCTGGCCCAGGTGTATCGCCGTTCCGTTTACGACAACGCCGACAACCCGGTCGTCCCTGATCACGACATCCTCGAAATAGGTCAGGTTGAAAAAAGCGGCACCCGCATGAATGGCGCGTTCACCGAGGCAGAGCGAGAATTCGCAGGAATCTACCACAAAGAGGTCGCCGACTTGCTTGTAACGCATACCCATTTCTTCGATAATATCAGTTTCCTCGGTCACTACCATGCCGTAGCCGGCCGCGCCGCCCCATATCCCGCCGCCGATAGCCAGGCGTTTTTCCAATATGATAGTTTTGATGCCTTCCTTTGCCAGGTAATAAGCTGCCGTCATCCCCGCCGGGCCTCCCCCGACTATAACGACATCATTCTCGAGATGGTTCATGAGTTTTTCGTGATGCTCAGCAATAATTGCCCTGGTAATGTCGGTTTCTTTCATACTATTTCTCCTTTTCTCCCCTCTGCTCTTTTGTTCGGTTCCTGAAAGGAAGGGGACAAATATTTTTTTTCAGCACGTGATAGTATAACAGCTTGCCCTGTGAACAGCAAAAAAACGAAATCCACCACAGGCAAATACCCGGTTGACTAACCGACAGACCCGGAAATAATACTTTTCCGAGAAATATCACACAGCCAGTGCTATAATATTGTCCATGATCGAAGAACGATTCGCAGGCGGGGGAACTATGCTTCACCGCGCCGACCCACAGGTCAAGATAATTGCTGCCGTGCTGTTTTCCATTGTCGTCGCCGTTGCGTCCGACCCGGTGATGCTCGCGGCGGCTATTATGTTTTCGCTTGCGTTGATCATTTCAGCGAGGTTCGCCTTCAAACCGGTTTTTCATACACTCCTCGCCGTCAACAGTTTCATTATCTTTATCTGGTTCATTATGCCGTTCAGTTTTCCGGGGTACCCGGTCTTCGAGATCGGGCCGCTGACGGCGACCGCCGAAGGGATACGGTACTGCGCGGTTCTTACAATGAAGTCCAACGCGATCATTATGGCGAATCTTGCGCTGTTTTCGACATCGTCGCTCGTCAGCCTCGCGCACGCTCTGAGCCACATGCGTGTGCCGGCGAAACTCATACACATTTTCTTCTTCTGCATTCGTTACATACATGTGATGCAGATGGAATACACACGATTGAGAAACGCGCTGAAAGTTCGTTGCTTCACTCCGAAAACAGACATGCACACATACCGAACATACGCGAATCTCGTGGGGATGCTGCTCGTGAACAGCTTCGAAAGGTCTGTGCGAATTTACGATGCGATGAAATGCAGAGGGTTCAACGGACAGTATTATGTGCTCGATCACTTCGAGCACAAACGCGCGGACAGCATACTTTTTGCAGTATTAATTCTTGGCATTGCCGTCCTCGCTTATCTTGAATGGGGGACTTCGATATTTTGATACATCTCGAGAAAATAAAATTCGCATATCCCGGCGGGCGCGCTGTGCTCGACAACCTGGACTTCGAGATGAAGCCTGGAGACAGGATAGGCATCACAGGCCCGAACGGCACGGGGAAAACCACTCTTTTTCACCTGATAGTCGGCCTGCTCAGTCCCCTGGCCGGAACGGTGCAGGTGTTCGGAAAAGCGAGAGTCGTGGAAGACGATTTTTTCGATGTGCGTCGTCGCATCGGGTTCCTGTTCCAGAATGCCGACGACCAGCTTTTCAGTCCTACCGTCGCCGAAGACGTCGCGTTCGGCCCGTTCAACCTCGGCAAAACACGCCACGAAGTGGAACATCTCGTGCGCTCCACGCTCGAAACACTTAGCATCGAGCACCTCGAACACCGCATCACGCACAAACTCTCCGGTGGCGAAAAGCGGCTTGTCTCACTTGCCACAGTACTGTCGATGCAGCCCGAAGTGCTCCTGCTCGACGAGCCCACAACAGGCCTGGCCGCGGAAACCGAGAAACGCATCGTCGACTTCCTGCTCGGCTCCGGCCTCTCCTACATCGTCATCTCACACGACCTGGATTTCCTTAATAACGTTACCGACAAGCTAATCACATTAAAGAACGGAAAGTTCGAGTCGCTGTAGCTGCGTCAGAGAAATTCATCCCCTTACGCAACGCAGTAGAACAGGCGTTATCGTGATTTTCCGGATTTCTTTGTGAGAAATGCGGGTTAATACTTCGCCAGCACGGTGCCGACAACGAATTCAGGCGCGACATCTTTCAATTGCGAGGCGCGGAACGGGCTGTTGATATTCTTTCCCGCCGCCGCCGAGACCGGCTGCGCGTCGAGTTGCGCCGCAACCCTGTAATGATCGACCGCTTTCCCGCGCTGCCCCGCCAGGTCCAGGCAACGCCCCAGCCACAGCTCAGACTCGGCTTTCATTATCTGCACTTTGTAGTCATATTGCGCATTATTCACAAAGAACGGCAACGCCTGCTCATACTGGCCCTGCTTCATCATTATGAAACCCACAAGGCGGCTGTAGACCGGCTCGTCCGGGACGAGTTCCGACGCCCTCCGCAGATGAAACACCGCCAGGTCGTCCCTGAAGTTGTCGAAATGCGCCACCCACGCTTCCTGGTAGTGGCGCTGCGCCGCGCGTTCGGTGTCGTCGAGTTGGCCCGCGCCGGGGATGTCGGCTATCTCGTAATTATCACGGTCCGCGTCGAACAGAGCGGAGATTCTGAAACCGTGGAAGATGTCGCTCATACACACGGGAAAATCGCCATTTGCGATCCACATCGAGTCGTCGTCGGGTGAAAAAACAACAGATTGAGAATTGTTCGTCGCTCCCACGATATTGCCGGCGATGCGCCTTTTGCCCTCGAAGTAGTCGACACAATCCGACATTATACGCGGTACGTCCGCCGGTGCGAGCGAGCCGCGCATTTGCTCGACAAGCTCATGTATCCGCGCGTGTCTCGATTCACTGTGCATCCTCCAGCAATAGGGCGCGACTTCGTATTTTTTCATCTCTTTGCTGATGTAATGATTTGTGTGGACGAGCACATCGTTTTCAGGTCTGTCGATCTCCATAAAGTTGGCTGAGAAGCCCGCCGCGACAGCGTCGCGCGCCTTCGAGTCGACAATAAATATCGCCAGTCCGCATATCCTCGGCTGCGCTGCAATCATTTTCGTAGCTTCATCCAGTGATTTGCATCTCGCGAGAATGTTGCCTACAAGCGTGAAAACCGGGATGCCCGTCAGTCTCACATCGCGGTTGAACTTCGTATGCAGACCCACGATAAGGCCCGCCTCGTTCATTCCCTGCCCGCTGCCCGGTACACCCATCGCGCCGATCCAGCAATATTTCATCCCGTCATCGGGTTCCATGAAGATAAACGTATTATTTGCATCCCACACACCCTGCCCGAAGAAATCGAAGTTCCTGCCCACCAGCAGTTTGCCCGCCGCTGTGGCCGAATCCCGCGCCATGAAACTCGAGCACGAGGGCGGCACCGCCATAGCAGGAAATGTTTTTCCTATAAGAAAATGAATGATGTCCGGTACTACCGCGACACGTTCCGCACGGCCCCGCCACGCGCCGAGCGCCTCGTCGAAACCGATGCAGTGCTCGCGCATCTCCGCGCCAAGCCGTTTGCTGTTCATAACGTAAAAAAGCCATTTCAGCAGCCGGCTCGCCGGGTTCGCTATCGACTCGGCCGAGTGTTTTATAAGTGTTTCAATCACATCGTCGAAATATCTCAGCACCATATCGCCGCACACTTCCTGCGCCAGGCGCCCGTGCTGACGGCCCATCTCGCCGTATGTGCCGCGCAGATGCAGAATGTGTATTCCTTTGCGCAGCTCGAGCGTACCCCTGCCGCAGCACTTCATGCCGTCTTTTTCAACCACTTCTTCTTTGATGTATTCCATTAGAAGCCCTTTTCTCCGGTGTAACGCCGATCCTGAACCGGTTCTGAAGATCATACGATTTTACACATGAAATACAGTTTGTTCCACATTAATCTTCAAACTGGGATATATTTATCTCATGTATTACAATAGTCATGGAGGCAAACAGCTATGAAAATAACCGTATTCAACGGAAGCCCGAAGGGGAAGAGATCGAACACGCACATCGTGGTGCAGTCATTTCTCGAAGGCGCGGCGGCAGCCGGTGCGGAAGTGGAAAATGTCTTCCTCTCGAAGCATGAGATAAAGCATTGCCGCGGTTGCCTCCATTGCTGGATCAAGACACCCGGGAAGTGCATAATAAAAGATGACATGGCCGGCCTTATCGAGAAGTTCCTCGCTTCCGACATCGCGTGCCTCGCCACACCGCTTTACATAGATAATATATCGGGCATGACAAAGGTATTCCTCGACAGGTTGTGCGCTGTTGTCGACCCGCATTTCGTGATGGGCGCAGACGGCGAGACACAGCATGTAAAGAACCCGCGCAGGATGCCTGAGATTATGGTCATATCGACATGCGGCTATCCCGAGCGGTCGCAGTTCCAGGTGCTCGAGCTGCTCTTCAGGCGCACCGAACGCAACATGAACTCCCGCCTCGTGGCGGAAATCTACCGCAGCCAGGGCAACCTGCTCGGCATAGAAAACGAAATGCTCGCGCCGGTTGTCGACGCGTATAAAAAACTTGTCGTGAAAGCGGGCCGCGAACTCGTCGAGAACGGCGGCTTCACAGACGAAACCATCGCCGCACTCGACAAAGACCTTGTTCCACGCGACATGTACAACGACGGCGCCAACAGGTACTGGGATTCACAACTTGCGAAGTTGAAGAAAAAAGAAAATACGTAAGAGTCGATTGCAAAATTATAGTTTGTAATCAGCCATCAAGAGTTCCTCCCTGGAATTCCGCACCTTTTGGGGAAATACATAAGCACGGTTTTTTGATAAAAACACTACAAAAACATGGTGGCTGGTGCTTATAATATAGGTTATGATAACGTACGTGTATATATGCAACAAATGCGACGGCGACATTGATTCGAGAACCTTCGAACACGAGTACTCGGATTTCCGAACCGCCGACATTTCGCCCGTACCGGCATGTCCGCACTGCGGTACAAACAAATATGTGACCAGATTTTTCGGTCACAATGTGTTCAGTACCGAAAAAAAGAAGGATTGCGTTCCCGACCGTTTCGTCCCGATCAATCCGCTGCATAAAAAAGGTATCCTGGCCGTCGGTATGCGCATAGCCGACGAGGAGAAAGAAGCGGCGGAAACCGTTGTGCAGAAACTGGTGGAAGTGACTTCTATGGAAGTGATCGAGAGCCGCAACCCCGAAAAAGACATTATCGCCGACAAACTGAATCTCAAGCAGGGCACACTCGACCGCACACTGTTTGACATACGCCAGAAAAAAATGCTCGACGAACTTAAAGAAGGCAAAAAGATCAGCGGATTCTTTATGCCGCTGTCGGGCGATACCTATAATTAGCGGTTGAACGGAAACCTGCTCCTGCCGGAATATACGCAAAATATCCGCTATCCCGGATTTCTCACAAAGAAATCCGGAGAACCGTGAGAACCCCTATTCTACCGCGTTGCGACGGCGATTCGGGATCGGTCTCATACTGGCATTTTGCGCAAGAGCCCGGCTGGCCGGCTGCTCCCTCAACACTCACTTGCCGCGCCTTGTATTATGGGTATTCTTCCGGTTTTCCACCCGCACTTGTTAAATATGCGGGCTATCTTCGTTATCCTCGGTCAACAATGCGCCGCTTTGCTTCATTTTTCCTGTAAAAAACAGTATAGGCGCGGGACAGTGAACGTGCCCATGTCTACACATCATGCGCATTTATAAGTGTGACACGATACTATTGGTCTGGCGGAGAAGAATCTCGTTTTTCGATCATTATTTGCTGTTGTTATCCCGTTGACGGTTACCCCCACTTTCATGTTGTACATTATAAATCTGCCCCAGGATTGTTCACATGCTGAAACAGGAGGTGTATAATAGGCTTCAGTCATACTGAAGGAAATATAACAAAACAGGATGTGACGATTTGAGAATCGAGTTCTGGGGAGCGCGTGGCAGCATTCCGTGTTCGCATCCCGGCACAATAAAATATGGCGGCAACACGACGTGTGTGGAGATTCGCACGAGGTCGAACGACTTGATAATACTCGACGCGGGCTCCGGCATCCGCCCGCTCGGCGTGAAAATGATGAGCAGGATGACGGGCGGCGACGAACTCATTCAACTCGAACAGCTTGTCGATTTCATGGTCGAGGACCTGATAAAGAAATTATCTTCGACACGCCCCGAGTCTCTGCGCGCGCTCGAAGGGTCGCTCGATTATAAAAACGATGTCCACCTCTTCAACACACACTACCACTGGGACCACATCCAGGGCTGGCCGTTTTTCGTGCCTGCATATATTCCCGGAAAAAAGATACACATCTACGGACACCTGAAGGCCGACCACAGGCTGGCCGACGTCTATACCGAACAAATGAACAAAACGTACTTCCCTGTCAGTCTTGAAATGATGGCGGCGGAAAAGTATTTCTATGAGCTCGGCGAAGACACGGTAAAAGTAGGTGATGCAACGATAACATCGTATTTCCTCAATCATCCGCAGGGCTGCCTCGGCTACAGGATTGTCAGCGGCGAGATGGTGGTGGCTTTCGCCACAGATGTCGAACACCCGGAAAAGGGGCTCGACGAAAATGTGTTGAAGCTGGCGGACGGCGCGGATGTGCTGATCTACGATTGCCAGTATACGCCCGAGGAATATGAGCAGAAAAAGAACTGGGGGCACAGCACCTGGGAAGTCGCGGTCGCTGTCGCAAGGGAAGCCGGTGTGAAAAAGTTGATTATGACGCATCACGACCCCGAGCACGACGACACTTTTATTGAAGAAGTCGAAAACCGCGCGAAGGAGCAATTTCCGAATCTTATGGCGGCTTATGAAGGACTGGTGCTGACGGATTTTCCGGTCGAGCCGACTCTCGACCTGCAGGAAGATGCGCCCGGCGAGTCTGAACTTGCCTCCGGCCCGTCGATAAGATGTAAAAACAGAGTGATTTCCGTCGAGTGCGGTCCCGCTATGCGCAACCTCGCAGAGCAGCGCGTTATGGAAGAGCTCGACTCACATCTCCAGGTCGGCGCTTTCCGCGCGATATTCGATCTTTCGGCTGTAACTTATTCATCACGCTACGACCTGATAGCGCTGGCCGACATTTGCAAGTATCTCCACGAATCACATATCGAACTCGAGATAGTCAATCCCGGCAGTGCGCTCGAACGCAAGCTTATTGAAACAAGGTTCCGGATTCTCGCGAAGATGAAAAACTGAAGTCCCCTGTCGCAGTGCAGGGTGTCTTAAGATGTTTAATCATCGTCCCGAGGGTTGGACCACGGGAACGGGTGCGCAGGTGTGGACCTTACTCCCGAACTCATAATCTCCGGGTTCCTGTCCGGTTCCGGCCATGGCGGGTCAGGTCGATCTTACAAGGACAATGTCGGTACTGTATGTCTCATGTCTCTTTTCCGGGTAGCGCATAACGAAAGAACCTTTAAATTAGAGCCGAAATCTGTTATCCTAATTATTATCGGATGTGCTTATTATGTTATGGTGTGGTTTCAACGCAATTAAATAATGCTTATCAACTGTAAAACAATATGAATTTCTCGAATATGACTATAATCCGCCACAATCAACTTTCAGCAATGTACTTTGCTGAATACTATTCGGGTGCCTGCCGCCGGCCCGTGTACTTCAGAGAAATCAGGAGCAACTGATGAAGAAAGTTTTATTTATTTTATCGCTTATCTGCGTTTCCATTATGTTCACAAAGCTGACACAGGCGTTGCCGCATACGGTCACCGGCGCGGGCGACATAATAATCGACGTCTACGACGAACTGGGCCAGTTGATAGACTGGGAAGCGGCGACTGTGTCGGTCAGGCTGCCGGGCCCCGACGGTGTCCTGGGCGGTTTCGATGTGGTCTATGAGAAAAAGGACGGCACGGCCGACGATGACGACGTGTCTCTGGTTGTCGATGGTGATGTGGAATTCGACGCAGACGGACAGTTACCGGACGACCCGAATTTTACGGGCTATATCGCAGATGGACAAACATATCGCGTTACTGTCGAAGCTGTAGGGTACGCGACGTGGACACAGGATTTCACGTGGAGCACGTCGGCGGTCAATGTCGAATCTTCGGCGTGTCTGCACACGGTGAAAGTGACGGCGCAGGACGAATTCGGCACAACCCTTTCCTCTGTACCCGGCATTACACTCTACATACAGGGTGGTATGACGGTCACCGACGGCGACGCGAACGACCGCGACGGAATCGCCAACGGTCTGATATATGTCGCGCAGGACCCTTCCGGGCTTTCCGACCCCGCGAGCGCGACGGTTGTCGTTCCGGGTTTTCTCACGGTGCAGGACGGTACGA
Organism: bacterium; assembly: GCA_024278215.1. Lineage (GTDB taxonomy): Bacteria > UBP15 > UBA6099 > UBA6099 > JAJRTR01 > JAJRTR01. The sequence continues at coordinate 47,944 of JAJRTR010000031.1, forward strand.
AAACGATCGACTCCGCCGGACAGACGCATTACCTGACTTCTCACGCTTACGCTTTCATTATTACAGCCGACGATGAACTGGGCACAACCCTGACACTTACTTCGGCGGACGTAAACTCGATTTCGGGACTTAACAGTGTGGCGGTCGCCGATAACGCGGGCAGCCTCTACTGGGCAGCTACGGGCGGGCCGGGCGTTATCACGCTTACAATGAACGGTTTCATTGCGACAGACACGGCAAGTACGTATTCTTATGACGACTCGACACAACAGACGATAGATTTCACTGCCGCGGGCGACGGCGGAGTGCTGGAATATAACCTGAAAGTGCTCGGCGCGACGGACGAGTTGGGCAATCACCTCGGGCTTGCCACCGCTACGATATCTGCCACGAGTTTTACGATTTATTCGCAGCAGGTTTCAGCTGGTGAATCGTATATCGCGGCGGAATCGGGTACGGCCGGCTCGCTCGATATCGCCGTGTCGGGATATGTCTCGTCTTCTGCAAACGTTACGCCGGACAACGCGGCGCAACAGACGATAGACTTCGATTTCGGGGCGGCGTTCGCCGCGGGCATCGACGGCGACGGCCTCAAGTATGCTGTTATGCTCGATTACGTCGAAGACGAAATGGGCAATGTCGTCGCAATCTCCGGGGCCGACACACTCGCGCTGTACGACAACTCCGATTGCGGCACGGCGTCCACCGCGACTTACGCTGTCGCCCCGTTCTGGGACGCGGGCACGTCGAAGTGGTACTCGGCTATCGTGCCCGGAACGTATTACGCGAAATATATGTCGGCGAATTACGTGTCGAGCTGCGACACCGCCGGGATCAGCCCCAACACGAGTGCGCAGGTGTCGCCCGTATTCACGATGGCGGCCGGAACGGGCCTGAAGTTCCCGCTGGTCGTTTATGTCGCCGACGAGCTTGGGACGGCCACGACGACTACTACGCTCGACACACTCACGTACAACGGGACCGCGCCGGATTTCGAGAACTCGAATATGGCCGTGTGGGCGACGAACACTACCGCGATATTGCGGGTGTCGACTACCGGTTATGTAGATACTGAAGTAACAAACACAGGACTTACCGGTGCGTTCCAGGTGGCGACAAGCGCACAGACGGTAATAAATTACGGAAATTACGCGCAGAGCGCCGCAGCTCCGACTACGGGCTCGACAAACAACTACCGCGGCCTGGAATACCTGATCAGGGTGGTCGAGGGCGCGAATGTCTATGAAGACGAACTGGGCAATCAACTGACGCTCGACGGTACGGAAACACTCGAAATATGTTCGGCGGCCGACTGTAGCGGCGGCGGCGACCCGGAAACGCCGATCAGGGAATACTGGAGCTCGGCGAGCAGTTCGTGGTTTGTCGCGCCGAGTGTGGACGGTGCGGCGCGCACCGTGAGGATAACGGCCACCGGATTCGTGCGCACATCGGACGGCGCGACACTGAACCTCGACCCGACGACCGCGCAGGAAAGCCCGGCGTGGGACGACGCGGCGGGCGACGGACTGCCGTACCAGATAAAAGTCGCCGGCGGCGCGGCGGCCCTCGAATCCGAGATCGGTACCGCGCTTACCCTCAACGGTGACGAAATCGTTACTGTCACAACCAACTCGACATGCACCGCGACGCAAACGCCTCTGATTATAAATTACCAGTCGAACGCCTGGTACATCGCACCCGGCACCACCGGTGTAAAGTATCTCGCCATATACGAACCCGGATTCATAGAAACATGCGACGGCGCGAGCGTCACCGCGTCGACAACAGGCCAGGTATCGCCCGCTTGGGCGCAGGGCGATGGCGACGGCCTGCCCTACATGATCAAAGCTGTCGACACGGCAGGCTACTTCCAGGACGAAATCGGCAACAACCTTTCGTTCAGCGGCACGGAAGTGCTCGAAGTCTGTACGGCGAGTGACTGTTCGGCAACCCAGACGCCGACATTCGGCCCGAGCTGGGACGGCACGTCATGGTATATCGCGCCGCAGACCAGCACCGGCTCGAAATGGATAAAAATGTACAAATCGGGATATGTCGCGACGCGGGACGCCTCGATGGTCGTCCCCAGCGCGTCCGGCCCGCAGGCGATTCCCACCTTCACGATGGCCGCCGGCGACGGAATGAAGTATGCGCTGAAAGTCACTGCTGCGGATGAACTCGGCAACAGTATAAATATCGCCGCGCTCGGCGCGATTACGTTCAATACCGCCGCGCCGGATTACTCGAGCGCGAACATGGCTGTATGGGCGACGGACACCGCCGGCGTTTTCGCAATGACCGCCACAGGCTATGTGGACACGGACATAACCAACACGGGGCTCTCCGGCGCGTTTACGCCTGCCACGAGCGGACAGACACTGCTCGCGTTCGGCAATTACGCGCAGAACGCCGCCGCGCCGACTATCGCCGCCACGAACTACTATCGCGGTCTCGAATACATCATCAGGGTCGTCGAGGGCGCGAACACTTACGAAGACGAACTCGGCAATCAACTCACACTCGACGGCACGGAAACGCTGGAGATTTGTTCGGCGATAGATTGCAGCGGCGGCGGGGACCCGGAAGCGCCGGTGCAAAGCACATGGAGCGCGGCCAGCAGTTCATGGTTCATCGCGCCCAGTGCCGCGGGCCTCAGATATGTGCGCATTACACCCACTGGTTTCGTGCGCACTACCGACAGCACACAGATAAATATGCAATCCTCGCTCGCGCAGCAAAGTCCTGTGTGGAACGATGCGGACGGCGACGGCGTCATATATCAGATAAGGATCAACGGCGGTGTAAACGCGCTCGAATCCGAGCTCGATGTCGCGCTCACTATCGATAACAACGAAATAATCACTGTCACTAACGACGCGGCGTGTACGGCGACTGAAACGCCGTTAATAATCAACTACAGTGCGAACTCATGGTACATCGCCCCGGCCAGCATGGGCCTGAAATACCTGGCGATATACGAACCGGGCTTTATCGAGACGTGCGAGAACTCGAGCATAACGGTCACTGATACCGCCCAGCAGGTTCCGACATGGACCCCCGAGGACAGCGACGGACTGCCCTATCAGATCAAGGTCGTCGACACGGGAAGCAAGTTCCAGGACGAATTCGGCACCGACCTCGCGCTCGACGGCACCGAGTCGATGAACGTATGCAACACCAGCGACTGCTCGGCACCGGTCGCGCCGCTGCTCGGGCCGACATGGAGCGCACCGGCCTGGTATATAGCGCCCGCCGCGACCGGCTCGACATGGATAAAAATGTACAAGACGGGATATGTCGACACTATCGATGGCAGTTCAATTACTCCCAGCGCGTCCGGTCCCCAGGCGATTCCCGAGTGGACGATGGCCGCCTCCGACGGAATGAAATATCCGCTTAAGATTACCGTGGCCGACGAACTCGGCACAGCCACGGATGTGTCCACTCTCGATTCGATTACATTCAATTCGGCGGCGCCGGATTATTCGAGTACGAACATAGCCGCATGGGCGACGTCCACCAACGCCGCCCTGAGATTCACCGCCACGGGTTATGTCAATCCCGAAGTAACAAACACCGGCCTCTCGGCCTTCTTTCAGCCCGCCACAAACGCGCAGACTATCCTTTCTTTCGGCAACTATAACCAGAACGCCGTCGTTCCGGTAATCGGTTCGTCGACAAACCAGTACCGCGGGCTCGAATACCTTGTCAAAGTCACCGGCGGGGCGAATGTGTATGAAGACGAAATCGGCAATCAGCTTACGCTCGACGGCACGGAAACGCTGGAGATATGTTCGGCGGTGGATTGCAGCGGCGGCAGCGACCCGGAAACTCCGAACCGCGAGTTCTGGAGCGCGGCGTCCGGCGCGTGGTTCATCGCTCCGAGTGTCGAGGCGGCGCGCTATGTGCGCATCTCGACAACCGGCTTCGTGCGCACCGCCGACAGCACGCAACTTAATCTCGACCCGACAGCCGGACAGGAAAGCCCCGCGTGGGACGACGCGGCGGGCGACGGCCTGTTGTACCAGATAAAGGTGAACGGCGGCGCGGCGGCCCTCGAATCGGAAACAGGCACCGCGCTCACACTCAACGGCGACGAGATCATATCCGTCACCACGGACGCGGCCTGCACCGCAACGGAAACGCCTCTCGTGATAAATTACCAGTCGAACACCTGGTACATCGCGCCCGCGAGCAC
>JAJRTR010000032.1 GCA_024278215.1 bacterium
AAGAAACGGGGGAAACTGCATGAAAGCCAGAATACTTGTGGTGGACGACGAAAAGGAAATGTGCTGGGCCATCAGGAAAAACCTAGAGCGTGTCGGCTACGAAGTCCGCGAAGCAAACTCTGGGACAGCGGCACTGGAACAAATTGCACGGGAAACATTCCACATGGTCATCCTCGATTACAGGATGCCCGGCATCGACGGTCTCGATACGCTGACCGGAATAAAACAGATGGGCAGCGATGCCCCACATGTTATTTTCATGACGGCCTACGGCGACGACGAACTCGCCATGCAAAGCCTCGAAATGGGGGCCGACGACTTCCTCCATAAACCCTTCGATATGAAAAATCTCCTGTTCCGTGTCAGGAAACTACTCAAACTTCACATACTCACTACCGAAATAGAAACTATCCGAAATAACCTTCGCGCCTCGAAGGAAAGCATCCTCGCCGGCTGTGACGAAATGAAAAGTATCGTCTCCACCCTGGACAAAATCGCCGCCTCGGACGGCCCCGTTCTGATTCAGGGCGAAACCGGCACCGGGAAAGAAATCATCGCCCGTGCTATCTACAACAGCCCTGACAATCCGCGAAAAAACTTCGCCTTCATCATCGTCAACAGTGCCGCTCTGCCCGATACACTCATGGAAAGCGAACTGTTCGGCCACGCAAAAGGTGCTTTTACAGGTGCCATGTCCGCCAAACGCGGTCTCTTCGATGCCGCCGACGGCGGAACACTATTCCTCGATGAAATCAGCAGCGCTACAATGGCGCTGCAATCAAAACTGCTTCGCGTGCTCGACTCCGGCGAGTTCATGCGCGTCGGCGACACCCGCGCCCGAAAAGTAGATGTTCGCATCATTACCGCAACCAACAAAGACCTTCGCCGTGAAGTGGCCGGGGGCAACTTCCGCGAAGACCTGTTTCACAGGCTGAACGTCCTGAAAATAGCACTTCCACCACTTCACAAACGCGGCGACGACGCCAAACTGTTTATCGACTATTTTCTTGCCTACTTCAACAAGAAAACCGGTAAAAATGTCGTTATCGAACAAAACGCAATCGAAAGACTCTGTGCCTACAACTGGCCGGGGAATGTGCGGGAACTCAAACACTGCATCGAACGCATGGTGCTGCTTGCCGACGGCGATAGAATCGCCATGCGCGATCTGCCCGAAAGAATGAAAGAAGAATCAGTAGCCGTCAGCGGCGGCAGTTTCACCGAGCAGAAAAATCGCGCAATCGCAACATTTGAAAGAAACTACTTTAAAACCATCATCAAAGATGCCGGGGGCAACGTCTCGAAAGCCGCCCGCAACGCCGATATGAACCGCGCCTACCTCATCAAAAAACTCAAGGAGTACAACTTCGACCCCAAAGAGATGTAAGATGGTGCAATCCACAAAAGCTGGCAAATATTGTCAGGTGCTATACCGTCTGTGAAAGCGAGTATTCCCTTTTTGTCAAATAAGAATACACCGGATTTCTCACAAAGAAATCCTGAAAACCGTGAGCCCCCCATTCTACTGCGTTGCGGTTTTAACCGCCCTGGAGTACGACAGCTTTTTGGGATTGCCCCTAAAGCAGGGTTTGAAAATATTATCGGGTGAAGTGGAAGTTTTATATAAAAACGCCCATTATAAAGAGTCGAAATGTTGAAAGAAAGATATAAAGAGCGAAATGTTGAGGATATGCCGAATGTGATGTGGACAGGATTTGAATGATTGTGAAAAAAGGGGTTTTATGCTACAGTATTAGGCAAATTCATTAACATACAGGATGCTGAGAATGAGCTTTGAACTAACGAGTGAGCAGAAAGAAAACAAGTTGCTGATAAAGCTTCACGGACGAATCGGCGGAGAAGCTTCAATCACGATGTATCAGGACATAAAGGCTCTCACAGAGAGTTACAAGAGACTCGATTTCGTGCTTGATTTCAAAGATGTGGATTTCATAGACAGTTCAGGACTGGGTTCGCTTGTTGCGATCAACTCGACACTGCTCAAACACGGGCGGGAACTGTACCTTGCTTCCATCCAGAACAACCTGAAGGGGCTTCTGAAGATAACAAATCTCGACAAGATATTAAAAATGGTAGATACGGCGGAAGATGCTTTTTGACACAAAAAAATCAACGTTGTTATTGACATTCCTGGTAATTATCGCAGTATTCGTTTTTTATTTTAAGGCGTATGCGGCGATAGCGAAAGTGTCGTCGATAGAGGGTATGGCAATATATAAGGAAGGCGACGAGGGCTGGAAACCGCTCAAACCTGGCATGGAAATATCCGGCGGCATTTCCATAAGGGTACAGGAAAAATCAAGGATAGAAGCCGCGTTCGACGGGCGCGGCAGCTGGGCGGCGATGGGACCGGCACAGATAGAAACAGGGAAAGGCGAAAAACATAAACAGGGTTTTGACTTTAAACTCGAAAGAGGACACATAGCAGTACTATACCAGCCGGAAGACCCTGAAGAAAAACTTGTTATAGAAACGATACATGGAAAAATGACAGCCGGAGCCGGTGTGTTCAGCGTAATCAGCGACGGCGAGGGAAAGACGGAGGTCGCTTCGGGTAAAGGAACAATTTGCTTCCATCACGGAAAAACATTATGTGCCGACGAGGGTCAGATGTTGATATTAAAAAAAACACCGGACGGCCCCGAGAGCGACTTGCGAAAAGTTCCACCCGACATAAACCGTTTATGGGTCAAACTGAAATGGCCGATCGCACCGAAAAAACCGGCGCTTACAATATTGCGCCCACAGGACGGCATGTTCTTCAGCGAACCTAATATTTATGTAACAGGCACCACTACACCGGGGGCTACAGTAATGGTGAACAAAACGGAGGTGCCGGTTAACAGGAACGGTTCATTCTCCGGCACTGTATCTCTATATGAAGGTGAGAACACACTCGATATCCAGGCTATCAGCCCATCGGGAGGCACTGAAAATATTACGGTTACTGTCCATCTGGATAATACACCGCCGATGCTTACAATCAGCCAGCCTATCGACGGTTTCGATCCGACTACAATCGGAACATGTGATCAGCGGATTTGTTACATTCAGGTTTTCGGACTCACCGAACCCGGTGTGTCTCTTCTTATAAACGGCGTTAACGCCAGCAGGTATATAGAAGACGACGGGAGTTTCCTGATACAGGATTATCCAATAAGCCTCGATGAAAGAACACTCACCATAGAAGTCGAAGATATGCTGCGCCAGAGAACTATCGAAATCCTCCACATGGTCCAGCCGATGGATACGGACGGCGACGGTCAGCCTGATGTTTCTGATGCCTGCCCCACGGACCCGACGTGCCAGTAGTCTACTAATCCAATTGCAATAATACGAATCCCGATTACGATTTACTATGCAGGTTTGTCGAACAGGGCGACACATTCAATGTGTGCCGTATGGGGGAACATGTCGACAGGCCGGACCCTGACGAGTTCGTATCCGGCGGCTATGAATTCCGCGGCATCGCGAGCCAGGGTCGACGGATTGCATGAGACATATACTATCCTGCGCGCAGACACTTCGATTATCGCTTTTACCGCTTTTTTGTGTATTCCGACACGTGGCGGATCGGCGATAATCAGGTCGGGTTTCGTCTTCTCGCACAGTCCCGGCATGACGTTCTCGACTTCGCCTGCGATGAGTTCCACATTGTCTATGCCGTTCGCGCGGAGATTATATTCCCCGTCTTCGACCGCTTCGGCAACACTCTCTATCCCGACGACTCTGCCTGCTCTGCCCGCCGCGAGCATCGCAATAGGCGCCATTCCCGTGTAGAGATCGAAGACCGTTTCGCCGCCTTCCAGCCCGGCGAACTCCAGCATTGTCTCATATAGTTTTTCCGCCTGCGCCGTGTTTGTCTGCATAAACGAAAGAGGCGAAACTTTTAATTCCAGTCCGAGTATATTTTCCTTTATGTGCGAGTCGCCGAAAAGCAGTCTCGCTTCACCCGCAAGCGCGACACCGCTCAGTAGAGGGTTGACATACCACATCAGGCTTTTGATGTCCGGTATTTCGCATGTGATGAAGTCGGCGTAAGCTTCGGCGTATTCGGCGAACTCTTCCGTGTGCGTCGATATGCACACCATTACACCCGAATCCGCTGTTCTGACGACAAGGTTGCGCAACAGCCCTTCATGTTTTCGTACATTATGCGTTGTAAGATTATGATCATAACAGAAACTGCGGGTTGCGTTTCTTATCCTGTCGCAGGTTTCAGTCTGGAGCAGGCATTTTTCAATATTTATTATCCAATCGAAAAAACCGGGCCGGTGCAGACCGAGTTTCATGTCGCCGTCTTTGAAAACTGAAAAAGTGTATTCCATTTTATTGCGGTATCCCCACGGTGTGTCCATACCGGCAACAGGCTCGACCGGTGGGGCCGGGACGTTTGCGATCCGCTGGAAGTGGTCGAGCACCTGCTGCTCTTTCGCTTTAAGTTGCAGAGCGTAAGGATAATGTTGCCACTTGCAGCCGCCGCACAGTCCGAAGTGTTCGCACCGCGGCTCGATCCTGTCGGGCGAAGGAGCGATGACTTCAATTATTCGCGCTTCGAGAAACCCTTTTTTCTTTTTAGTTATTTTTACGCGGAGCTCATCGCCGGGCAGGCCGCCGGGCACAAAAATCACGAGTCCCGTTTCTGTGCGGCCCACGCCCGCGCCGCCGAACGCGAGGCTCTCGACATGAACATCCAGCACCTCGCCGCGTTTGGGTTTCAGGCGCTTCGGGACATTCACACAATTATTTTCCCTGTTTGTTTTATCGGGCATTTGTCCTGTATACCTCCAACTCCAGTAACGGACCACTCCGCATGAAGTCCATAGTGTATTTCACCCGCATTTGTGAAATATGCGGGTGAAAATAAAAATGGGTCCCGCTCCCTGTCCGGGATGACAACAACGGTACAATATAAACTATTAAAACGCAAATCAGACATACCTGCAAAATCTGGAATCCATTCAACCACATATTTCACCAATGGGGGATAAAACAGCTAACTTTGAGGGGCTGGAAAGCAACAATCGGGGATATGCGCATTACTCGACATGCCGATGGCCTGCGCGTCTATTCGACAGTAAATTCGAGAGTCTTGCCCGCAAGCGCTTCGAGCTCGTTCTGGTACACATAATCAGAGTTGCCGGCGAAATCTGTTACAGTCATGGAATTAAGATACCAGGTGCCTGCCGCTGTTTTCGTACCGAAGGGAATAGAGAAAGTCGCATTCCACACGCCGTCGCCGAAATAATCGAAGTTGGTTATGTATGCTGAAATGCTGCTGACAAGATCCGAACTGCAATTTGAACAGTTGATAAAGAAATATAAATTTTTCGCGCTTCCGGGTTTTGAGTGGGTAGCCACAAGATGTTGTGGTGCAAGTCCGAGCGCATGATAATTCCTTTCATTGAGCTATTTCCGGATAAAGATTGAGAC